>CADECO010000082.1:8676-9778 GCA_902825905.1 uncultured beta proteobacterium
CCATTGGCGGGAGAGCGCGACAATCAATGTCACAAGATCGTTAAGAGTATAGGGAGCGGATGTGCTGTTTTCGTCGAAGCCCACGCGAATCATGCCCAATAGTTCGCACTCGGTTCGCGCTGACCGGGGCGTGGAGACGGCGCTCGGAGTCGCATGGCCGGTCGGCCCGACCTTCGTTGACATTCGATGACCGTCGAGTCGCGATATCGAGGTCGGTTTGCCCCGTCTCCGACGGGGCCCCTGCACTTCGGCTCGCTGGTCGCAGCACTGGGGAGCTATCTCGACGCACGCAGCAACGGCGGCACTTGGCTCGTGCGGATCGACGACATCGATCCGCCGCGCGAGATGCCCGGTGCGACCGCAAGCATCCTGCGATCGCTCGAATCCCATGGGCTGACCTGGGACGGTGAGGTCGTGCTTCAAAGCACTCGCATCGAGGCGTACCAGGACGCGCTCGATCAACTGCGTCGCGCCGGCGTGACCTACCCTTGCGCGTGCACGCGCAAGGAGATCGCCGACTCGCAAAGGCGATTCGGGTACACAACAAGTGCAGGGTCGAACGTCTATCCCGGGACCTGTCGCGCCGGCATGGCGGCAGGCAAGTCCGCCCGAGCAGAACGCGTACGCATCGGCAGCGCCGTCATCGGCTTCGACGATTTGATCCAGGGACCAGTCTCACAAGACCTGGCCGCAGAGGTCGGCGACTTCGTCCTGCGTCGCGCCGACGGGCTCATCGCGTACCAGCTCGCAGTCGTGGTCGATGATGCCGAACAACGAATCTCAACCATCGTGCGCGGTGCCGATCTGCTCGATTCCACGCCAAGGCAGATCCACCTGCAGCGGTTGCTCGAAGTGAGCACGCCGCGTTACGCACATCTGCCGGTGGTGGTGAATGCGTCGGGCGAAAAACTCTCGAAGCAGACCCATGCCATCCCGCTCGACAATCACCAGGCCGCGGCCAATCTGACTCGCGCGCTGCGCTTTCTCGGTCTGCCGAGCGATGCCGGACCAGCAGGCGTGACCGAACTGCTCGAGTGGGCCATGCGTGTCTGGAATCTGGCGCACGTGCCGCATGAGCGTGCCTGCGCCGAGCCGGGTTGAG
>CADECO010000082.1:9878-18498 GCA_902825905.1 uncultured beta proteobacterium
AACCCCTAGAACGAGAGATAACCCATGTACGTCACTCCAGAGAAATTCATGAGCGCCAGCAAAGCGAGCGTCGAGACCGCCCTGGCCATCGCTGAAGCCCAGTTTGCCGCTGCCGAGAAAGTGGCCGCCGTCAACGTGGCGAGCGCCAAAGCGTCGTTCCAGGACGCCGCCGAGCACATGCGCGCGGTGCTGTCCGCCAAGGACGCGCAGGAGCTGATGCAGATCAACAGCGCCGCAGCGCAACCGTCGATCGAAAAAGCAGTCGACTACGCACGCACCGTGTACGACGCCACCACGCAGGCGCAAGCCAATCTGGTGAAAGCGCTCGACGCGCAGACCACCGAACTCAACAAGGCGTTCGGCACCACGCTCGAGGCGTTCGCGAAGAACAGCCCGGTCGGTTCCGATGCGATGGTGAGCGCTATGAAGTCGACGCTGGCGATGTTCAATGCGGCGTACGACAATGCGTCGAAGTTCGCCAAGCAGACCTCCACCGCGATCGACCATCAGTTCGCGAACGCGACGCAAGCGACTCGCGCGGCAGCCAAGCGCCGCAGCTGATCGCGAAGCTGTCCGTCGCAACGAAAAGCCCCGGCAAGCCGGGGCTTTTTCTTTTCCTGGTGATCCCGCTAGGCCTGCGGACCCAACCGTTCCTCGCGACGCCCGCTATTTCGGCGACGAACGAGCCTCCCAGCGGCCGTTCAGGGCTTCCACGCCACGCTTGAGCTCAATCATCGCCGCGGAAATCTTTTCCGGATCACCGCGTACCCCGAGTTCGATGTGGCGGCGCACACCGCCTTCGCCCATGCTCGGCAGACTGTAGACCTTCAATCCGGGGAACTGGCGCTCCAGTTGCTCCATCAGCGGTGTAAGCGTGCTCTCGGCCGAGTCGTACACCATCACCGAGTCATCCGCCTCAGGCACGCGATCGAACAGTGCGCGGTAGTGCGTGTCGAGCACCCACTCCACCATCGGCCAGGCCATCACCGGAAAGCCGGGCACGAAATGGTGATCGCCGCAGGAGAATCCGGGAATGCGATTGACCGGATTCGGAATGATCGAACACCCGAGCGGAAATTCACCCATGCGCAATCGGAATTCGGTGATCTCGCCGCCGAAGCGTTCACGGATCTCACGCTCGGCGTCCGGATGCAGCCGTAACTCGACGCCCAACGCCGCGGCGGCGCACTGGCGCGTGTGATCGTCGGGCGTGGCGCCGATCCCGCCGAAGCTGAACACGATATCCGACGACCCCAACGAGCGCGCCAGCGCCGCGGTGATGCGCGCACGGCTGTCGCCGACATACTGGCACCAGTCCAGGCGCATGCCCCGCGCGCCGAGGATCTCGATCAGCTTGCGGAAGTGCTTGTCTTCACGTTTGCCGCGGATGATCTCGTCGCCGATGATCAGACAACCGATTCCGCGTGCGCCAGATTGAGCCATCGAATCGCTTTCCGTGATGAGAAGGTGCGCCAACTATCCGCGTCGCGCCTTGCCCTTCGGCGCGCGCTGGCGTGGCTTTGCCGCAACGGGCTCGCGCTCCGGGACCACCTCGACCGCAGCGAGCCACACCTTGGCGTCGCTGTCACTTGGTGCGCGATAGTCGCCGCGCGGCGAAAGCGATCCGCCGGAGCCGACCTTGGGCGCGTTGGGCATGGCGGTGCGCTTGTACTGCGAAAGCTGGAAGAACCGCCGCAGGAACACCGCGAGCCAGCGCTTGATCTCGGCAATCGTGTATGAGCGACGCTCTCCGTCGGGGATGTCGGGCCAATTGCCGCGCGCGGCATCCGACCACGCCGACCACGCCAGGAACGCGACCTTCGCCGGCGAATAGCCGAAGCGCAGCACGTAGTAGAGATGGAAGTCCTGCAACTCGTAGGGACCGACGACCGCCTGCGTGCTTTGCGCCGGCTGCCCGCTGTTGTGTTTGCCCGCCGGAACGAGTTCCGGACTGATTTCGGTCGCCAGCACCGCGCGCAGGACGTTGCTCGCCGCCTTGCCCATCTGCTCGCTCGCCGCGATGTAGCGAATCAAATACTGGATCAGCGTTTTGGGCACGCTCGCGTTGACGTTGTAGTGCGCCATCTGATCACCCACGCCGTAGGTGCACCAGCCCAGCGCCGTCTCGCTCAGATCGCCAGTGCCGATCACCGGCGCGTTGTGCAGATTCGCCAGGCGAAACAGGTGACTGGTGCGCTCGCCCGCCTGCACGTTCTCGAAGGTGACATCGAACACCTTCTCGCCACGCGCGTAGGGATGACCGATGTCCTTGAGCATCTGCAGGCACGAGGTCCGGATGTCGATCTCGTGCGCGCTTGCGCCCACCGCCTCCATCAACTGCTTGGCCTGTTTGAGCGTTCGTGCACTGGTGGCGAATCCTGGCATCGTGTACGCGAGGATGTTGGCGCGCGGCAGTTTCATGCGGTCCATCGCCTGGGCGCACACCAGCAGCGCCTGGGTCGAATCGAGTCCACCCGATACGCCGATGACCACCTTCTTCGCGTTCATCGCCTCGAGCCGACGGACCAGGCCTTGCACCTGGATGTCGAACACCTCCTGGCAGCGGCTGGCGCGCTGTGCCGGGTCGCTCGGCACATACGGAAAACGCTCGTAGGCGCGCTGCAGTGGCAGCACCGCGTCGTTCGGCAGCGGCAGCTCGATCGTCACGGTGCGGAAGCGCTCGATCCGATCGCGCTCGCGCGCCACGCTCTGACCGAACGTGGTGAGCCGCACGCGATCCTGCGCGAAGCGGTCGAAGTCGACATCGGCGCTGACCAGTTGCGAGTCGTAACCGAACCGCTCGGTCTCGGCCAGCACCGACCCGTTCTCGCAGATCAGACCATGACCGTCCCAGGCGACTTCCGTGGTGGATTCGCCGAATCCGGCACCGCTGTACACGTACCCCGCGATGCAGCGACCGGATTGATTGGCCACCAGTTGCTTGCGATAGGCATCCTTGCCGATCGTGACCGGCGAGCCCGATGGATTCACCAGCACCGTTGCTCCTGCGAGCGCCGCATACGACGACGGCGGGATCGGCGTCCACAGGTCTTCGCAGATTTCGATATGCAGCTTGAACTGCGGCTGTCCGGCCAGCGAAAACAGTAGCCGCGAACCGAACGGAACCGCGCGCTCGCCCAGCAGATCGATCACATCGAACGGAGGATAGTCGCCCGGCGTGAAGTGCCGCATCTCGTAGAACTCGAGATAGTTCGGCAGGTACGTCTTGGGCGTGATGCCGTGAATCCGCCCGCCGGCGACGACCGCGCAACAGTTGTAGAGCAGCCCATCGAGTTGCAGCGGCAGCCCCACCACCGCCATCACCGGCACTCGTCGCGAAGCCTCACGCACGGTACGAAGTGCTTCGGCCGACGCATCCAACAGCGCGCGTTGATGAAATAGGTCTTCGCATGAATAGCCCGACAGCCCCAGCTCCGGAAACACCACCAGCGCGCAGCGTTGCGCCGCGGCCTGCTTCATCAGCGCGACCGTCTCGATCGCGTTCGCCGCCGGATCGGCCAGATGCACGCGCGGCACCGCGGCGGCCACCCGCACGAAGTTGTGGTGATAAAGATTGAAGAAGGCCATCGCGAGCTCCGCGCCTCAGCGCAATCGACGCGCCCGGACCGAATCGATGCCGCGCATTTGGATGCCGCGCATTTGCGAAAGCCGGCCGAGGCAGTAATAGGTGAACGCCAGTGCGCTGTACACCGGCGCGAACAGGCCTGCGAACGGGATGTAGCCGATCAGGCCGAGGATCATGCCGAGCGACCACAGCCAACGGCGCTCGCCCTTGACGATCGTGCGAATCTCCTCCGGACTGCCGTGATCGGCCAGCGCGTCATAGCGAAACACGCGCTGATTGAAAAACCCAAGCAGCACGATCGGGATCACCGGCCACAGCGGCGGGATCAGCCACAACGGCAGCGTCACGAGCGCAAGCAGAATGAACAGCAGCAGCGACACCACCGTATTGACCAGACTGCCGACGAACGTGCCGCCGCGGCGCCGCTCGAGCGCGCTGAAATCGCGATCGGCGACGAAGCGCACCACCATCGGCATCGCGACGAGCCCGACGATGAGCGTGGCGGTGACCAGCACCAGCGGAATGGCAAGCAGAAACATCAACAGCCACAGCAACCCGGTCGCCAGGACCGAGATCGGCCAGGTGCCGGTCACGCTCTTGTAGAGGCTCGACTGGTTGAGATAGCTCTCCACCCAGTTGAACACCTGGGCACCGAACAGCGTGCCGAACACGATCCAGACGATGAGCGACAGCGCAAGCGGCCAGATCATCAGCCACAGCATGCGCGGATGCATCATCGTGCGCGCGGCGCGCGCCAGGGCCTGCGAAAGCTCTTGCATGGCTTATCGCGAAAGGAACGATCGATCCTCGTCGCTTCCGATCGGCGATCGAAAAGCTCCGGGGAAAACAATCTGAACGATGGGGCTGCGGGTCGGTTGCAGCGCTGCTGGCGGGACCGCGATGGGTGGCACGCGCTCGTGGGGGATCGCTGTTATCGCTGGATAGTTTGCCACATCCGGGCGAGCCGCTTGACCGACACCGGCACCGGCGTCTTCAGCTCCTGCGCGAACAGCGAAACGCGCAATTCCTCGAGCAACCAGCGAAACTGCTCGAGCTGCGGATCCTGCTCGCCGCTCTTGGCCGTACGCGCCTGCTCGCGCAGCCACTCACGCTCCAGCGGCACGAGCTCCGCGTGCAGTCGCTGATCGCGTGTCGGATCGTTGCGCAGCTTGTCCAGGCGCAACCCGATCGCATTAAAGTAGCGCGGATACTGCGCCAATCGCTCGTAGCCGATCGCAAGGACGAAATCGGCTGGCAGCAGCCGCGCGAGCTGTTCCTCGACGTCGCGCACAACTGCGGCGAACGCCTTGAGTCCGGCGAGTTTCTTGCGCAACGCCGCCGCCTCGGCAAGGATCTGCCCGATCAGGCGCACGATCTCCTGGCCGATCAGATTCAGCCGCGTGCGGCCTTCGTCCAGCCGCTTCGCGAACGCATTCGCATCGGTCGGCCACGGATCGTTCATGCACGCGCGCTCGATTACCGCCGCCACCAGATGCGTCCGCAATCGGGCAACGTCGCCGAACGCGGTCAGCTGCAACGTGAGCGGCTGATTGCCTGCAATCGTCTTCTCCAGAAAGCGCGCCTGGTCCTTCAACTGGAGCTGGAACAGTTTGCGCAACCCTTCCCGATGGGCTGTGCGCGCGCGCTGCGGTGAATCCATCACTTCGAGACGCACGGCGGCTCCGCTGTCGACGATGGCCGGATAGCCGATCAGCGTCTCGCTGCCGCGACTGATCTCCATGACTTCTTCGAGCGCACCGAACGTCCAGCTCGTCGTCTCGTTCGCAGGCGTGCCGGCCTGGGCGATCTCGCTGAATCGCTCGCCCGCGTTACGGCCCAGTTCGCCCCGCAGCTGCGCGAGATTGCGACCGATCGCAAGCTGCCGTCCGTGCTCGTCGATCACGCGGATGTTCATCTGCAGATGCGCCGGCAACGCATCGAGCCGGAACCCATCGAGCGGGACCTGCAGATTGAGCTCGGTGCGGATGAAGCGCGTCAACGCCTCGATGAGTGGAGCATCGGCGGGCTCGGTCGCGGCAATGAAGTCGTCGGCGAAATCGCCGAGCGTTCCGAGACGGTGGCGCAGCCGCTGCGGCAGCGATTTCGTCAGGGCGATGACTTTCTCGCGCAGCAACCCGGGCACCAGCCACTCCAGGCGCGCAGCGCTCAGCTGATTGAGCGCGATCAGCGGCACCGTCATGGTGACCCCGTCGCGCGCACCGCCCGGATCGTGCAGATATTCCAGCGCGAACGCGCGCCCGGCCAGCTCGATCTGCGTCGGAAACTGCGCAGTCGTGATCCCGGCCGCCTCGTGGCGCATCAGTTCCTCGCGCTTGAGGAACAGGAGCTTCGGATCCTTCGCCTCGGCCTTGCTGCGCCAGGCGGTCAGTTTGGCGTCGCTCCAGACGCCATCGGGGATGCGGTCGTCATAGAACGCGTAGATCAGCTCCTCGTCGACCAGCACGTCGGGACGGCGCGACTTGTGCTCCAGCTCCTGGATGTCGTGCAGCAGGCGACGGTTGTGCACGTAGAACGGCGCGCGTGACTCGAAATCGCCCTGCACGAGTGCTTCGCGAATGAAGATCTTGCGCGCGCCGTCGGGATCGATCGGTCCGAACGGCACGCGCCGGTTCACGTACACCGGAATGCCGTAGAGCACGCCACGCTCGAGCGCCATCACCTGCGCCGGCTTCTTCTCCCAGTGCGGCTCGGCCTGTGACCGCTTGATGAGGTGTGACCCGATCTGCTCGAGCCACTGCGGCTCGATGCCGGCCACCGTGCGGGCGAACAGACGCGTCGTCTCAGTGAGTTCAGCGGCCATCACCCAGCGCGGGGCCTTCTTGCCGAGCCCGGAACCCGGATGGATATAGAACTTGATGCCGCGCGCACCGAGATACGGGCCCTCCTCGCCTTTCAGGCCGATATTGCCCAGCAGCCCGGTAAGCACGGCACGATGGATGATGGCGTAGCGCGCCGGGTCGAGGCTGGGCTCCTCGACCTTGATCTTCGCGTCGAGCTCGCCCAGCAACTCGGTGAGCTGACCGACGATGTCGCGCCACTCCCGCAAACGGTTGAACGAGACGAAGTGCTGCCGGCACAACGCCTGGAGCTTGCGGCCCGACAGCTCGCGCAGCGCTTTGGCGAAGAAGCTCCACAGCTTGAGGAGCGCGATGAAATCGGAGCGCTCGTCGGTGAATTTCTTCTGTGCTTCGTCGGCGGCCTGCGCGCGCTCCAGCGGCCGCTCACGCGGATCCTGCACCGCCAGCGCCGCAGCGATGACCAACACTTCGTTCAAGCTGCCCTCGGCGCGCGCGGCCAGCACCATCCGGCCGATGCGCGGGTCGACCGGGAGCCGGGCGAGCTGGCGGCCGATCTCGGTGAGGCCGGCACCGGGTTTGGCTTCCGATTCGCCTTCGAGCACATCGAGCGCACCCAATTCATGCAACAGCGCGTAGCCGTCGGCAATCGCCCGGGGCGCCGGCGGATCGATGAATGGAAACGATTCGATCGCTCCCAACCCCAGCGCTTTCATGCGCAGGATCACCGCCGCGAGCGAGGAGCGGAGCACCTCCGGATCGGTGTAGGCGGGCCGCTTGGTGAAGTCCTCCTCGTCGTACAGGCGCACGCAGACGCCACTCGCCACACGCCCGCAACGGCCGGCACGCTGCTTGGCCGCCGCCTGCGAAATGCGCTCGATCTGCAGCTGCTCGACCTTGTTGCGATAGCTGTAGCGTTTGACGCGCGCCAGGCCGGTGTCGACGACGAAGCGAATGCCGGGCACCGTGAGCGAGGTCTCGGCCACGTTCGTCGCCAGCACGATGCGCCGCCCCTTGTGCGCCCGGAACACGCGCTCCTGCTCCACGGCCGACAGTCGCGCGTAGAGTGGCACGACTTCGGTGTTGGTTGCATCGCGTCCGCGCAACACCTCGGCCGCCTCGCGGATCTCGCGCTCACCGGGCAGGAACACCAGCACGTCGCCCGCGCCTTCACGCGCGAGATCGTCGATCGCATCGGCTATCGACTGCGCCAGATCGATCGAACCGTCGTCGTCTTCTTCCGGCTGCCGATAGCGCACTTCGACCGGATACAGCCGCCCGGATACCTCGACCACTGGCGCATCGCCGAACTGGCGCGCGAAGCGCTGCGCATCGATCGTCGCCGAGGTGATGATCAATTTCAGATCGGGCCGACGCGGCAGCAGCTGCTTCACGTAACCCAGCAGGAAATCGATGTTGAGGCTGCGCTCGTGCGCCTCGTCGATGATCAGCGTGTCGTACTGCGAGAGCGTGGGATCGTTCTGCGTCTCGGCGAGCAGGATGCCGTCGGTCATCAACTTGATGTAGCCGTCGCGGCTGGTCTGATCGGTAAAACGGATCTTGTAGCCGACCGCCTTGCCCAGCTCGGTGTGAAGTTCCTCGGCGATCCGCGATGCGGTGGCGCGCGCTGCGATCCGGCGCGGCTGGGTGTGACCGATCAGTCCCTGCACCCCGCGGCCGAGCGCCAAGCAGATCTTCGGCAGCTGCGTGGTCTTGCCCGAGCCGGTTTCGCCGCAGACGATCACCACCTGATGCGCTGCGATCGCGCGCGCGATCTCGTCGCGCTTCTGCGAGATCGGCAGGTCGGGCGGAAACTCCGGACGCGGGAGGCGGGACTGGCGACGAGCGATCTCGTCAGCGGAACGGCGCATTGCGAGGCTTGGCGGGAGGCAGCGCGGATTTTAGCCAAGCATCGGAGCGAACTGCGTAATATCGACGCGGAGCTCGCCCTGGAGTCTGCTCGTGCAAACCGACCGTTACGAATTGCCGTTGTCCGTGGACTCGGGCAGCGCCGCGCATGCTTATCGCGACGGGGTTGACCGCCTGCTCTCGGCCAATCCAGGCGCAGACGCTTGCTTCAACCAGGCCCTCAGCGAAGCCCCGCACTTCGCCCTGGCGCGGATCGGCCTGGCGCGCGCGCACGCGTCGATCGGCGACATGGTCGCGGCACGTGAAGCTGCCGGTGCGGCACGCGCGGTGGCAACGGCAACGACGCGAC
>CADECO010000083.1:0-5775 GCA_902825905.1 uncultured beta proteobacterium
GGCGAAGCATCGCTCAGCAACGGCCGCAGCTCGTTCGGCGTGAAGAACGGATTGATCGGCGACATCTGCGCGCCGGCGGCCATCGCGCCGAGCATCGCCACGGCCATCTCGATCGAGTTGCTCATCATGATCGACACGCGTTCGCCCGCGACACCGTGCGAGGCGAGGGTGCGGGCCAGTCCGCCGACGGCGCGCAGATACTGCGCATAGGTGATCGAACGATCGCGGCAGATCAGCGCGACCCGCTCCGGTGCGCGCTCAGCCGCGGCAGCGAGGGCGTGCACTACGGTGTCATAGCGGGGCAGGCTCGGGTCGATGCTCAACGCAGATCGACCGATCCGGACAGCGGGGGAAGGCGAGGCGGCGCTCATGTCGGGCGGGCTCGGCGGGCGTGTGTGAGGTCGTCGTGATGGTAACCGCACGGCCGCGACATTGCGGACGTCCGAGCGCTACGCCTCACCTGCCGATGCAGCGGGTGCGGCGCGCTCGGAGGTGCGTGGCGGGCGATCGCAGCGTGGGAATCCGGCCCGCGCTCATCGCTTGGTCTTGCGCCGAGCGCCCGGCCAGCGTGTAATCGCGCCGGTCTCCCATCGTTCAGGCAAAGGTCTCGCATGACGAAGTTCGGCATCGGTCAACCGGTATCGCGAGTCGAAGATCCGCGGCTGCTGCGCGGGCGAGGGCGGTACATCGCCGACGTCAATCTGCCGGACCAGGCCTACGCCGTAGTGGTGCGCTCGCCGCACGCGCACGCAGCGATCCGTTCGATCGACACGAGTGGCGCCCTACAGGCACCCGGGGTGGTAGCCGTCTTTACCGGCGAGGATGTCGCGCGCGACGGCCTGGGCACGATGACGATCAATCTGCCGCGCAAACGCCCCGACGGCTCACCGATGTTCGCGCGTCCGCATCAGGGTTTGTCGCGCGGACGGGTGCGCTACGTGGGCGATCCGGTGGCGTTGGTGATCGCGGAGTCGCTGCCACAGGCGCGCGATGCGGCTGAGCGCATCGCGATCGACTACGACCCGCTGCCGTCGGTGACCGACACCGCGCAATCGATCGAGCCGGGCGCACCGCGCGTGTGGGACGAGTGTCCGGACAACATCTCGAACGTATTCGAGGCGGGGAACAAGGCCGACACGGACGCCGCGTTCGCCAAGGGGGCGCATGTGGTCAAGCGCCGATACCTGATCAGCCGCGTCTACGCGCACTACATGGAGCCGCGCGGGGTGATCGGTACGTACGATGAGAGCGAAGATCGCTACACGCTCTACGCCGATGTGCAGTACCCGCACCGGGTCCGCAACGCGCTGGCTACCAACATCTTCAAGATCCCCGAAACCAAGATCCGCGTGATCGCGAACGACGTCGGCGGCGGCTTCGGCACCAAGGGCTGGCAGTATCCGGAGCATCGGCTGGCACTGTGGGCCGCGCGCAAGATCGGTCGCCCGGTGAAGTGGAGTTGCGATCGCAGCGAGGCGATCCAGGCCGATGAACACGCGCGCGACAACGTGTCCGAGGCCGAGATCGCGCTCGATGCCGACGGCAAGTTCCTCGGTTTGCGCGTGCGCACGCTGGCCAGCGTCGGCGCGTACGTGTCGTCCGATCGGAATCTGCTGTCGACGTTCGTGAACGTGCACACGCTGACGGGTGTCTACGCGATTCCTTCGGCGCACGTGCACGTCACTTGCGTCATGGCCAACGCCAACTCCACCGCACCGTATCGCGGCGCCGGTCGGCCCGAGTCGATCTATGTGATCGAGCGCTTGATCGACGATGCGGCGCGCGAGCTCGCGCTCGATCCGGCCGAACTGCGGCGCAAGAACATGGTGCCGCCCAGTGCGATGCCGTACAAGAATCCGCTCGGCATCACTTACGATTGCGGCGAGTTCGAGAAGAACTTCGACCTCGCAATCGGTGCGGCGGATTGGCCCGGATTCGCCAAGCGGCGCAGCGAAGCGCAGACGCGCGGCAAGCTGCGCGGCATCGGGCTGGCCAACGCGATCGAGCGATCGGCCTCGCCCGGTCAGCACGAGTTCGCCGAGATCCGCTTCAATCCGAGCGGCGGGGCCAGCGTGTTCATGGGCACGAAGAATCAAGGCCAAGGTCACGAGACGATCTTCCGGCAGATCGTGGGCGAGTACCTCGGCCTGGAGCCCGGCGACATCCAGTACGTCGAGGGCGACACCGACAAAGTGGCGTTCGGCATGGGTACCAACGGCTCGCGTTCGACCGTGGTCGGCGGCAGCGCGCTGGTGGTGGCTTCGAAGAAGCTGATCGATAAGGGCAAGAAGATCGCGGCCCATCTGCTGGAAGCCTCGGGCGACGACATCGACTTCAGCGATGGCCGCTTCACCATCAAGGGCACGGATCGCGCGGTATCGCTCAAGGACGTGGCCAAGGCCTCGTTCGTTCCGGCGAAACTGCCGAAGGGATTCGAAGGCGGGTTCTACGAGACCGGCACCTTCGCCGCACCATCGGATACCTGGCCCAACGGTGCGCACGTGTGTGAAGTGGAGATCGATCCGGAGACGGGCGGCGTGCAGCTGTGCAACTACGTGGTGGTCGACGACGTGGGAACGGTGATCAATCCGACCGGGCTCAAGGGCCAGATCCACGGCGGTATCGCGCAGGGATTGGGCCAGGCGCTGATGGAGCAGGTGGCCTACGACCGTGATTCGGGGCAGCTGCTGACCGGCACGTTCATGGACTACTGCATGCCGCGCGCCGACGACTTTTCCGACATCGTGGTCAAGAGCAATCCGGTGCCCACGAAGTTGAACCCGCTGGGTGCCAAGGGCGCGGGCGAGGCCGGCACGGTGGGCGCACTGCCGGCGGTGGTCAACGCCGTGCTGGACGCGCTGGCACCGGTGGGGGTGAAGCACATCGACATGCCTTGCACCAGTCAGGCAATCTGCCGCGCCAATCAGGCGGCCCAGGCGAGTTGAGGGCGGGCGATTGCGAGACAATTCGAATACTCGCTATCGTCCAGCTGCCGATGAAGTACTTCCATCCGAGGAGAGCACGATGAGACTGGCTACATCCCGCATCGAGAAATCGAGCATCGATCCAGCCGCCTGGCAAGTGCGCGTCGATCTGGCGGCGGCGCACCGGCTCGCGTATATGCACGGCTTGTCCGAGGGCATCTTCAACCACCTGACGTGCGTGGTCCCCGGCACCACCGATCGCTACTACCAGATTCCGTTCGGGCTGCACTGGTCGGAAATCAGCGCGAGCTCGTTCCTTGAAGTGAGCTTCGAGGGCAAGGTACTGGCCGGCGACGGCGAGGCCGAGCTGTCGGCGATCTGCATTCATGCCCCGATTCACCGGCTCGCGCCGCATGCCGCATGCGTGATGCACACGCACATGCCATTTACCAGCGCTCTGACGCGGCTGGAAGATCCGACGATCAAGCCGATCGGCCAGACCGAAGTCGGCATCTCCAAGCACATCGCCTACGATGATCAGTATCCCGGGCCGGCGTTCAGCGCCGAGGAAGGCGAGCGCCTGTGCCGCGTGCTGGGCGAAAAGAAGATCCTGTTCATGGCCAATCACGGCGTGGTGACCGTCGGCAAGACCGTGGCCGAGGCCTACGACCTGCTCTATTACATCGAGCGTGCCGCGCAGGTGCAGATCTACGCCATGTGGACCGGGCAACGGCTCAAACTGCTGGGTCAGCCATCGATCGACGTGACCAAGCGCACCATCGGTGGCCCGATGTACTACGGCAAGCCGCATTGGGAGCATCACTTCAATGCGCTCAAACGCATGCTCGATCGGCGCGAACCCGACTACAAGGATTGATGTGGGTCGCCGGCGCGATTCGGCGATTTCGCGCTCGATCGGCTCGTCCCCCTTCATTCATTGATCCATTCACGATGGGCGCGAGCCTGCGTTCCACCCAGATCGCCTTGCGTGATCGCATGGCGATGCACAACGCGAACACGCTGAAGATCGGCTTGTTCGGCGCGAACTGCTCGTCGGGTCGTGCGGTGACCCTGGTGCCTGAGCGCTGGTCGGGCAGTTGGGACGACAACCTGCGCCTGGCCCGCATGGCCGATGAGGCCGGCATCGATTTCATGCTGCCGGTCGGGCGCTGGAAGGGCTACGGCGGCGACACCGACTACCAGGGGCAGACGCTCGAGACGATCACCTGGGCCACCGGCCTGCTTTCGGCGACTCAGCGCATCACGGTGTTCGGCACCGTGCACGCGCCGCTGTTCCATCCGCTGGTTGCGGCCAAGCAGTTCGTGACCGCCGATCACATCGGTCAAGGCCGCTTCGGCCTGAACGTGGTCGTGGGCTGGAACGAAGACGAGTTCGACATGTTCGGTGTGAAGCAGCGCGAACACGACGAGCGCTACGCGTACGGCCAGGAATGGCTCGATGCAATCAAGCTCGCCTGGCAAGCGCCCGACGATTGCGCGTTCGACGGTCGCTACATCCAGCTCACGCAGGTGCGGGCCAAGCCCAAGCCCTACGGCGGCTCCCGGCCGATCATCATGAATGCCGGCGCGTCACCGGCCGGGCAGGCATTTGCCATTCGCAATTGCGATGCGTTCTTCACCAATGCAACGCAGGCAACGCTCGAGGCCACGGCACAGACGGTGCGTCACGCCAAGGAGGAAGCGCGCAACGATGGGCGCGAGATCGACGTCTACACCGTCGGCGTGATCACCTGCCGCCCCTCTGAGAGCGAGGCGCGCGATTACTACCGGCACTGCGTGATCGATAACGCCGACTGGAACGCAGTCGACAGCATTCTCGCCAAGCGCCACGTGTCGGCGCAGGCCATCGGTGCCGAAGCGTTTGAAGCGGAGCGACTGCATCAAGCCAATGGCATGGGTGGTTTGCCGATCATCGGCAATCCTGATCAAGTGGCCGAGCAACTGGTCGCGCTCGCACGCGCGGGATTGCGCGGCGTCGGCGCCTCGTTCGTGAACTACGCTGACGAGTTGCCCTATTTTTGCGACGAGGTGCTGCCGCGACTGGAGCGCGCGGGGCTGCGCGTACCGGTTCGGCCAGGCACTTGACCGGGTGCGCATGTGAGCGAAGCTGAGTCATGACTGGCGCCGCGTACCAACTCGACGTTCTGATCCAGGGGTTTCCCGGCCGCTCGGTGTGCCATGGCGGATTGGGTTGGAGCACGATCGCGATGCTGCGCGGCAACGCCAAGACGATCCTGGTCGACGTGGGCGCGTTCGGCGTGCGGCGCGAGTTGGGCAAGCAGTTGAGCGAGCGCGGCGTGAAGCCGCACGACGTGACCGATGTGATCCTTACGCACGCTCACTACGATCACGCAGTCAATTTCACGCTGTTTCCGCGCGCGACTGTCTGGATCGGCGCGACCGAACTCGCCTGGGCCGAGCAGGAGCCGCCGGGCTTCAATCCGCTGCCGGAGTTGTATGTGCGTGAACTCGCAAGTTCGGCCCGGGTGCGGCGCTTGCGCGGCGACGAAGCGTTCCTGCCCGGTATGCGTGCGATTCACGGGTTCGGGCATACGCCCGGGCATCTGTTGTTCTATCTGACCGCGAACGAAGTGCCGGTGCTGTTCACCGGCGACTCGGCCAAGAACCGTACCGAGTTGATCGCGCGCGACATCGATCTGACCGAAGATCGCACGGCCAGCCTCGCGACGATCGAGCGCATCTGGTCGGTCTGGCGTGAAGTACCCGGAACCTTGCTGGTGCCAGGGCACGATCTGACCATGCAGTTGGATGCGCGCGGCAAGCCCGTCTACATCGGCGAGCGCAAGGCGGGTGTGTACGCCTGGTTCGA
>CADECO010000083.1:5875-15506 GCA_902825905.1 uncultured beta proteobacterium
TGGCAGCGGGAACGCTGAATGGAAAATAGGGGCAACAGGCAATGATCAACGCAGCCATCGTCGGCATGGGCTGGTGGGGAAAGACGCTGGTCGATTCGGTGCAGGGCAAGAGCGAGTTGATCCGCTTCACCGCCGGGCACAATCGCACGCGCTCCAAGGCCGAGGCGTACGCGAAGGAGAAAGGGATCGCGCTGCACGACGATCTCGCCGGCATTCTGGCGGATCCGAAGATCGACGCGGTGGTGTATGCAGCGCGGCACACCGAACGGACCGGGCAGATCGAACGCACCGCTGCCGCGGGCAAGCACGTTTTCGTGGAAAAGCCGTTCTCGCTCGATTTGCGCGGCGCGGAGCAGGCGCTCGAAGCCGTCAAGCGGCATAACGTGGCGCTGGGTGTCGGCTATCAGCGGCGGTTTCATCCATCGACCGATGAACTGCGGCGGCGCATCCGCGAAGGTCAACTGGGAACGATCAGCCAGTGCGTCGGCGAGTCGACCGCGCCGGCCGGGCTGATGCTGCCAGGCGAGTCGTGGCGCACACATGCTGAGGAGGCACCGGCCGGAGGCATGACTGCGCTGGGCGTGCACGCGCTGGATGCCATGATCGAGTTCTTCGGGCCGGCCGCGGAGGTCTACTGCACCAACTCCCGGCGCGCATCCAAAGTGATCGACGACACCACCACCGCGTTGATTTCGCATCGCAGCGGCGTGTCGAGCACGATCGTCTGTTCAATGATCACCGCCGTGAACTATCGACTGGCGGTGTATGGCACCGCCGGTTGCGCCGAAGTGCTCAAGCCGACGCTGGAGACCTTCCGTTTCGTGCCGACGCCGCAGGCGCGCATGAGCGGGCAACCGACCGTGATCGAGCCGGAGGTGATCGAAACCAAAGGCTTCGATCCGGTGCGTGCCGAACTCGAGGCATTCGCGCGTGCGGCGAGCGGTGGCGCAGCGTATCCGAACACGCCCGAGCAGATTCGCGACGTGGTAGCGGCATTCGAGGCGATCGTGCAATCGGCCGCGGCGGGCCGCCCGATCACGGTGAAGTAACGAATCGCAGATACTCTGTAGAACGGACTAGGAGACGCGACGATGGAAACGATCCGCATCAGCGAGCAGGAGATGGAGCGGCGCGTGGCGCGATTCCGCAAGCTGCATCCGCTGCCGATTCAGCAGAGCACGTCGGTGCCGCAAGCCGCGCGCGACGTGATGTACGCCCGCGAGATCTATTCGGTGATCGGTCTGGACGGCGATGCGAAGACGCCGATCAACAGCGGGGCGCCGATCCGGGGTGCGGGCGGGATGACGATGGCGTTGGCGGTGTGTCCGCCGGGGCAGGGTCCCGGGCTGCATGCACACCAGCGCACTTACGAGACCTTCATGGTGATCAAGGGCCGTTTCGAAGTGCGCTGGAACGACGAGGGCGAGAACACCTGCATCCTCGAAGCGCTCGACACGATCTCGATTCCGCCCGGGGTCTATCGCGCATTTCGCAACGTCGGCACCGAGGATGGAATCATTCAGGCGGTCATCACCGGCGGGGTGCACGACATGAACGACATCCAGTTCGCCGCACGGGCGCGCCGCGAAATCGACGCCGTAGGTGACGGCCTGTCGCGCGAGTTCGAGAAAGTCGGCTTCACGTTCGCCTCCGAGCGTTCGTAGCGCATAGCCGAGTGCGCGTAGTTCACACGCTAAACAAAACGAGGAGAGCACTGACGTGAGCAGGAAAAGCCTCAACCCCGCCGCACTCTCGGCCCCTACCGGCTATTCGCACGTGACGACGGTGAGCGGCGGTACAGCGGTGTACGTCTCGGGGCAGATCGCCTTTGATCAGGCCGGCCAGGTGGTGGGACGGGGCGACATGGGTGCGCAGGCGCGGCAGGTCTTCGAGAACCTGAAAGCCGCGCTTGCTGCAGTTGGCGCGACCTTCAAGGACATCATCAAGCTCAACACGTATGTCGTCGACATCACACCCGAGCGCGTGGCCGCGGTGCGCACGGTGCGGCGCGACTACTTCGGCGACGGACCGTATCCGTCGAGCACCACGGTCGGCGTGACCGGCCTGGTGCATCCTGATCTGATGCTCGAGATCGAGGTGATCGCGTTCAAGCCCGATCGGGCGGCTGCGAAGCGAACTTCGTCCAAGAGTGCGGGCACCAAGCGCACTGCAGCGAAACGTGCGGCGGTCGGGAGCCGTGCGAGCGCCCGCAAGAAGACGGCGCGTCGTCGCTGATCGCGACTGGCCAGGGCTAGCGGATTCCGTCCAGGACGGAGCCGCTCGCCGTTGACGTCGCATCTTCCCGATGCCAACGATGTCACGGCCGTTCGGCGGGCGGCCCGTCGATTTTTGCACTGCGCAAGGGTATGATCCGCCGCCTATAGTGGTGGCCGATCGCCCCACTACTACGCGTAGGGCCACCGCGCTCGCGGGGTCGCGGTCGGCCGCTCCATCCTCTCTCTCGACCCGTTACGGGTACGCGTCCACCCATGGCCAAGACCAAGCAGGCGTACAGCGCCGAAGACATCGAGATTCTTGAAGACCTGTCGCCGATCCTGCATCGGCCGGGGATGTACACCGATCCGGCCAATCCGAATCACGCCCTGGTCGAGGTGATCGACAACGCCGCCGATGAGGGTCTGGCCGGATTCGCCAGAAACGTGTCGGTGATCCTGTACGAGGACGGCTCGGCGAGCGTCGAGGACGACGGCCGCGGCATTCCGGTCGATATCCATCCGAAGAAGAAAATCCCCGCGGTGCAGGTGATCTTCACCACGCTGCATTCGGGCGGCAAGTTCCGCAAGACCGACAAGGACGCGGTCTATCGCATCGCGGGCGGTCTGCACGGCGTGGGTGTGTGCGTGACCAACGCACTGGCCAGGCGGCTGGAAGTCGAAGTGCGTCGCGACGGGGCGAAGCATCGCCTGGTGTTCGGCGACAACGGCAAGGTGAAAGAGGCACTGAAGAAGATCGGAACCGTTGCACCGAAGGACACCGGCACCGCGATGCGGTTCTGGCCCGACCCGAAGTACTTCGACTCACCGAAGATCGTCGCCGCCGAGATCGCGCTGCTCATGCGCGCCAAGGCGATGCTGCTGCCCGGTGTGAAGTTCACGCTTGGTATCGAGAAGGGCGGCAAGGTCGAGTCGCAGACCTGGCATTTTCCCGATGGCATCAAAGGCTACTTCGCCTCCGCGATCGGCGGCAAAGAACCGGTGGCCGCCACGTTCGAGAGCGAGCGCTACATCGCCGAGCAGTCCGAGAACAACTCGTTCGCCGAGGGCGAAGGCGCGATGTGGGCGATCGCCTGGACCGGTGATGGCGATCTGGTCACCGAGTCATACGTGAATATGATCCCGACGCGCCATGGCGGCACGCATGTGTCGGGACTGCGCGAGGCGGCCTACAACGCGATCAAGAACTTCATCGATCATCACGCGATGGGCCAGCGCGGGTTGAAGATCGTGCCCGAAGACGTCTGGTCTCGCGCCAATTTCGTGCTCGCGGTGAAGATGCTCGATCCGCAGTTCAAGGGGCAGGTGAAGAACGAGCTGATCTCGCGCGATGCGGTGAAGCTGGTCGCGCAGATGGTGAAGGATCCGTTCGAGCTGTGGCTGTCTCGGCATGTCGACGAAGCCAAGCGCATCGCCGAGTTGGTGATCGCGCAGGCCAACGCCCGCACCCGTGCGGCGCAGAAGGTGGAACGGCGCAAGAGTTCCGGCGTGGCGGTGCTGCCGGGCAAGCTCACCGACTGTGCTTCCGACGACCCCGATCGCAATGAGCTGTTCATTGTCGAAGGCGATTCGGCCGGTGGTTCGGCCAAGCAGGCGCGCGACAAGGAGTTCCAGGCGGTATTGCCGCTCAAGGGCAAACCTAAGAACACCTGGCAGGACAACCCCGACACGCTCTATGCCAACAAGGAGATCGAGGCGATCGCGCAGGCCATCGGCATCGATCACCACAAGCGCGGCGACAACGTCGATCTCTCGAGTCTGCGCTACAAGCGCATCATCATCCTCGCCGACGCCGACGTCGACGGCTCGCACATCCAGGTGCTGCTGCTGACCTTGTTCTTCCGGCACTTCTCGAAGTTGATCGAAAGCGGCCACGTGTACGTGGCGCAGCCGCCCTTGTTCCGCATCGACGTGCCCGGCGCCGGCAAGGGCAAGCCCGCGCGCAAGCTCTACGTGCTCGACAAGGCCGAACTGGCCGCGATGGAAGAGAAGCTGGTCGACGAAGGCGTGAAGGACGGCTCGTGGTCGGTCAGCCGGTTCAAGGGGCTGGGCGAGATGAGCGCGGAGCAACTCTGGGAGACCACGCTCAATCCGGACACGCGGCGCATGCTGCCGGTAACGCTTGCCGATGCCGGGCTCGACGACGATCTCGATGTCTTCAACATGATGATGGCCAAGGAAAACGCCCAGGTGCGCCGCGAGTGGATGGAAACGTACGGCAACCTCGTCGAGGCTGATCTGTCGTAGGAGGGCCGCGCATGGACAAGCAGAAAGATCTGTTCGAGGCCACGTCGGGCGGAGCCGCAGATGGCGACGCCCCGACCACGACCAAACACGGAGCGAAAGAGGCGATGAAGGAAAAGGCTGCGGCCTCCGGGGGCGGCGGTGGCCTGCCACCGCATTACGCGCCGCTGCAGGGCGAGTTCGGCGATTCACTACCGATCGGGCGCTACGCCTCGACGCAGTATTTGCAATACGCAATCGCAACGGTGAAGGATCGCGCGCTGCCGCGCGTGGGCGACGGGCAGAAGCCGGTGCAGGGCCGCATCCTCTACACGATGTGGGAAAACGGCACGCGCTCCGGTGCCAAGCGCACCAAGTCGGCGGCGGTGGTGGGCGATGTGCTCGGCAAGCTGCATCCGCACGGCGACCAGTCGGTGTACGACGCGCTGGTCCGGCTCGCGCAGAACTTCACCATGCGCTATCCGCTGATCGACGGCGAAGGCAACTTCGGCTCACGCGACGGCGATGAAGCGGCGGCCTATCGGTACACGGAAGCGCGCCTGACGCGATTCGCCGAAGTGTTGCTCGCCGAGATCGATGCCGGCACCGTCGATTTCGTCGACAACTACGACGGCACGCGGGAAGAGCCGGTCGTATTGCCGGCGCGACTGCCGGTGGTGTTGCTGAACGGCGCCTCGGGCATCGCGGTGGGCATGGCCACCGAGATCCCGAGCCACAACCTCAACGAAGTGGCGAACGCCGCGATCGCGCTGATCCGCGATCCGGAGCTGACGATCGCCGGCGTGATGAAGTACATCAAGGGCCCCGATTTCCCCGGTGGTGGTCAGATCACGTCCACGCGCGACGAACTGCGCGAGGCCTACACCTCCGGACGTGGCGCGGCACGCGTGCGCGCTCGCTGGCAGATCGAACGGCTGGCGCGCGGCCAGTGGCAGATGGTGGTGCACGAGCTGCCCCCCGGTACCAGCGCGCGCAAGGTGCTCGAAGAGATCGAAGGCATCACCAATCCGCAGCCCAAGGCGGGCAAGAAATCGCTCACGCCCGATCAGCAGCGCGAGAAGCAACTGGTGCTGTCGATGCTCGACCGTGCGCGCGACGAGTCCGATCGCGAGCACGCCGTGCGGCTGGTGTTCGAGCCGAAGAGCTCGCGCATCGACGAGACCGAGTTCGTCAACCTGCTGCTTGCCAAGACCAGCATGGAAGCGAACGCGCCGATCAACCTGGTCATGGTCGGACTGGACGGGCGGCCCACCGGCAAGAATCTCAAGCAGATCCTCACCGAGTGGATCGAGTTCCGCAAAGTCACCGTCACCCGGCGCACCAAGCATCGCCTGGAGAAGGTGCTCGATCGCATCCACGTGCTCGAAGGCCGAATGATCGTCCTGTTGAACGTCGACAAGGTGATCAAGATCATCCGCAATGCCGACGATCCGAAAGCCGATCTGATCAAGGCCTTCAAGCTCACCGAACGCCAGGCCGACGACATTCTCGACATGCGTCTGCGCATGCTGGCCAAGCTCGAGCACATCAAGATCGAGCAGGAGCTGGAGGAGCAGCGCAAGGAGCAGAAGGGGCTGGAGAAGATCCTGGGTAGCCCGAAGGCCCTTGCCGACCTGGTGATCGGCGAGATCGAAGCCGACGCCAAGACCTTCGGCGACGCACGGCGCACCAAGATCGAGGCCGCGGAGCGTGCCGAAGTCGAAACGCCGGTCATCGATGATCCGATCACGGTGATTTTCTCGCGCAACGGCTGGGTGCGTGCACGCCAGGGTCACGGCGTCGATGCCGACACGCTGTCTTTCAAGGAAGGCGATGCGTTGCGCGCGCTGGTCGAGTGCCGCACGGTCGATCCGATCGTGTTCCTCGATTCGAAAGGCCGCGCCTACACGGTCGAGGCGGCGAGCCTGCCCTCGGCACGAGGCGATGGCGCACCCGCGTCGTCGCTGGTCGATGTTCAGGATGGCGCGCGAATCTTGCATTGCATCGCCGGCAAGCCGGAGTTGACGGTCGTCGTCGCGACCTCAGGCGGCTACGGCTTCTTTTCCAAGCTTGCCGAGATGGTCTCGAATCGCCGCGCCGGGCGCGAGTTCATGTCGGTGCGCGAGGGCGACGAACCGATCGCGCCGTGGATCTACGAGGAAGCCTCCGGTAACCACGTCGTGGCGGTGTCCGAGAACGGCCGCATGCTGGCTTTCGACGCAGCCGACCTGGGTTATCTGGCGCGCGGACGCGGCGTGATCGTGATGGGGTTGGACAAGGGCGAGAAGCTCGTCGCCGTCGCCGTCACGAACAAGCGCGCGATCATGGTCAAGGGCACCGGGCGCGGTGGGAAAGACAAGGAGCTGCGTGTGGCCGGCGAGGAATTCGCGCATCACGTCGGCAGTCGCGCCAACAAGGGCCGTGTGCTGCCCGAGAAAATCAAGCCGCTTGCGCTGGCGCAGACTCGCGCGGCCTCCAGCGAGAACTGACTATCGCGGACCGCCGGCGCCCACGGGCGCCGGCAGCGTCACGGATACCCGTCCCTGAGGGGTCTGGGTGATGCGCGTGCCGGCCGGCAACACGTTTCGATACCCCTTCAGCTTGCGATACTCGTCGAGGACCTTCGGGACGTAGAGCATCGTCTCCACGAACGGCGGAATCTGGTTGCCGTACTGCATGACGGCCGCTTCGCCGGCGTTGTAGGCGGCGATCGCCAGTTCGAGATCACCTTTGAACAGGTTGACGAGGTCCCGCAGGTAAGCGCTGCCGCCGCGCACGTTTTGCGCCGGGTCGGCGCGATCCGACACACCGTAGCGTTCCGCCGTCTGCGGCATGAGCTGCATCAACCCCAGTGCGCCTTTGGGTGAGAGCGCGGCCGGATTGTGATTCGACTCCACCAGGATCACCGCGTGCACGAGCGCGGGATCGAGCCTGAACAGCGATGCGTTGCGGGCGACGATGGCATGAAAGGGAAGTGCGGCAAGTGCCCCGCTTGGCGTGCTCTTGATCTGTTCGCGCGTCTCGACGCGCACGCGATCCCGCTGCTCGAGCGGAACTTCGATGGCCTGTGGAGGTGACTGGATGGCGCCCTTCGGACTTTGCGCGTACGCGGCGGTCGAGCCGACGATGCAGGCCACACCGAGCACCAGGCATGTGAGCGCGAATCGGAGTTGATAGTGACGGAAACCGATCACTTCACGAAAGGAGGGTGTAGGGAAGCGGGCAATCGAAATCGGGGAAAAGGAAACGCTGGAAACCCACAATGCCAACCGCGCGTGCGGAGGCAATCGTGCGCGATTCTATGTGCTGGTGCGCTGGTGGGCCACCCGACAGGCTGTTAGACTGCGCGCCGCTTCACGATGTTGCCTCAATGGCGGGCCTCCCCGCATTGCAGCGTGGTGAATCTGGTCAGGTCCGGAAGGAAGCAGCCACAGCCATTATCTGCAAGTGCCGGGGGTCAGGCTCGCCACCCCCCTTTCCCTATCGCTGATCCGCGCTGAGACGCATTCAGCGCCGCGCGTGATCGGCGACTGGCTTGTCCGATGCAGCTGACGGTCGGTCCTGAGCGGAACCCATAGCCGACACCCCCTAGCCGGCGCCCCTGATCGTCACTCCCTGCCGATACCGTTCAGTGACGGTGCGGCGAATGGCCCTCAGCGAGTCCCTCACGCGCACGCAATTGATACTCGAGACGCTGCGCCCACGGCTGCGATAGTTCGCGCACCGCTGCGTCGGTCGTCACGATCCGATGCATCAATTCGCTGCGCCGCGCGCGCGTTTGCCGATCGAGTTTCTGCATCGACGCGACACTGCACAGGCGCCGCAGCATCTGATCGCAATCGCGCTCGATCGCCACGACGGTGTGCCAGTCGTTGCGTTGTGCGGCTGCCAGCATGGCCTCGCTCTTCGCCGCGAGCGATTCGTACGTGCGCAGCGTCAGCTGGCAATGATCGGGTTCGGTTGTCATTCTTCGTTTGAGTTCGGGTCGCCAGAAGCGCGACTGGCACTTGCTGCGTTATCGGCACTGTCCCCGGTCGCCTTTAGGGCACCTCCGGCGAGGTGCGCAGGCTGCATGTCGTTGGGCGCGCATGCGCGTGCCACTGCAACGATGCGAGTGCGATCGGCGTGAATAGCTACGCGTTTCGCGTGCTCGCGTGTGATGTCGCGCACGGGGTGTTTGTGTGCCGACAGCAATCGATGCCCAAATGTTCTCGTTGTCCAACGCGATTGATTCAAGACTGCCAATTCGATGCATTACATCGGTTGGGCGCGCTGGCATGCTTCGCTCACATAAATGCGACGCGCTGTCAGCAACACACAGCGGCGATCAATCTCTGCGGAAACCCCTCGATGACCAGCGGCATGGGCAAGGATCAGTTGTTGAACGAAATTCGCGAGGCGAATCTGTCTTATCTCGTCCTCGCGCAGACGCTGATTCGCACCGATCGCGCCGAAGCGACGGTGCGTCTTGGGTTGTCGGAAGAAGTCGCTGACATGATCGCGCGGCTGACGATGCCGCAGATCCTGCGCATCGCCGCGCAGGGCATGCTCATCTGCCGGTTCCGATTCGACGATCAGATCATCTGGAGCCTGCTCACGGATCACGGCATCAACACGCCGGCCAAGTCGATCCACGCATCGATCCACGCCTCGATCCTGATGGCAAGCCAGCCGGCCGAGTCGCTCGAGTAGCGGCACGAAGCCGGTGGACGTTTCATGGCACGCACCAAATCGGTGTCGGGTGAGGCGCGCGCGGTCGGTCATGCGATCGAGCTGATCAGGCTCGGCGCCCGTCTGCAGGTTCTCGAGTCCGAGATCGAGCTGCCACGCGAGCGGCTGCTGCGCCTGTTCAAGGAAGTGACCGGCACGTCGCCTGCGGGCGGCATGCTGCCGTTCTCCACCGACTGGTTCACGAGCTGGCAGCCCAACATCCACAGCTCGCTTTTCTACAATCTTCACAGCAGGCTGGCCAAGGTGGCGGGTCTCAGCCGGGTTGAGGTGCTTATCCGTGCCTATCGCATGTATGTCGAGCAGACCAGCGCTGCCGGATGTCCGCAGACTCTGACGATCACTCGCGCGTGGCGCCTGTTGACGTTCTTCGAAGCGGGAATGCTCGACTCCATTGCGTGCACCGAGTGCGGCGGCAACTTCGTCGTGCACAAGTACGAGCCTGC
>CADECO010000083.1:15606-18243 GCA_902825905.1 uncultured beta proteobacterium
GCGACGGCGAGCGGTGTGACTGAATTGCACTACGCCGTAGTGACTGCATCACAGCGCGATGCAACGCATCGAATGGCGCCCGGATTCCCTCGCGATTCCAAGCCGGTTTGCCCTGGTCGGCACGGAATAATCGCAGGCATTGCATGCACGAACGCATGCGCATCGAACGGGGCAGTGGTGATGCAAGCAGCGGTTGTGGCGGAGCGCGAAGTCGATGGCGACTACGTGCAGCGCTTTCTCCCATTGGTCAAACGCCTGGCAGGACAGCTCATGGCTCGTCTGCCGGCGAGTGTTGAAGCCGACGATATGGTCCAAGCCGGCTTGATCGGTCTGATGGATGCCGTGAATCGATTCGAGGAAGGGCAGGGCGTGCGGTTCGAGGCCTACGCGGCACAGCGCATTCGCGGCGCCATGTTGGACGAGTTGCGGGCGGGCGATTGGTTACCGCGCAGCTTGCGGCGCAATCAGCGTGAAATCGAGCGGACGGTATCGGCACTCGAACAGTCGCTCAAGCGCGTGCCGTTCGCGCGCGAGATCGCCGATGCGCTGCAGTTGAGCGTCCCCGAGTACCACGAGTTGCTCAACGAAACCTCTTCATATCAGCTCGTCTACTTCGAGGACTTCGCCGGCCCCGACGAATTGCCTCACGAAGCGCTTCTCGAGCAGCATTGCCCCGATGATCACGACAACCCGATGCACTTGCTGCATGACAGGCACTTCCGCGAGGCGCTGGTCGAAGCGGTCAACAGCCTGCCCGATCGCGAACGGCGGTTGATGCACATGTACTACGAGGGTCAGCAGAACTTTCGTGAGATCGCTGTCACGCTAGGCGTGACCGAGTCGCGCGTTTGCCAGCTGCGTACGCAGGCGATCACGCGCCTGCGCGGCAAGATGAAGGACTGGTGAGCGTCCAGACTGCACGAGGATGCGAATCCGTCGGGCCCAATGCGGGCAGCCGGGCTATTCGACGAGGCCGTTCTTGAGCGCGTAGTGCGTGAGCTCGGCGTTCGAGCTCATGGCCATCTTGTCGAGGATGCGCGCCCGATAGACGCTGACGGTTTTGGGGCTGATCGACAGATCCCGGGCGATATCGGCCAGGCGTTTGCCCGAGGCCATCAACGTCAGCACCTGGAGTTCGCGATCGGAAAGCAGCTCGTGGGGGCGATCGGAGGTGTCGCCCGAGATGCGCTGCGCCAGGGCCTGGGCGACCTCGGCGCTAATGAACTTGCGGCCGCTGGCAACCGTCTTGATCGCATCGACGATGGTTGCACCCGGTGCGGTCTTGCACAAATAAGCCGACGCACCGGCTCGTAGAGCACGCACTGCGTACTGGTCCTCGGGGTAGACCGACAGCATCACGATACCTAGTCGTGGTGCTTCCTGCTTCAGGAACTTGGTGATCTCCAGACCGTTCTTGCCGGGCAGCTGGACGTCGAGCAGCAGTACGTCGGCAGCCTGTTCTTCGAGGAACTTGCGGATCTCAGGGTATTGCGACGCCTCGCCCACGACCTCGATCTCCGGATCGCTCGACAGAATGTGAACCAGCCCCTTCCGGACGACAAGGTGGTCATCAGCAACGAGCACGCGAATCATCTTGGCCATCCTCTCTGGGATACCCTGCAGCGATCGACCGTTTGACCACCGACCGACAGCGGCTTCTTCGAATCACACAAGACAAGATCGAGTGGAAAACCCCTGGGCATAGTAGCCCACCGCACGCGACTCCGACAACGACACTACGACTTCCAGGGGGCGCTGGCGGGTCATCGCTCGGGTTCTGCGCGCTTGGCCGGGCGCTCGTGCGGACTGCGGGTAAAATCGGCGGCACCATGTCGTATCAAGTCCTCGCACGAAAATGGCGGCCGAAGCAATTCGACGAACTGGTCGGCCAGCCGCACGTCGTCAGAGCGATCACGCACGCCCTGGACTCGGGGCGTCTGCACCACGCCTACCTTTTCACGGGGACGCGTGGCGTGGGCAAGACAACGATCGCGCGAATCCTGGCGAAATCGCTCAACTGCGAGAGTGGCGTGAGTGCCACGCCATGCGGGAAGTGCTCCGCGTGCACCGAGATCGATGCGGGCCGATTCGTTGATTTGCTCGAAGTCGATGCCGCGACCAACACCCGCGTCGACGAGATGCGCCAGCTGCTCGAGAACGCGGTCTATGCGCCGACCCGCGGTCGCTACAAGGTGTACGTGATCGACGAAGTCCACATGCTGTCGAACTCCGCGTTCAACGCGATGCTGAAGACGCTGGAGGAGCCTCCCGAGCACGTCAAGTTCGTGCTTGCGACCACCGATCCGCAGAAGATTCCCGTCACGGTGCTGTCGCGGTGCTTGCAGTTTGGTCTGAGGCAGGTGCCGGCCGAACTCATTTGGGCTCGGCTGCGGCATATCTGCGATCAGGAGCAGGTCGGGGCCGAGGACGAGGCGCTTCGGTCCATCGCGGCGGCCGCGCGCGGGAGCATGCGCGATGCGTTGTCGCTGCTCGATCAGGCGATAGCGTTCTGCGCCGGCAACGTGACTGCCGAGGCCGTTCGCAGCATGATCGGCTCCATCGATCGCGAGTATCTGCTGACGATCGTCGAGAAGCTCGCCGCCGAAGATCTTCCTGGCGCCATCGCAGCTGCCGATG
>CADECO010000084.1:0-2201 GCA_902825905.1 uncultured beta proteobacterium
CTACCCGGGGTGTGCGCTCGAGGGCACGGGGCATGCGTACAACCGGTCCACCGTCGATGTGGGCAAGGCGCTCGATCTGAAGCTGGACGAGGTGCCCAACTGGAACTGCTGCGGCGCGATGGAAGTGAAGAACATCGATCCGAAAGTGCAGACGTATCTATCGTCGCGGGTGATGTCGATCGCGGCCAACGAGATGGGTGCGAAGGTGGTGATGGCCCCGTGCAACGGCTGCTATCACAACCTCAAGAAGGCCGAGTACGACCTCGAGCACGATCAGGGCTCGCGCGAGGTGGTCGATCGGATCTCGAACAAGGCCGGGCACACCGCGTACAAGTCGGGGCAGGTGGAAACCATCCACGCGCTCGACTGGATCAAGCACGGACTGGGTGAAGAAGAACTCAAGCGCCGCATCCGCAATGGCCTCAAAGGCCTGAAGGTCGCGAACTACTACGGGTGCATGTACACCCGGCCGCGGCACATCTTTCCGGAGAAGGACAAGGGAGCAGGCAGCGAATCGACGTCGCAGCCGCACTTCATGGACGACCTGCTGGCGGTTGCCGGTGCGGAGAACGTCGATTTCCCGCTGAAGACTGCCTGCTGCGGCGGCGCGCATACGCTCTCGGACAGCGATATCTCGACCAAGCTCGTGCTCAACATTCTGCGCGCGGCCGAAGCAGCCGGGGCGGATGTCATCGCCACCGAGTGCCCGACCTGTCATGCCGGGCTGGAGATGCACCAGGTCCGGGCGGAGAAGGTGCTCGGGCAGAAGACGACGGTGCGCATGCTGTACTTCACCCAGCTGCTCGGCATCGCGCTCGGACTGTCGCCGCGCAAAGTGGGTGTGCACGAGAACGTCTCCGACGGGCTGGAGTTGCTCAAGGAAAAGGGGCTCGCTTGAGATCGTTGAACGACATCGAAGCTGCCCTCGATCGCTGTGAGTGCGAGGCCGACCCGACGCGGGCGGCGCGCGAGCTGCTCGCTCTGGCCGAAGAGATCCTCGAACATTGGATCGTTGCGCGCGGCGAAGCGCCGACGGAGTCCAGTCGCGAAGGATTCCGCCTGCTGGCGTTGCACCGTCAGGGCGCGCAGAACCTGCCCAGCTTCAACGCCTGCCGCGAGACTTGTCGCGAGATCGCCTACCACTACAATCTGATCGTTGGTGCATCGAACGAGGCGGCAGGCGCTCTCGCTCGGCACCAGCGCATGATGACGATGCTCGCCAGACATCTGTATCTGTTCGTGAGCGGCAAGATGCAGGTCGAAGGCCTTGGGGACTTCTGCTGCGCCTCGCGCCCGCTGCGAACCGAAGCGACGGCGTCAAGCCTGTCGGCGCAAAAGGTGTCGGCGCAATAAAAGGAGAAGATGCGAACATGCCTGACGTACGTGGATGCCAGCTGCCCGACGATCTCCTGTATGACGTCGAGAATCACATCTGGTTCAAGGAGCAGGATGACGGCAACGTCAAGATCGGCATGACCACGGTTGCCACCGCGATGGCGGGGCAGCTCGTGGCTTTCACGCCGAAGAAAGTCGGGCGCAAGGTCGACGCAGGAAAATCCTGTGCGACGGTGGAATCGGGCAAATGGGTGGGCCCGGCGAAGTCAGCGGCCGGCGGCGAAGTGGCGCAGGTCAACGATGAATTGGTCAACAAACCCGCCCTTGCGAACGACGATCCTTATGGGGCGGGCTGGATGGTGATCATCAAGCCCGACAACTGGGCTGCGGTGAAGCCGACGCTCACGCCCGGCGCGCAGGTGGCCCAACCGTACGAAGCGAAGATGAACGCCGACGGTTTTGCCGGCTGCGCCTGCGCCAAGCCCTGAATCACGGCAGCAGGGCGAGCCTTCGGAGGTAATGGTGGGAGACAGACCAAAGTTCGATTTCGCGGCCGATCTTCCTGCGCTTCAGGAGAATGCGGCGCGCGCAACGGCGCTGCTGAAGGCAATGTCGAATCCGGCGCGACTGATGGTCATGTGTCAACTCGCCGGTGGCGAGAAATCGGTCGGCGAACTGGTACGGGCGGTCGGACTCAGTCAGTCGGGGCTGTCGCAGCATCTCTCGATCCTGCGTCGGGAGGGAATCCTCGCCAATCGCCGCGACGGACAGACGATCTACTATCGAATAGCCAGCCGCGAAGCGGCCGCGGTGATGCGCACGCTGTATGACGTTTTCTGCGGCAAGATGGCGAAAGCGCCGGCACG
>CADECO010000084.1:2301-4566 GCA_902825905.1 uncultured beta proteobacterium
TGATTCGATGGCCCAGCCGCGGAGAATCTACTTCGAGGACCTCGAGCAGGGGGCGCAGTTCTGGGGATTGGACCATGTGGTCGACGGTCAGGAAATGCTCGAATACAACCGGCGCAACGACCCGTGGCCGTTCCACGTCGATGCGCAGGCCGGTCGCGAATCACCGTTCGGCGAGTTGATCGCAAGCGGTGGCTACGTCGTCTCGCTGATGTATCGAATGGGGCACGGCATCTACAACACCGACAGCGCTGTCTGGGAATTCCTCGGCGGATACGGGGGCAGCATCCGATTTCAGCAGCCAGTCAAAGCAGCGGACCGGTTGCGCATGCGCATCACCGTGCTCGATAAGCGTCCGGTCACCAAGCCCGGTCGCGGTCTGGCAACCATCCGGCACGAAATGCTGAATCAGGACGGCGCGGTGGTGTATGTATGTGAAGCGCTCGTGGCGCTGGCGACCAGGTCGGCGCCGACCATGCAGTGAATCGCCGATCCGTGTGATTCGATCGGGTGCAATGCGATTTCGGCAGGTTGAACTTGGAGGCATCATGGAAACAGCAGTGAGTCGTAGAAGCGTGATAAAGGCCGGCGGTGCGGCGAGCGTGCTCGGCCTGTTCGTCGCGGCGGGGCTGGTGAAACCCGGCGTCGCGTACGCGCAGGCGAGCTGGAACAAGGACGCATTCGCGGCCAAGAGCGTCGCCGACGTGGTGAAGGCCCTGGGTGGCGCGCAGCCGGCCAAGACCACCGACGTGTCGTGGGGCTCCACACCGGAGATCGCCGAGAACGGCGCGGTGGTGCCGATCAACATCACCAGCCGCATTCCCAATACGCAGTCGATCGCGGTGCTGATCGAGAAGAATCCCAGCACGCTCGCGGCGAAGTTCGATTTCCCGGGCGGGACGGAAGCCGCCGTTTCCACGCGCGTCAAGATGGGCCAGTCTTCCGACGTGCACGCGCTCATCAAGACGGCCGACGGCAAGTACTTCATCGCCACTCGCGAAGTCAAGGTGACGCTGGGTGGATGCGGCGGCTAGCGCGGCGCCGGTCTTGCAAAACATTCCCAAGCGAAACAGGAGCCAACCATGGCAGACCCAATGCGAATCCGCGCCAACATGCAGGGCGACAAGGTGGTGGTGCGCGTGCTCATGAGCCACGAGATGGAGACGGGCCAGCGCAAGGACTCTTCGGGCAATCTGGTGCCGGCGCACTTCATCCAGAGCGTGACCGCGACCCACAACGGCAAGACGGTGCTGTCGGCCGAGTGGGGGCCGGCGGTATCGAAGAATCCGTTTCTGCAGTTCCAATTCACTGGCGGCAAACCCGGCGACAAGATCCAGATCACCTGGGTGGACAACAAAGGCGATAAGCGCTCGGACGAAGCAGCGATCGGGTCGTAGCGATAGGTAACGGCAATGAACTCCCTCCGTAGATTCGTCATTGGCCTTTGGTTCGCGCTCGTGTCCTTCGGCGCGATCGCGGCCGATGAGGTCAGGGTCGTCTACCACCTGAATGAAGGCATCGAACAGGCCTCCCGCGCCATGAACAACATCCGCAACCACCTCGCGGCCGACGCGAAGGCCAGGATCGTCGTCGTGACGCACGGCCGCGGCATCGACTTCCTGCTGAAGGGCGCCAAGACCGCGCAAGGCAATGCGTTCAGCAACGATGTCGAAGAACTGGCCACGCGTGGCATCGAGTTTCGTGTCTGCGAGAACACGCTCACCCAGCGCAAGATCGACAAGGGTCAGGTGGTGAGCGAAGGCAAGATCGTGGCTTCCGGCGTGGCCGAAGTTGCGCGGCTGCAGGCGAGGGAAGGTTTCGTGTATCTACGACCGTAGTCCCATTGTTTCATTCGTTCGAGATCCGTCCCCACGCATGGGGCGGTCCGTCAGCTCATGAGGAGACGACCTTGTTTCGTTACTGCCTGCGTAGTCGCACTGCGTTAGCCATCGCGACCGGAGCTGCGATCGGAATCGTGATTGGAGTCGCGCCCGCACCCGTGCTCGCCCAGTCCGGCGCCGATACGGTCAAGCAGATCGAGAAGTATCGCGAAGCCCTGGTCGACGGCAATCCGGCCGAACTGTGGGAGGCGCGGGGCGAGGACTTGTGGAAGCGCACGCGCGGTCCGCGCAACGCGTCGCTCGAACGGTGCGATCTTGGCAAGGGACCCGGCGTCGTCAAGGGCGCTTACGCGGAACTGCCCAGGTACTTCGCCGATGTCGACAAGGTGATGGACCTGGAGACGCGTCTGGTCCACTGCATGACCAC
>CADECO010000084.1:4666-7703 GCA_902825905.1 uncultured beta proteobacterium
CTGCAGGATCTGCCCAATCTGACCGACCCGAAGGACGCGCAGCGCGCCTACACCACCTGGCCCGCCTATCGCGTGTCGCAGGGTGAGTTGCGCACGTTCCAGTGGCGGCTCTACGACTGCTTCCGCCAGCAGCGCTTCCCCGAATTGGAATTCACCTCCGAGGCGTCGATCGCGCTGACGATGTTCCTCGCGCGCAATGCCAATGGTGGCGTGTTCAACGCGCCGGCCATCAAACGCTAGAGGGGAACGACGATGAAGATCCGACTATTCGCAACGATCGCCGGGGTGGCCGCAGTGGCTGGTTGCGCAACGATGGCGAGTGACGCCGAATACGCCAAGCGTGCCGCCGAGATGATGAAATCCTCGTTCAAGGAGCGCGGCCAGGCCAAGCTCGATCGCCTGTCGCAGGACGACGCCCAGGCCCAGTGCAGCCGCGCGCCGGCCGATGGTCCGGTGCCCAAAGCCGTGGCCGAGCGCATCGAGAAAGCCAACCTTGCAACAGTGAAGTATCCGGCCGACGGCAAGCTCCTCGGCGACTGGCGCCAGGGCGAACGGATCGCGCAAAGCGGCGTGGGCAAGCAGTTCAACGACAACCCCAGCGCGCCCGCGGGCGGGAACTGCTATGCATGCCATCAGCTCTCGCCGCAGGAAGTCTCATTCGGCACGATCGGCCCGACGCTGCTCAACTTCGGCAAGCTGCGCGGCAACTCCGAGGCGATCCAGAAGTACACCTTCGGCAAGATCTACAACGCGCAGGCCTACACCGCCTGCTCGAACATGCCGCGCTTCGGGCACAACCAGATCCTCAGCGAAGAGCAGATCAGACATCTGGTGGCGCTGCTGCTCGATCCGAACTCGCCAGTCAACAAGTAGCCCGTCCTCGCGAGTACCTTCCCGACGCGACCGGCATGAACCGCCGCGAATTTCTCCATGTGCTGGCGACGGCCGCGGCCGGCGGCTTCGCGCTCGAACCGCGCCACGCGCACGCCCAGGGCGCTGCGCTCTACGACGTGCCGCGCTTCGGCAACGTGAGCCTGCTGCACTTCACCGACTGTCACGCGCAGCTTCAGCCGATCTACTTCCGCGAGCCCAACGTCAATCTGGGGATTGGCGAGGCATCCGGCAAACCTCCGCACCTGGTGGGCGAAGCGCTGCTCAAGCATTTCAACCTCAAGCCCGCGACGCCCGAAGCGCACGCGTTCACCTACCTCGATTTCGAAAGCGCCGCGAAGACCTACGGCAAGGTCGGCGGGTTCGCGCATCTGTCCACACTGGTGAAGCGGCTGCGTGCGAGCCGTCCCGGCGCGCTGTTGCTCGACGGTGGTGACACCTGGCAAGGCTCGGCCACGGCGCTGTGGTCCAACGGCCAGGACATGGTCGATGCCGGCAAGCTGCTCGGCGTCAATGTGATGACCGCGCACTGGGAGTTCACGCTCGGCGCCGATCGGGTCAAGCAGATCGTCGAGCGCGATTTCAAAGGCACCGTCGATTTCCTCGCGCAGAACATCAAGACCACCGACTTCGAAGACCCGGTATTCCCGGCGTACGTGATCAAGGAGATCAACGGCGTGCCGGTGGCCATCATCGGCCAGGCGTTTCCCTACACGCCGATCGCCAACCCGCGCTACTTCGTGCCTGAATGGAGTTTCGGCATCCAGGACGAGAACCTGCAGAAGATCGTCGATCAGGCGCGCGGCAAAGGCGCGCACGCGGTGGTGCTGCTTTCGCACAACGGCATGGACGTCGATCTCAAGCTCGCCAGCCGGGTGCGCGGTATCGATGCGATCCTCGGCGGTCATACGCACGACGGCGTGCCGGTGCCGTCGATCATAAAGAATGCAGGCGGCCAGACGCTGGTCACCAATGCCGGGTCGAACAGCAAATTCCTCGGCGTGCTCGATCTGGAGGTCAAGGACAAGCGCGTCGTCGACTTCCGCTACAAGCTGCTGCCGGTGTTCGCGAATCTGCTGCCCGCCGACGCGGAGATGGACGCGTTGATCAGGAAGATCCGCGCCCCGCACGAAGCCAAGCTCGCCGAGAAGCTCGCGGTCAGCGAAGGCCTGCTCTATCGGCGCGGCAACTTCAATGGCACGCTCGATCAGATGATCCTCGATGCGCTGCTGGAAGTACGCGGTGCAGATATAGCGTTCTCACCCGGATTCCGGTGGGGCACCAGCATCCTGCCCGGCCAGGCCATCACCATGGAGCATGTGATGGACCAGACCGCGATCACCTATCCGTTCACCACGCTGAACGAGCTCACCGGTGAGCAGATCAAGGCGATCCTTGAAGACGTCGCCGACAACCTGTTCAACCCCGATCCGTACTATCAGCAGGGCGGCGACATGGTGCGAGTGGGCGGCATGCGCTACGCCTGCAACATCGGAGCGAAGATGGGCGGGCGCATCAGCGACATGCGCTTGGCGGGCAAACCGATCGAGGCCGACAAGAAGTACAAGGTGGCCGGTTGGGCGCCGGTGTCGGAAGAAGCGCGCAAGGCCGGCGGCGAACCGATCTGGGACGTGGTCGCGAAGTATCTGCGCGACAAGAAAACGATCAGGCCGCCGCGCCTCAATCTGCCGAAGCTCGAGGGCGCGGCGGGCAATCCCGGTATCGCCTGAGTTCAGCCCTTCGCGTAGCGCTTCTCGCGCACATCGGCGGTGATGCCATGCGCGATCATCCCCTCGGCGTAGCAGATGCGGCTCATGATCGGTGCCACGCGCCGGCTCGCTTCCTTGGTGAGGTACTGGTACGTCACCGTCTTGATGAACTTGCCCACCCATAGCCCGCCGGTGTAACGCGCCGCTTTGGCGGTAGGCAGCGTGTGATTGGTGCCCACGCCCTTGTCGCCGTACGCGACGGTGCTCTCCTCGCCGTTGAACAGGCTGCCGTAGTTGCGCAGGTGCTTGAGGTAGTAGTCGTTCTTGGCCGTCATCGTTTCCAGATGCTCCGGCGCGTACTCGTCGGCGGCTTCCACCGCTTCGGCATCGGAGTCGACCACCACGATCTCGCCGTGATCGCGCCACGCCGGCCCGGC
>CADECO010000084.1:7803-11697 GCA_902825905.1 uncultured beta proteobacterium
GCGCCGGTGATCATGTCGACCGGCTTGATGCCCACGCAGCCGAACACCATCGCCGCCATTGCCTGCGCGCCGCCCAGGTTGTAGATCTCATGCGCCCCCGATGCGTGCAATGCGTAGAGCGTGTGCGGATAGATGCCGTTGGCGTCGCGCGGCGGTGCGCACGCGGTGATGTGATCGACGCCAGCGACCTTCGCGGTCCCCACGCTCATGATCGCCGAGGCCACCAGCGGAAACTTGCCGCCGGGCACGTAGCAGCCCACGCGCGAGACCGGAATCATCTTCTGCCCGAGCATGATGCCCGGCTCGATCTCGGTCTCGAAGCTCTTGAGCGTATCGAGCTGGCGCCGCGCGAATTCCGAAACCTGCTTCAGCCCGTACTGGAAGTCGGCCTTGAACGTTTCGGGCAGTTCACGCTCGACCTTGCGGATCTGATCCATCGACACCTTGAATTCGCCCGATTCCCACTTGTCGAACTCGCGCGCGTATTTGCGGATCGCGGCGTCGCGGTTTTCCTCCACGTCGGCCAGCATGCGCCGCACGGTTTCCTCCAGCCTGGTGCGATCCTGCGGTGCGGGTGGCGGGGCTTTCTTGATGTAGTGGCGCATGTCGAGTCTCCATGGAGGAATGGCGCTGGCCGGCATTGCGGGAGCCCCGCCGGTGAACGGTGCGGACAGCGAAGGCAGCCGCGCAGGCTAAACAGGCCGGGTACGCACTGTCAACGCATCGCGTTCTATCATCGGCACCGTCCCGCGGATCGAGACCTGAACGATGAATTCGACTGCCCTGCGCGCATGCTGGCATCCGGTCGGCTACAGCGCCGAGATCGGTGATCAGCCGGTTGGCGTCATGCTGCTCGACACCCGAGTCGTGTTGTGGCGCGATGCGCAAGGCACGCTGCATGCGCATCACGATCGTTGCGTGCATCGCGGAACGCAATTGTCGATCGGGCGCATCGAGAACAACGCGATCGTGTGTCCGTACCATGGCTGGCAGTTCGGCGTCGACGGCCGCTGCATACGAATCCCGCAGCTCGACGATCCACAGCGCGTGCCGTCACGCGCGCAGATCGAGACGTTTCGCTGCATCGAGCGTTACGGACTGGCGTGGGTGGCGTTGCAAGCGCCGCGCTGGCCCTTGCCCGAGTTGCCTGAATTCGAAAGCGGTGCGTATCGTGTGGTGCGCACCGGACCGTTCGCGTGGGCAAGCCACGCCTCGCGCCAGCTCGAGAACTTCACCGACTTCGGTCACTTCGCGTTCGTGCATGAGGGCCTGCTGGGCAATCCGCGCCAGGCTGTGGTCGCGCCGCACGAGGTGCAGATCGACGGGGCCGTGGTGCGCTATGCCTACCGCCGCCCCGATGAACCCAACACCGAGCAGTTGCCGGTGTTCACCACCGATGCCCGCAAGGAGAGCGATCGCAACACGCGGTACGCGATCCACCTGCCGTTTACCATCGTCGAGCACATCGACTGGGGCGGGCGTGATGGCATGGTCTATTTCTTCGTTTCGCAACCGGTCAGCGAGGATCGCTGCATCGGCTATTGCCTGGTCGCGCGCAACTACAACCTCGACCAGCCGGATACGGTGATGCAGGAATTCGAGAGCGTGATCTTCGGGCAGGATCAGCGCATCATCGAATCGCAGCAGCCCAGGGCCGTGCCGACCGATGGCGATGACGAGCTGCACATGGTGTTCGACAAGGTGGCGATGGCCTATCGCAAGGCGCTGCGCGACAACAGCTTGACCTGATGCGCCTCGTGACCTGCATGGGTCCCCACGCGGTGCGCCGCTCGCGACAGTCGGCATCGCCCATGTAGGGTAACCGCTTCACAAATGCAACGAGCGCCAGGTTGCCCTGGCGCTCGTCTCACGGCGGGCGCAACGGTTCGACTGCGGGGCGGTTCAGCCAGCGGCTCGGTTCCCTGACCGACCGCCCGCTCGCATCAGAACCCGATGCGCCACACGATGTCCACACCCCCACGCGGGATCGGCGGCAGCGGCGGGTAGTACACCGGCACATGCACGCGCGGGGCGGGGGCCGGAACCGGCACGTACACTACGTCGCGCGGGCGGCGATGCTCGTAACCGCGGCCATGGTGGTGATGGTGGTGATGCACGGAGCGGCTGCGATGGCTCCAATGATCGCAGTCGTCGTAGTGCCGCGATCCACCGGCTTGCGCCGCGAAAGGCAGGGCAGCCATCAGACCAGTGAAGGCGATCGTTGCGAGCTTCTTGTTCATGACCACTTCTCCATTCGGTTGGTTGCAGGCTTCGAAGGAAGCGCTTTGCCTGTGCTGCGCAGTGTGGGGCTGATCTGTAAGGGCCTTATTTCAGCGCCGGGCTGAGCTGTTTCGGGTTGTAACGTGGGCGCAGAACCGATTACAGACCGCTTCCACACCCGCCTTGCCGACGCGCTTTCGAGCCCTATCGCACCGTTTTCGGCCCCATCCCACCATCCCACCCTTCACGCCACCCCCAAGAACCATGCTCCCCACGAAGATGACGGCAATCGGCATCCGCGCCCCAGGCGGCCCGGAAGTGCTGCAGGCCCAGACCCGCGACGTACCCGCACCGTCCCCCAATCAGGTCCTGATCCGAGTCCGTGCGGCAGGCGTCAATCGGCACGACTGTGGCCAGCGCCAGCGCGGCTCGCCACCACCTGGCGCCACCGATATTCCCGGACTGGAAGTCGCGGGCGAGGTCGTCGGGCTTGGCGAATCGGTCCAGGGACTAACGCTTGGCGCACCGGTCTGCGCGCTCGTCAACGGCGGCGGCTATGCGCAGTATTGCTTGGCCGAGGCGCCGCTCGTGCTGCCGATCCCCGCCGGATTCGACGCGCAGCGCGCGGCGTGTCTGCCCGAAGCGCTGTTCACACTGTGGTTCAACGTGTTCGAACTGGGAGCGTTGTGCACCGGTGAGACGCTGTTGATTCACGGCGGGGCAAGTGGCGTGGGTACGATGACGATCCAGGTGGCGCGGGCGCGTGGCGCGCGCGTGCTCGTCACCGCGGGTACCGACGATAAATGTGCGGCCTGCGTTCGATTGGGCGCCGAGCACGCGATCAATTACAACACGCAGGATTTCGTCGCCGAGCTCGCGCGTCTCACCGAGGGCCGTGGCGCGGACGTGATCTTCGACATGGCAGGCGGGCTCTACGCCGAGCGCAATCTGCACGCGATCGCTGCCGACGGACGCATCGTGCACCTGACCACGCGCGGCGAACCGATCTTCCGCGCGCCGCTCGAGTTGATCCTGCGCAAGCGGGCACGCATCACCGGTTCGTTCCTGCGTCCGCTGCCGCTCGAGCGAAAAACGGAGGTCGCGCGGACCCTGCGTCGTGACGTATGGCCGATGCTCGGTGCGCAAGTGAATCCGGTGATCGATTCGGTGTTCGCGCTCGACGATGCCGTCGCGGCGCACCAGCGCATGGAATCGAACGCACACGTCGGTAAGATCTTACTGACACCGGCGCATCGTTGATGCGCACTTGCGGCAGGCGCGCGGGTCGAAGCGACGCCGAGCGCCGTCACTTGTCGCGACTGGCGGTGTGGACGATCACCGACACACACCTCGCGTTCGCGGATTCGTGACGCTCGGCGTGAAACCAGGAACCGGCCAGCCACTCCCGGTTGGCGCGCAGTAGTACCAGCGGCTGCCCTTTCGTCACGTCGAGTGTTCCGCCTGTCCCGCTCATCCAGGCAGCGGTGCCGCTTTGGCATCTTCATTGAGTGGTCAGGGACATAAACCAGCCGTCCCTGAGAGAAAACTGCGGCGCAGCGAAGCGACAAAAGTCGCTTGCTTGCGTTTGGCGAGTCCAGTTGCATGGGCGCGCGATCACAGACCCACTTTTCGGGGCGGCCGCCCACTGCGGAGCCGGCTATGCCTTCTCGGGTC
>CADECO010000084.1:11797-18215 GCA_902825905.1 uncultured beta proteobacterium
GCGGTCGCATCGGTGATCGCACAGACGCGCGACACCAGCGGCAATCTGTTCGATCCGCGCGTGCTGCCGATCCGCGTGTTCAACGCACCCACGACAGGCGCCGACGCGATCAACGCCGGCATCGCCTACAGCATCGGACGTGCGCCGATTCTGAATATGTCGCTCGCTGCCACCGGCCCGATCGCTGAATCCGGGCTCCAGCAGGCCGTTGCCGCGGGGCAGTTGGTCGTCGTGGCCGCCGGCAATCGTGGCCTGGCGAATCCCGATTGGCCCGCTCGTTATGCGCGCGAAGCCTGGGCCAACGGTCAGCTCATCGCGGTGGGGGCGATCGACGGGGCGAACCAGATCGCGAGTTTCTCCAATCGTGCGGGCGACACGCGTGATTTCTTCCTGGTCGCTCCCGGGGTCGGCATCATCGTGGCCTCCAGCGGCACCAGCAATGGCTGGATCTCCGGCAGCGGCACCTCGTTCTCGGCGCCGGCGGTATCGGCGGCGGCAGCGCTGGTGCAGGCGCGCTGGCCGTATCTCACCGCGACGCAGATCGCCAACATCCTGTTCACCACAGCCACCGATCTTGGCGCGCCTGGTGTCGACGACGTGTACGGACGCGGGAAGCTCGACACGGCGCGTGCGCTGCTGCCGATCGGCGCGACGGCCATCCCCCTGTCGTCGGGAACTTCGGTGCCCTTGAGCGCCGCCTCGCTCGCGCCCGGCTACATCGCCGCTGCTGGCCTGCAATCGGCAGCGCGAGCGGGCGCGCTGCATAGCGTTGCGCTCGATGCGTTCGGGCGGGCATACGTGTACGACCTGGGTCTGGGCCTGGCGCCCTCGCGTGCCCTGACGCACGAACAGGTATTCGGTGCCGCGGATCGCACCGTGCGCTTCGCGGCGACGCGCAGCCCCGGCGGCACGCGCACGCTGATCGGTGCGGACAGTGCGATCCACGGTTTGCAGCTCGGCAGTCTGCACGGCTACGAGTCGCGGCACCGTGCCACGGATGCGCTTGCCGGCATGGCGATCGTCCAAGCGTTCGGCGCGCACGGTGAGCTGGCATTCGGCACGCTTGGCATGGCACCGTCGTACTTCGGCGCCAACGCCGATGAAGCTGGATCGACGCCGGTACTCGGTATGCAGCACGCCATGCCGTTCCTCAACCTTGCCGCGGGTCATCACCATCTGGCAATGGGCTGGGATCTCGCCCAGGGCGTCAAACTCAAGTCGGGGCTGGTCTCGACGGCGAGCGCGAGCCTGCCAAACAATCTGCTCACCGGTACGACGCCGACCGCGCATGCCGCGGTGCTGGAAGTGTCGCACCAGACCGACGCGGGCACTATCGGCATTACCGCACAGCAGCTGCACGAGAGCCAGTCGCACTTCGGCATGCTGGGCGGCGAGGCATACAAACTGAGTGTGAGTCCGACGACGAACGCGTTCACCGTCTTCGGGCGCTACGCGCTGGCGCGGCACTGGACGGTCGCCGCGCAGTACTCGATGGGGGTCACGTCGGCCCAGCACAACACTGCCGACAGCCTGATCCAGGGTTTCTCGGCGGTGCGCACCGACGCGTTTGCGATCGGCCTGGCGCGCGAGCAGCTGTGGCGCGATCGGGATCAGCTCAGCCTCACCGTGTCGCAACCGCTGCGCGCCACGGCCGGTTCGATGCAGCTCGATCTGCCCACCGCCGTCGATGCGAGCGGGCGTGTGCTGCGTAGCGCGACGAGCGTTGCGCTGGTGCCTGGTGGCCGCGAAGTGATGACCGAACTCGCCTACAGCGTTCCGCTCGACAAGCGCACGATGCTCGGCGTGTCGTACCTCAATCGGCGTCATGCGAATCATGACGCGAGTGCGCCGACGGAGCACGTCGTGGCAGCGCGGGTGAGGGTGGGCTTCTGATTTCGTCGTTACTCGACGCGCACCGCCGCGGTGTCGTCGGCGACAGCCGGACTCCAACTCATCGCGCGGTAGTCGAAGCCTTGGGCGATCGTCGGCTTGACGATCTGGAAGTAGGGTGACACGTCGAAATCGCGGGGCACGTACAGGCTGTGATGCCGGATGTGCAGTTGCTCGCGCAGCACACGCGCCCCGGCCGGATTTTCACGCGCCTGAACCGTGATGTTGGGCAGGATCGGATAGCCCACCGACTCGAACGCCTGCGCGATCAGTGTCGAGCAGATCGCGCGCGTGGGGTCGCCGCTGCCGAGCGCCAGCATGCGGCGTCGCCAGCGCGCGGGCACCGGCGGCATCGGCAGCAGGTAGCGCGCCAGATCGATGATGTGCTTGAGATCGTAGTGATTGCCGATGCGCGCGATCACGTAGTCGATCACTCTGCGCCGGTCGTCATACGACAGTCCCACCGGACGGCAGATGCGCGTATGAAAGCCGGCGTAATCGCTCAGCTTCAGCGAATGCACGCCCGCGATGATGTCGGCTTCCACCATGGTCGGTGCTTCATCGTCGGGGGTCGAACGGCCAAATGCCTCGCCGACGTAGATCGCCGCGTGCGACCACGTCGATTGGGTGAGGTACTTGATCGCGACGCTGAAGCGCGAGGCACCTTCCACCAGCAGCACGTCGCCGGGCATGAGCGTGGCAGCGAGCCGATCGGCGGTGCTGGTGGCGAGTTGGGTACGGCCGCGCGCCGGCCGCGCGAGAAATCGAGCCAGCCGCGCGCCGATGCCATCGAGCAGGATGCCCACGATGCAACCGGGATAAAGGGTGGGGGGTGAGGAGGAGGGATTAGGAGGAGAGATGAGGCGGCGCGCTGCTCCGCGCGTGGGCCAGCGGCGCCGACTCAGACCGCCGCGGCGGTTTCCGTGGTCCGCACGTATGCGCCCTGGCGCGCCAACTCGCGTTGGATCTCGCGGACGGCGAGCCCGCGCGGTTCGACACCTCGGTCGGCCGCCAGCGCGGCGGCCACGCCGGCCGCGTGACCCGTCATCCAGCACTGTGGGATTTCGCGCAGGAACGAGTGCGAGTTCGGATCGCATGATAAGTGGCGGCCCCCGACCAGCAGTCCATCGAGGTGCTGCGGCACCAGCGCGCCGTACGGAATCGAGATGCTCGGGAACTTCACTCCCGGCGAAGGCGAGACACCGACTTCATTCGCCGCAGGGGCGGCGCGAGTCCAGTCGGCGCGGGTGACGCGCTCGACGCCGATCAGCCGCCGGCTATGGCGCACGCCCATCTGCGGCGCCGAGAGCATCACGTAGGCGTTGGCGAATCCCGGTGCGTGCGCTTTGTAGAACGCCAGATGCGCCATCATCAGCCGGCGCGATTCCCATTCCACTGCGGTGAGATCGTCGACATCGAGTGCCGAGTAGCCGGATTTGCGCGGCCCCATGAACACCGCCACGTCGTCGCGCCATGACACGAACGGCTTCTCGAAGTGTCCAACGGACTCCCGGCCGCGCGTCATGAACACGCTGAACTGCTCGGCTTGGGTCGCGCGAAACTCCAGCCACTGATTCATGTCGACGCCGGCGAACAGCCAGGCGGTGTTCATGCAGTGATGGATATCGTCGGCGTCGATATCGGACTCGAAGGCGGCGCCCGCCCGTGCGAAGATGTCGCCATCGCCGGTTGCATCGACCACCACTTTCGCGCGAATCGCCTTGCGCCCCTCCTTGCTCTCGAACACCACGCCGCGCACGGCGTTGTCGGCGACGATCGGTGCGGCAACCCAGGCGTGCAGCAGCAGATCGACCTTGTGCTCACGCAGGATCTGCATGGAAACGAACTTCAACCACTCCGGGTCGATGGTGGGCGACCAGGTCACCACGCCGTGGAACGCGGCGGTGCGCAGCGCCCAGTGCGCGGCCAGTTCCGGATTGCGCGAGCCCCAGATCTGCGTTTGTGGTCCGGCGATCGCGTCGCGCGGCAGGCGGTCGAGCAGTTCCTGGCCGATGCCGGTGATGACCGCGCGGCCGTCCCAGTCGGACATGCGATCGATCCAGATGACCAGGCCGCCGGTCGACAGGCCGCCGAGATGGTTGTAGCGCTCGGTGAGCATCACGCGTGCGCCGGTGCGTGCCGCCGCCACGGCCGCTGCGGTGCCGGCCGGGCCGCCGCCCACCACCAGCACGTCGGTCTCGGCATGGACCGGCAATTCGCGCGAGGGCTCCAGGTAGGTTCCCAGCCCTCCACGCACGCGTTTCTCGCGGGCCGCATCGGCGAACACCTCGGACTGGAAGAACACCCGCTGCTTCGGCGCTGCATCGCTCATGAGTTCATCTCGCAGGAAATCGATCGATGGGCCGGTTCGGCGTGGGAGCGCGCCGGACTCGGTTCAGTCGAGCTTCAATTGGAACTCGCCGCGCGCGCCATCGGCAAGCGCCAGGCCATGACCGGCGATCTCGCGCATGACGAGCGTGCCGTCGCCGCGAAGCGCAGGCCAGCCGGCAAACAGCGGCTCGGCGAGCGGAAATTCTTCGAGCCAGGTGACGCTGGGCGCGGCGGCGGCGACATGCACGAACAGCCCGGGCAGGAAATGCGGCGAGACCTCGATGCCGAACGCCTGCGCCACGCGTGCGACTCGCAGCACTTCGGTGAGTCCGCCCATCATCGCCAGGTCGGGCTGCGCCAGACCGATGATCTTCTCGGCCAGCAGCGGCAGGATCTCGCCCGTGCCTTGCAGATGTTCGCCGGTGGCGATCAACCCGGGAAACGCCTGGGCAAGCTGGCGGTGCCCGGCGATGTCGTCGGCAGCGAGCGGTTCTTCCACGAACAACGCGCGATGATCACGGGCCATCGCGAGCAGTCGATGCGCCATGGTCGGCGTGCATTTCTCATTGGCGTCGACCATGTACTCCACGCTTGCCGGGAGCGCTTCCGCGACGGCGCGCAGCACGGCCTCGTCGCTGCGCCGGCCGTTCACGCGCGGCTTTACGCCTGTCAGTCCACGCGTGACGTGCTCGCGTGCGACGGCGACGACTTCATCGGGCGATTGCGTTGCGGTGAATCCGCCTGAACCGTACACCCGCACGTTGCGTGGCGCGCCTCCCATCGCGATGCCCATCGGCACGCCGAGGCGCTTCGCGTACGCATCCCAGATGGCCACGTCGAGCGAGGACATCCCGAGAAAATTCGGTCCGCGTCGGGTGCGGTTGAGCGCGCCGGCCATTCGTGTCCAGGTCGATTCGGGGTGATGCAGCGGCTGCCCGATCAGCGTGCGCTCGGCAAGGTGGCGCGCGGCGCGCACGGCAACCTCGGCTCCGCCGGTCGGCACGAAAGTCAAACCCAGGCCGGTAGTGCCCTCAGCGAGCGCCAGGTCGGTGACGATCACATCGACGATCGCGACGCCCGAGCCGCCGACCGGTTTGGGTAATCGATAGCGCAGCAGGTCGACCTGGACTCGGGCAATGGTTGAGGCGGTCACGCGGGGATCCTTGCGGCGAGAGGAGCGAGTCGGGGGATGGCGGGTAAAACGGGGCGCCGGGAGTATCTGAGCCCGCATAGTAAACTGGGTGCGTGCCATGACCCGTATCCTCGTCATCCAATACAGTCAGACGGGCCAGCTCGGCGCGATCACGCGTTCGATGATGGCGCCGCTTGCCGCACATCGCGACGTGCGCATCGACTGGCAATCGATCGAACCCGATCCGCCGTATCCGTTTCCGTGGGGGCTGCTGTCGTTTCTCGACGCTTTTCCAGAGTCGATCTATCTCGATCCGCCGGCGATCAGGCCGCCCGCGTTCGATGCCGATGCGCCCTACGATCTGATCGTGCTCGCCTATCAGGTCTGGTTCCTGGCGCCATCGCTGCCGATCACAGCGTTCCTTCGTTCGGCTCATGCGCGGGTGTTGTGCGGCAAGCGGGTGATCACCGTGATCGGATGCCGCAACATGTGGACCACGGCGCATCGCACGATGAGCGCGCTGTTGCGCGAAGCGGGCGCGCACCACATCGACAACGTGGTGCTGACCGACCAGGGGCCGATGTGGTCGACGTTCATCACCACCCCATGGTGGCTGCTGACCGGCAACAAGGGCCCGCTGCTCGGGTTCCTTCCCGAGGCCGGCGTGAGTCATGGGGACATCACGCGAGCCGCGCGTTTCGGCCGCGCGCTCGCCGATGCGCTGCCGGCGATCACGCGGGGCGAATCGGGGCCGTTTCTGCGCGGGCTGGCGGCGGTGCAGGTCAATCGCTTTACGCTGATCGGCGAGCGCATCGGCGAGCGCAGTTTTCGCATTTGGGGGCGGCTGGTGCGTGCCGCCGGACGGCCGGGCGCCTGGCTGCGCAAACCCATCCTGATCGTCTATGCGCTGTTCCTGATCACCGCGATCTGCACGATTCTGCCCATCACCATGACCGTTGCCGCCATTGCAGCGCGCTTCAGCCGCCGGCTTGGCGAGGAAGCTGTCGCACTCGAGGCGCCATCCGGGTCGTCAGGGGAGCGGCTGCCCGTCTATGATCGCGTCTA
>CADECO010000085.1:0-6885 GCA_902825905.1 uncultured beta proteobacterium
TGGCGTCGCGCTTGAAGTAGTCGCCGAACGAGAAGTTGCCCAGCATCTCGAAGAACGTGTGATGCCGCGCGGTGTAGCCGACGTTCTCCAGATCGTTGTGCTTGCCCCCGGCGCGCACCGAACGCTGCGAGGTGGTGGCCCGCTTGTACGAGCGCACGTCCTTGCCCAGGAACACGTCCTTGAACTGCACCATGCCCGAGTTGGTGAACAGCAGCGTCGGATCGTTGGCCGGCACCAGCGGACTGGATGCGACGACGCTGTGGCCACGATCGGCGAAGAACTGCAGGAACTTCGAGCGAATTTCAGCGGATTTCATGCGCGCGCGGCGCGTGCGCGAGGCAGCGCCGGAAAGAGCAGGTAAGCCCGTGATTTTCCTTGGATTCCTCCGGCGATGCAAACCGCACCCCGACGGACCTCGGTGAGCGCGCCGGACCGCACGCACGAAGCATCGCATTCCCGCGTACCTGTTGTTTAGAGTCGCCAGCGACCTGTGTACGCCTCGCCCTGACCCCTCACACCGAGCATCTGGGCAGGTGTCCTGCGCCGGAGGATCGGGTCGCGTCGCGGATGATCAGGTAAGCGTGGCCGGATCGACGTTGCCGCCGCACACCAGCACACCGACGCGTTCGCCTGCGCGCGGCCGATAGCGCCCTTCGAGCAGCGCCGCGAACGCCGTCGCACCACCGGGTTCGGCAGCGATACGCAGATCGCGCCACAAGACACGCTGCGCGCGCCGGATCGCATCATCGGAGACCAGCACGGCCTGTGCGACCCAATTGCCCGCTGCGCCGAAGGCGATCTGACCGATCTGCCGTGCGCCGAGCGAATCGGCCGCCACGCCACCGACTTCGACGTCCACCGGTGCGCCGGCGGCCAGCGCGCGGTGCAGCGTGGGGCACTGGTCCGGCTCGACCGCGATCACCTGCACAGCGCCGCGCCACCAGCACGCCGCCCCGGCAATCAGTCCACCACCACCCACCGCGACCAGCACGGTGTCGAGTTCAGCCTGCTCATTCCACTCCAACGCGAACGTGCCCTGCCCGGCCACCGTTTCGGGCTGATCGTAGGCGTGCACAGCCAGCGCACCGGTGGCGTGACGACGCTCTTCGCTCGCGGCGAATGCTTCGGCGTAACTGGCACCGACCACCTGCACGGTCGCGCCCAGCTCGCGCAACCGCGCGATCTTCACAGGTGCGGCGATCTGCGGCACGAAAATTTCCGCCCGATAGCCAAGCGCCCGCGCCGCGAATGCGGTGGCGATACCGTGATTGCCCCCGCTCGCGGCGATCACGCCCGCGTCGGTCACCGTGCTCGATGCGATGCGATTGAATGCGCCGCGCGGCTTGAACGATCCGGTGTGCTGCAGCAGCTCGAGCTTCAGATTCAGCGCGAACACGTCCTGACCGGCATCGGCTGCTTGGTCCAGCAACGATGCCGGCGCAACGTCGATGGTCGGCGTGCGGCGGATGAATCCGTCGATGCGGTCGGCCGCGGCGCGGATCTCGTCGCGCGAAACGGGTCCGGTCATGGCTCGCGCCGAAAGTGCGTCATACCTTAGTGCGCCCCGGGTACGGCACGCGCCTCGTTCGGATCGAAGCGGGACCGCCATGCCGCCAGCGCTTCCGACACGCCGTCGAGTTGCGCGAGCTGTCGCGTGGCAATGCGCCAGGCGTTGCGTTCGATCCGGCGGGCCGCCAGCGCCACCTGATCGGGATACCGACCCGCGCGCACCCAGTCGAACAGCTGCCGTTTGGCGCACACGTAATCGCGATCACCGAACGAGGCCAGCCAGCGCTGGAAGCGCTCGAAGGCGTCGCGATCGAAGGACTTGACCAGACCGTGCGCGTCTTGCACCGGGCTGCTCGGATAGACGCTGAGTGCCGGCTCGAAGCCCGCCGGGACGGGCAGCGTCGCCGGATGGGTGCGGTGCTTGCGCAGCAATTCTGGCAGCAGATGAGTGTGTGGCCCCTCGGGGGAAGCGCCTCCCTCATGCGCGATCGGCTGGTACACCTCGATGCGCGCCAATCGCGAGACGACGACGCGGTGCGGGCTGACGCGCTTGAGCTCGTCGAACAAACCAGGCGCGTCGAACACGTTTCGACCCGTTGCCGCGCGAAGCCGCGCCAGCAACGTCGCGTCGCCAGTGCGCACACAGAAGCGGGCATTGCCCAGCCCCAGACCCAGATCGAACAACGGCGCACTTCGATCCTCGGCTCGGATCGCCGCGCGGTCGGCGCCTAACTCCACGATCACCCGGGACGCCCCGCTCGGCGGCTCGACCTGCGGCAGGCACACCACCGCGCCGTGCAACCACAAGCCGGCGCGCGCGCTCAGCAGCTCATACGCACGCCCGATCGCCGATTCGGCGCGTTCGATGCGGATCGCCCCCGGCGCCGACACGCAAGCCATGCCATCAGCGCTGACCGAGGCGTCGTCGCTGTGATGGAACTCTGCCAGCGCGCCGAACCCGCCGATGCTCCAGCTCGTGGCGGTATTGGCCAGCTCTTCACGCACCAGCGCTGACCATGCGGCGTGCTGATCGATGCTCTGCGTCTCGTTCTTCACCACGTTGGACTCCCCTCCAAGTCATTCACGACCAGGTCAGCATCCCCACCACGCTGCCTGCGACCAACGTCGCCAGCGATCCGGAGACGAGCGTCTTCGCGCCCAGTTCGACGATGTCGGCGCGACGCTCGGGCGCCATCGTTGCCAGGCCGCCGATCATGATCCCAAGGCTACCGAAGTTCGCGAAGCCGCACAGCGCGTAGAGCATGATCAGACGCGAGCGCGGACTCAGTGCCTCGGGCGGCAGATTCGCCAGGTCGATGTAGGCGAGCAGTTCGTTCAGCACCGTCTTCACGCCCATCAGCGATCCGGCGGTCACCGCTTCGGCCCACGGGATGCCGGTCAGCCACACCACCGGCGCCATCACCCAGCCGAGCATGCGCTGCAAGGTGAGCGCGCTGCCGCCAACGCCAGGCAGCAGGCCGAGCAGTTGGTTGGCCAGATGGACCAGCGCCACCAGCACCAGCAGCATGGCCACGATGTTGATCAGCAACGACACGCCGTCGATCGTGCCGCGCGCGATCGCATCGATGCTCGAGCGTGCCTGTTGCGGCGGCATACCCTCGCTGCCGGTTTTCGTGCCGTCGGGGGGCACCATGAGGATGGCGATCACGATCGAGGCCGGCGTGGCGATGATGGAGGCGACCAGAATGTGGCCGAGCGCATCGGGGATCACCTTGGCGAGAAAGCTCGCGTACAGCACCATCACCGTACCGGCGATCGTGGCCATGCCGCAGGTCATCGTCACGAACAGTTCGCTGCGACTCATCTGCGCCAGGTACGGCCGCACGAACAGCGGCGCCTCGACCATGCCGACGAACACGTTCGCCGCGGCCGACAATCCTTCCGCGCCACCGACGCCCATCGTCCGGCGCAGCAGCGCGGCAAACCCGCGCACGATCAGCGGCAGCACGCGCCAGTAGTAGAGCAGCGCGGTAAGTGCGCTGATGACCAGCACCAGCGGCAGCGCGCGAAACGCCAGCACGAAGGTGGCGTTCGGGTTCTTGACGTCGAACGGCTCGGGTGCGCCGCCAAGGTAGCCGAACACGAACGCGGTGCCGGCCTGCGTTGCCCGCTCCAACGCATTGACCGCCTCGTTCACGTGGCGGAACGCATCGGCCACGATCGGCACCTTCAGCAGCAATACGGCGAGCACGATCGTGAGCAACGCACCTGACAACACGGGCCGCCAGGCGATGCGATGACGCCGCTCGCTCAACGCCCAGGCGAGGGCGTGCAAAGCGATGAATCCAAGCAGCGAATGCAGAGCGAGCGACATGACCGGAGCGGGCTACGCCAACGACACGCCCAGCAGCGAGCCGATCAGGTAAGTGGCCGCGCCCGCCGCCGCACCGATCGCGAGCATGCGCAGCCCGCCGCGCCAGGCATGGCGACCGGTAAACAAGCTGATCAATGCGCCCACGACGAACAAAGCGATCGCCGTCAGCACGACGCTTGCGCCGAGCGCTGCTGGGCCGCGAATCAGAAAGAACGGCAGCAGCGGCACTGCGGCGCCCAGCGCAAACGATCCAAACGACGACAGCGCCGCGCCCCAGGGTGACCCCAGCTCGTCGGGATTCAGCCCGAGCTCTTCGCGTGCGAGCGTATCGAGCGCGCGGTCCGGATCGGCGATCGTGGCGCGCGCCAGCCTATCGGCATCACCGGCGTCCATGCCGCGCGCGGCGTAGATCAACGCCAGCTCCTCGGCTTCCTCCTGCGGATACTGCGCCAGCTCATCACGCTCAAGTCCGATCTGGTACTCGAACATTTCCCGCTGCGAGCGTACCGAGACGTATTCGCCGGCCGCCATCGAGAACGCGCCGGCGAGCAGCCCGGCAATGCCTGATACCAGCACCACGTTGTTGCTGGCCGCCGCGCCCGCCACGCCGAGGATCAGGCTGACGTTCGATACCAGCCCGTCATTGACGCCGAACACCGAGGCACGGAGGTTGCCGCCGCTGCCCAGGCCACGATGGCGCTTGGCCATGTCCTCGATCGACGTGGGTGCGGGGTGACCGGGCACGCCGTGGCCGTACACCGAAAGCCCACGGACCTTCATCGCCGCGAGCACCATGCGCATCGCCCGCGGCCCCATGCGCCGCGTCAGATGCGCGACCAGCAGCGTGCGCCGGTCGGGGCTGAAACGCTCGGGCACCGGCACACCACTTGCCGAGGCGGAACTGGCCCAGATGCCGGCCTGGCCCTCGGCCTCGACGGCGAGCTTGTCGAACAGGCGCGAGCGGTCCGCGTCGCCCTCCAGATTGGCGAGCACGCGATACAAATAGGCCGAGCGCATTTCGCTCGTCCAGCCTTCGAGCAGGTTGGCCATGGTGCGGATTGTGGCCGAGCGGCCAGCACCGCGGCAATGCGCCCCTATACGTCTAGTCGGTGGCGCGATACGGCAGCATGAACCAGGTGACCACGCTCGCGGCGAGCGCGAGAAGCGCGACCCACCACAACACGCGCCACGGACCACCGCCGGCGCGCAGCAGCTCCAGGTCCTCGACGTAGATCGTCTCGCACGCGCCATTGCCGGTGTCGGTGCGCGTGGTACTGGTGCCGCGAAAGAACGGCCGGCCGTGGTTGTGCGAGTACTCGGCCAGATAGCCCGAGAGCTTGATCTGATCGCCGATGCGCAGGTTGCGCAGCTTCTTGGCCATCGACTTGCTGTCGGTGAGCAGATGGTTGTTCGAGAGCGCCTCACCGGAAAACCGACCCATGACCTCGGCCGAGTTCCCGCGCACCCAGCAGGTCCACTGATCGCTCCAGTAATCGAGATCGGAGTAGACCGCGCTCTTCACATTGGCGCCGTACACGACGCACAGATCGGCCACGTTGAGGTGGTCGTTCCATTCCTTGTGCGCGATATCCCAGAACGACTTGGCGTCGTGGCGGCTCACCACCAAACCCCACAACTCGTAGCGGTAGAGCGGCTTGATGGTGTACTGCACCCCGCCGACGGTCGTCTGCTTCGGGGTGGCGCGCACCTGCTCCTGCACGGGATCGCGCAACAGTTCGGTGCTCAATTGGGCAGGCGCGGGCAACGCTTCGCGCTTGAACCACGCGAGCACCGCCACCGCCAGGCTGAGCACCATGATGAGCTTGAGGAGTCGTTCGATCGAGCGCATCGGGCGATGATGACCGCCCCGCGCGCGCATTCACGACGAACGACGCCACGCTGACCGACCGGGCGTGGTGGTGATCGTCAGCCGAACGGACTTTCGTCACGATCCGGCGCCCGGGGTTTGTCGCGGTCAGTGACTGCGCTTGGCGCCTCGGACCGGCTTGGCGTCGATCAGCACGAACGCCACCAGGCACGGCTTGCTGCTGCGGTTCGACCACGCGTGATTGGTGCCGCGCTGGATCAATACGTCGCCCGCGGTCATCTTCTTCTCACCGACATCCATGACGGCCCAGATCTCACCCGCGAGGATGATGGCGTAATCGACGGTATCGGTCGTGTGCATCATCGTATGACGGCTGCTTGCCTTGTTGGCTGCGAGCGCCGCGCTGCCTGATTTGCCGAGCGAGGCGAATGCCTTCTCGGCGGTGACTTTCGCCATCCAGACCTTGTCGGGCGGAAACTCCACCACGCGCACGACCGAGCCGTTGGCCTGTGGCGCGAGTTGCTGGATGCCCACGCACGGATCCTTCTTACTCGCGTTGTCGGCGGGTGCCCTGCTGGTGCGCCACAGATCGGTCACGCCGAACGTGGGCGTGCCCGCGATTGCGATGACGTGCGGTGAGGCGCGATCGGAGGCGAATACCGAGCGCCCCTTCGCATCGTGTCCGGTGACGATGCGCCGGATCTTGCGAACACGTGGCGTGACCTTGGCGGCGGATTTACGAACGGCCATGACGTTTTTCTCCTCTTGTGGGACTGAATCTAATCGGACAACTGCGCGGACAGCTGCGCGCGCACCACACCCATTCCGGTGATGAGGTACGGAATCGGTTCATAACCCAGCACGTCCATCGGTGCGTTGCCGGTTGCCCCGCACATCGCGAGCCAAGTGCGCAGCTCCTGCCCGCCGTTGCCGCCATCGCGTTCGATGCCTGGTTCGTCCAGCTCGTGCGCGAGCGCTTTCGCGTCGCCGCGTGCCAGTCGGTCGAGGATGCGCCGATCCCAATCGGCTCGCACCGAACCGGCGAACTTTCCCGAGCGCACCGCAGCGAGCAGACCCTTCACGCGCCCGTCCTCGTCTTGCGCCACGCTCTCTCGACCGTGGATCAGCCGCCGCACACGTTCGGCATCTTCCGGGCGGGTCGATTCGATGTCAGCCGCCGGCGGTGAATGCGATAGCCCGCCCGAGCCGATGA
>CADECO010000085.1:6985-17999 GCA_902825905.1 uncultured beta proteobacterium
ATGTGCCGCGCCAGCGCCGTGGCAACGTTGAACGGCCCCTTCGCCGTGCGCCAGTCGCCCCAGCCATCGACGCGCCCGGTGCCGATCACGAACGGCGGCATCAGGTCGTAGAACAGCGACCGGAAGTGATCCTGACCGATGATGACCAGCACGTCGGCTCGGGCGGCGCGAATCGCCTCACCGAGCCGTCGCGTGTGAGTGCGATACCGCTCGATCGCGGCAGCATCCGCAGGGTCGGGTTCGTAGTTGATGAGTGGGCTATGCGATAGCGCGCCGGCGACGACGATGTGAGCCAAGTCGGCCTCCGATTCAGACGGATTTCGATTCTTGCAGCGAACCGGATTGTGCACGATGCCAATCGGGCGACGATCGGAATCACGCCGGGTGCATCGGATGGCATCATCGGCGCCTGTTCGATCTGATCATCGCTCGCCCGATGCGCCTCGACCGCAATCCCCAAAACTTGCCACGCCAGTCGTACGGCTCGCTATGCCGGCTGCATCCACGCGCGGCCAAGAATCGTCGCAACTTGGCCGCTTCGGCGGGTATGTTCGGCGTGATCGCGGCGCTTGTCGCGCTGGTTGTTGCCGGAAATGCCAATGCCCAGCTCGACGGATTCGCCCGCTGCCTGCCAGAGGTGCGCACGCAGGCGATCGCGCGCGGCGTTAGCGCAGAGACGTTCGATCGGGTCACTGCCGGCCTGGTGCCCGATCAGTCGGTGCTCGACGCGATGGGCAATCAGCCGGAGTTCAAGACACCGATCTGGGACTACCTTGCCTCCCTGGTCGATGACGAACGCATTGCCGACGGGCGCGCGCGGCTCACCCAATGGAGCGACGTATTCGTGCGCGCCGAGCAGCAGTTCGGTGTCGATCGCCACACGCTCGTAGCGGTATGGGGTGTGGAGTCCGATTACGGCAAGTCGCTCGGCGGTAGGCCGCTGGTACGATCGCTCGCCACGCTTTCGTGCAACGGGTCGCGCCAGCCGTACTTCCGCGGCGAATTCATCTCGACGTTGCAGATCGTGCAGTCGGGAGATATCGGTCTGGAGTCGCTGGTCGGATCGTGGGCCGGAGCCTTCGGTCAGACGCAGTTCATGCCCTCGACGTTTCAGCGCGTGGCCATCGATTTCGACGGCGATGGCAAGCGCGACATCGTCGGCTCGATCCCCGACGTCATCGGCTCGACCGCCAACTATCTGAAGCGTGCGGGATGGCGTGCAGGCGAGCCGTGGGGGTTCGAGGTGCGCTTGCCGGGCGGGTTCAACGGACGCTCCGATCGCCGCAGCAAGCAGCCGCTCGCGCACTGGTCGGGGCTTGGCCTGAAGCGCGCCGACGGCAAGGCACTCGAGGGCACGAGCGAGGCCGGGCTGCTGATGCCGGCGGGCGCGTCGGGTCCGGCGTTTCTGGTGTTCAGGAACTTCGATGCGATCTACGCCTACAACGCGGCCGAGTCGTACGCCCTGGCGATCGCTCACCTGGGCGACCGGCTCCGCGGCGCCGGTCCGTTCGCCAACGGCTGGCCGACCGACGATCGCGGTTTGTCGCGCGCGGAGCGCCGCGAAGTGCAGGAACTGCTCAACAAGCGCGGCTTCGACGTGGGCCCTCCCGATGGCCGCATCGGCCCGAAGACGCTGGCGGCGATCAAGGAGTTCCAGGCCAAAGTCGGGCTACCGCAGGTGCCGCGCGCTGGGGGCAAGGTACTGGAGGCGTTGCGCAAGCCTTAGCGCCGATACGAAGGGCCCTGCGCGAACGATGCCACGCCTCACCGATCCGCCAGCACCACCGACGTTTCGATCTGGCGCTCGGGAACGGTCCAGTAGATCTTGAGCAGCCGGTCCTTCTCGGCGCCGGTCACGACCCGAAAGCCATGCTTCACGTAGAAATCGACCGCCCATTGGGCCGCGGCCCAGGTACCGATCAGCACCGGCCGCTTGGTGCCTGAGCGCAAGTGCGCGAGCAGCGCAGCGCCGATGCCGCTTCGCCGCACCGAAGTGGATACATAGGCATGTCGGATCAGCGTGACGTCTTTGACGTTCTGGCTGCCCATCACACCGATCAGCGCTCCGGCGCGCTCGTAGCCGGCGAAGACCACGCCGGCGCCGATTTCGGTGGCCAAGTCGTCGCGTGACATGTACGGCTCGTGCCAGCAGTCGGCTGGGATCACGCCACGATAGCTCTGCGCGGCGTCGTTGACGATGCGGTGGATCGCGTCGAAATCGGCCGGCGTGCAGGGGCGAATCTGTCCGGCAACAGCCATCTCATTCCTCCGCGCTGACGCGAGGGACCACGCGTCGGACCACATCGATCGAGAACCCGCGCCCTTGCAGAAAGCGCATCTGCTTGGCTTTCTCCAGCGGGTCGCGGGGCGGACTGCCGAAACGCTTGGCCCACGCCTGCTGCGCCCGTTCGAATTCTTGGGGGGCCTGGGCGGCCACGGTGCGCGCGACCGTTTCGTCGCTGACGCCCTTGGCGCGCAGGTCGTAGGCGACGCGGGCCGATCCGTACTTCCTGCCGAGCTGGCGCGCCCGGGCTTCGGCGTAGCGCTCGTCGGAGAGCAGCTTGCGCTGCTCGAGCTCGTCGAGCAGCGCTTCGAGTTCCTCGGGACGCTCGCAGTGCGTGCGCAGCTTAGCGCGCATCTCCTGGCGAGTGTGCTCGCGCCCGGCCAGGAGCTTGAGCGCACGCGCCTTGAGCGACACCGCCGTCGTGGACCGCATCGCTTGCCGGCCGGGCGAGCCCTGCCCGGCGCTAGCCGGACTCTTCTTCCTCGGCCTCTTCGCGATCTTCGATCAGGCCGGGGTTCTGGACGCCGACTTTCTCGCGGATCTTGAGCTGGATCTCGTCGGCCACCTCGGCATGCTCTTTCAGGTACTCGCGGGCGTTGTCCTTGCCCTGACCGACGCGGTCTTTCTTGTACGAGTACCAGGCGCCGGATTTCTCCACGATGCCGTGGTTGACACCGAGTTCGAGCAGCTCGCCGTGCAGCGAAATGCCTTCGCCGTACAGGATGTCGAAAATCGCCTCGCGAAACGGCGGGGCGACCTTGTTCTTGACCACTTTCACCCGGGTCTCCGAGCCGATCACTTCCTCGGCCTTCTTGATCGAACCGATCCGCCGGATGTCCAGACGCACCGACGCGTAGAACTTGAGCGCGTTGCCGCCGGTGGTGGTTTCGGGGTTACCGAACATCACGCCGATCTTCATGCGGATCTGGTTGATGAAGATCACCAGCGTGTTGGTGCGCTTGATATTGGCGGTGAGCTTGCGCAGCGCCTGCGACATCAGCCGCGCCTGCAGGCCCATCTGCGGCTCGCCCATCTCGCCCTCGATTTCGGCCTTGGGCGTGAGCGCAGCCACCGAGTCGATGACGATCACGTCGACCGACCCCGAACGGACCAGCATGTCGGCGATTTCCAGCGCTTGTTCGCCGGTATCGGGCTGGGAGATCAGCAGGTCCTGGATCTTCACGCCGAGCTTGGCGGCGTACTGCGGATCGAGCGCGTTTTCCGCGTCGATGAACGCTGCCGTCCCGCCGAGCTTCTGCACCTGGGCAATGACCGAGAGCGTGAGCGTGGTCTTTCCCGAAGACTCTGGTCCGTAGATCTCGACCACCCGCCCGCGCGGCAGACCGCCGACCCCGAGGGCGATGTCCAGGCCCAGGCTCCCAGTGGGGACGACCTGTACGTCAGGCGCCGCCTCGGAGTCCATGCGCATGATCGACCCCTTGCCGAACTGCTTTTCGATCTGTGCGAGTGCCGCAGTCAGCGCCTTGGATTTGTTCTGGTCCATGATTTGTTCGATCTGTTTTTCGATGAGCATTGCCCGTACCTCCATTCTCCCATAAGCGAATCGATCTCGAATTCGACGGAACGGCTGGTTGGGCGAACGCGCCGGTGACGCGCTAGGCCGCACCCGCGCCAGCCGTGGTGTGCGGGAGCGCCGGGGCAGTCAACTGAACGCCGCGCTGGGCCGTTGCGATGGGGGTAGCCACGACCTGATCGACGCTCGGCAAACCCGCCCAGCGGTTCCGCACGCAGGCAATGTAGCGGGGGTAATAGCTCATACGGTGAGCCCGGCGCGATCGACGGACGTAGCCGATCGGCCTCGCGCGGAACCTCCCGGCGGATATCGTGTACTAACAAACAAATTCACCCATTGGTGTCATTCGAAGTTCAACGAAGGGCAGCTACACTCGATCCGGAAAGGTGGCCGCCACTCCTACGTTGAATTCGTCGGGTTCGTTGCTTTTCGGTTCGTTGTTTTTCGAGCTTGGCGAACCCGCATCCAGTCCACCGTCGCAAGTCCAGCCGCCCGTTCTGCCAACAAGTTCCATCGCCCGACCGCCCCGCCCGCTCATGACCTCCACCGCCGCCGCCAGCGAAAATCCCCCGCGCCGCACCGCTGCGTTCGCGCGCATGCGCGAGTTGCTGGGCTGGTTGCGTTCACGCTCAAGTTCGGCCACTCCGGCCACGCTGTCGAGCGGGCAGCTCAATCTGGTTCGCCGCACGCTGCAGGAATGTCTGGACGGTATCGGTGGCGAAGCCTCCGCCCGCAAACGGGTAGCGTTGCTGGCCGAAATCTACGCGCATGCCAACGACGACGGCCGCCGTGAATACCTGAAGCTGCTCGCCTCGGAGTTCAGCCCCGACGACGAGCACATCGCAGCCGTGATTCGCGATTACCTGCAGGCGAAGGGGTCCGACCGTCGCAAGGTGCAGCGCGACCTGCGCCGGGCGCTCAACAGCCCGCGGGTCACCATCTTCAAGCAGTTCAACCTGCTGCCCGAGGGCGTGAAGTTCCTGGTGAACATGCGCAACGATGTCGCCCGGTTCGTGCGCAATACGCGAGAGCTCGAAGTGCTCGACGAGGAGCTGTACGGGCTGCTGGCCAGCTGGTTCGACGTGGGCAACCTCGAACTTCGCCGCATCACCTGGAGCTCGCCAGCCGCCCTGCTGGAAAAGCTCATCGCGTATGAGGCGGTCCACGAGATCCGCTCCTGGAGCGATCTGCGCCACCGGCTCGATTCGGACCGGCGCTGCTACGCGTTCTTCCATCCGCGCATGCCCGACGAGCCGCTGGTGTTCGTCGAGATCGCGCTGGTCAAGGACATGGCTTCGAGCGTTCAGGCGCTGCTCGACGAATCCGCTCCGGTGGGCGACCCGCGCGAAGCCTCCGCGGCGATTTTTTATTCCATTTCCAGCACCCAGAACGGGTTGCGCGGCGTGTCGTTCGGCGGGTTCCTGATCAAGCGCGTGGTGGAACAGTTGCTGGCCGACTTTCCGCGGCTCAACACCTTCGCCACACTGTCGCCGATCCCAGGCTTTCGCCGTTGGCTCGATACGCACCTCAACGCCAAGGATCCGACGCTATTCCAGGGCTTCGAGGCCAAAGAGCTGGCCAGGCTCGGCGGCGGCAACGATCCGCATGCGGCGTTGGCCGCAGCGCTGGAGAAGGATTTCACCCAGGACTCGTCGAGCGCCGAGATTCTGGAGCCGATCGTGGTGGCGCTGTGCGCGCGTTATCTTGCGATCGAGCAGGAAGAAAAGCGGCCGCTCGACCCGGTAGCGCGATTCCACCTGGGCAACGGCGCTCAGCTCGAGCGCATCAACTGGCTCGCCGACGTGTCGCCGCGCGGCATCAAGCAATCGGCCAGCCTGATGGTGAACTACCTCTACCGGTTGAGCGACATCGAAGACAACCACGAGGCGTACGAGCGCGAGGGCAAGATCGCCACCTCGCGTGCCGTACGCAAGCTGATCAAGGGCCGCGGCGACTGATCCGCGCCGGGCCGGTCAGCGCTGGCCTGCCTGTCCACAGGGCCCCTCAGACAGAGGCGCTGCACACGAAGCGCATCACCCGGTCCGCGAACGCCTCAGCGCCCGCGCGACACTGCGTTCCAGGGCAACGCCTTGCCGTCGACCTCGATCGTCCCCTTCATCGCCGCGCCACTCACCGTGCCGCGGAGCAGATACCGCTCGCCGCCCGGCGTCAGCTCCTGCATCCGCACCGCGATGTCCTCGCCGCGCAGATAGACCTCGTCGATCCCCAGCGGCTTGCCGTTGACGATCGCACTGCCGCGCACCCGCAGCGTCGGATCCTGGGTGAACGAAAAGCGCGCAACCTGTTTGGCAACGGTCGGTGGCAGGCGCACATCCCACTCGCCCTGCACCTTGGCCGGCACGATGTAGCGATACAGCACGGTGCGCGTGGTGCCGCTGATCTTGATCTTCTCCTCGAACTCGAACTGCGCGATCCGATCGTGCGCCCAGGGTGCAAGCGGATAGTCGTGCGAGACGATGCGCGTGCCGGGCTTGAGCTCGGCGAGAAACTTGGGGATCAGCTTGGTCACCGTGTTGGGCAGCAGGTAGAGCGTGACCACCGATGCTTCGGCCACGCTCGCCTCGAACAGGTCGCCCTTGATGAACTTCACTCGATCGCCCACCCCTTCCTTCTCGGCGTTCTCGTTGGCGAGCTTGACCAGGAAATCCTGGATATCGATACCCCAGCCGCGAGCGCCGAACTGCTTGGCCGCGTTGATCACCAGCCGGCCGTCGCCCGAACCCAGATCGATCACGAAGTCGTTGGCCTTGATCTCGGCCATGCGCAACAGCTCGGCCACGATGCGTTCCGGAGTCGGCACATAGGGCCCGGCATTGACCGGAGCGCCCGGCGCGCCCGGACCACCGGGTGCCGATTGCGCCAACGCGCCACCGGCCAGGGCTACGACCAGCGCAACGGCTGCACACGCCCGGATTGCAATCGATCGCGCCGCGACAATCTGATGTCCGCGCATGCTTACGCTGCCGTGGAGTTGAGCTTCATTCATTGAACGTCATCCTCGTGTTGCCATGGCTAATTGCCCGAAATCCTTGACGCGCGAGGCGTAGCCGTAACTGGCCACCGCACCCGTCACTACGCCTTCGGTTGTACTTCACTCGCTACTTCTGCAGCAGTCGCTACGCCATCCGCCGCTGCGCGCGCTCGCCGATGCCGGCGAGCGCAAGCTGCACCGACTGCCGACGCACTGCAGCGCGATCGCCGGCGAACACCCGCGTGGTCGATTCCACGCCGCCTTCGACCGACGCCCACGCGAAGCACACCATGCCCACCGGCTTGGTGGGCGTTCCGCCGGTTGGACCAGCCACGCCGGTCGTCGCAACCGCGATCTGCGCCCGACTATTGCGCAGCGCACCGGCGGCCATCTCGCGCGCCGTCTGCTCGCTGACTGCGCCATGCGCCATCAATGTGGTCTGGGTCACGCCCAGCATCTCCTGCTTCGCCTCGTTGGAGTAGGTGACGAAGCCTCGATCGAACCACGCCGAGCTGCCGGCGATCGCGGTGATCGCCTCGGCCACCCAGCCGCCGGTGCACGATTCGGCCGTGGCGGCGAGCCAGCCGCGCGCACGCAGCTTCTCGCCCACATGGGCGGCGAGTTGCTGCAAGGCTTGCGAGTCGTCGGTCATCCGATGAACCACTTGAGAAGGGCGAGCACCAGCAGAGTGTAGCCAGCTGCGAGCACGTCATCGAGCATCACGCCGAAGCCGCCCTTGACGGTGCGGTCGAAGTAGCGGATCGGCTGCGGCTTGACCACGTCGAACGCGCGAAACAGCAGAAATGCAAGCAATTGCCAGCCCCATCCCGGCGGCGTGAACACCAGGACGACGAGAAAGGCGACGATCTCGTCCCAGTTGATGCCGCTATGGTCGGACAACCCGAGCGCGCGCGAAGTTCGGTCGCACGCCCACACGCCGAGCACGAACAGCGCCGCGGCTATCGCGAGGATGCCCGGAGGCGTCCACCACATAGTCAGCAGTGCGTATAGCGGGAACGCGACCAGTGTCCCTACCGTCCCTGGTGCGATCGGCGCGACGCCGGTGCCGAAACCCAGCGCGATGACGTGCGCCGGATGCGACCACGCGAAACCCAGAGTCGGTCGGATGATCGGACGCGAGGGCGTGGTCATGCTCATGCGATCCTCGCGTGCGCTCGATCGATCAGGCGAAGTGATCGAAGCCGACACGATCCAGATCGATCATGCCACCGCGACCGTCGGCCACCGACACGCGCGCCTCGCCGGATTGCATGCGGCCGATCCGCGTAACCGGAACACCCAGTTTCACGGGCAGCGCATCGATGCGCTCGCGCGCTGCAACGGGCGCGGTGAACACGAGTTCGTAGTCGTCGCCACCGGCCAGTACGCATCGCATCGCGACGTCGTCATCGACGCCGGCCGCCGCCACATCGTCTTTCGGGACCGATGACCAGTCGATCTGCGCGGCGAGTTTCGAGCGCTCGCAGATGTGACCGAGGTCGGCGACCAGACCATCGGACACGTCGATCGCCGCGTGCGCGAGCGTGCGCAGCGCGCGCCCCAGCGCCACGCGTGGCTCGGGCCAGTCGAGTCGCTTTTCGCAGCGCTCCAGCGCATCGCCGGTAAGACGCAGCCGCCCTCGTCGATGCTCGACCGCAAGCGCCGCGCCACCGGTAGATCCGGAGACCCAGACATCGTCCTCGGCCATCGCGGTATCGCGGCGCAGCGCATGACCGAGCGGATAAGTGCCGAGCATGGTGATGCTGATGGTGAGCGGTCCGCGTGTGGTGTCGCCGCCGATCAGCTCCACGCCGTACCGATCGGCGAGCGCGAACAGTCCACGCGCAAACGACGCGACCCACGCCTCGTCCGCGTCGGGCAGCGCGATCGCAAGCGTCGCCCAGCGCGGATCGGCGCCCATCGCGGCGATGTCGGAGATGTTCACCGCCAGCGACTTGTGCCCCAGGCTCACCGGATCGGTGTCGGCAAAGAAGTGAGTGCCGGCGCAGAGCATGTCAGTTGTTACTGCCATGCCGAGTTCGGCCGGTGGCTTGATCAACGCGCAATCGTCGCCCACGCCGAGCACGACCGTCCGCGCCGGACGAGTGAAGTAGCGAGCGATCAGCTCGAACTCGGACGCCATGCGGTGCTATTCGACCGTGCGCCGGGGCTTGCGCACGATCACGGGAATCGGTTTGGCCACGGCCGCAGGCGCCGACGGTGCGGCGCTCGCGACGGATTCGTCGGGACGCACTCGCGGCGCGACCTTGTCGAGCACGCCGTTCACGTACTTGTGCCCGTCGGTGCCACCGAAACTCTTGGCCAGTTCGACCGCCTCGTTGAGCACGACACGGTAGGGAATGTCGAGCGAGTCGCGCAGCTCGAAAGTCGCCAGCAGCAGGATGGCGCGCTCGACCGGCGAGAGCTGGGCGATGGGGCGATCGAGTGCTGGCGTGATCAGCACTTCGAGCTCCGCTGCCGCCTCGATCGAGCCGCGCAACAGCGTCGCGAAGTAGGCGGTATCGCAGCGATCGAAATTCTTGTCGTCGGCGATGTGCGCGTGGATCGAGCGGGCATCGCCGCCCGACAACAACCATTGATACAGCCCCTGGAGCGCGTACTCCCGCGCCCGGTGGCGCGCCGAGCGCTTCGGTGATACCGGCGTGCTCGCGCTCATCGATACCGCGCCGCGATCGCGCGGCCGAGGTTGACCATCTCGACAGCGGCGTCGGCGCAGTCGCGCCCCTTGTCCGCGGCGCGCGCCTGCGCCTGTTCATCGGTATCAGTGGTGAGAATACCGTTGGCGATCGGCACGCCCGTGTCGAGTTGCACCTGGGTGATGCCAGCCGCCGATTCGTTCGACACGATCTCGAAATGATAGGTCTCGCCGCGGATCACCGCGCCCAGTGCGATCAATGCGTCGAACTTGCCGGTCGCGGCCAGACGCTGCAAGACGAGCGGCGCCTCCAACGCGCCGGGCACGCTCACCACGGCGATGTTCGCGGCGTCGACCCCGAGCTCGTGGAGCCTGCGCGTGCACGCCTGCAACGCCGCCGTGCCGATCGGCTCGTTGAAACGCGCGCGGACAATGCCGATGCGCAGATTGCGTCCGTTCAGTTCGGTGGTGATGTCGGTCATCGTGGCACTATGGTTTGAGTCCGGGTGCTCCGGGTAGATTGTGTCGGCTACTAGCCGCGCACCGCGCCGGCGCGTTCGGGCTGCACATAGCCGATCACTTCCAAGCCCCAGCCCGCCATGCTCGGCATCTTGCGCGGATTGGCCATCAATCGCATCTTGCCGACCCTGAGGTCGCGGGCGATCTGCGCGCCGATCCCGTAGGTGAGGAACGCTCGGCTCGCACCCATCGTGCGTGGTTTGCTGGCGGGCACCACGCTTTCGAGCAGATCGCCGGCACTCTGCGCGCAATTAAGCATGATGACTACGCCGCGCTCCACCCCCTGCACGTGCGCCAGCGCCTCGGGAATGCTCCACGAGTGCGTGCTGTGGCTGGTGTCGAGCAGATCGAGCAACGACAAGGGCTCATGCACCCGCACCAGCACTTCAGCGGACGGTTCGATTTCGCCGTGCACGAGCGCCAGATGCATCGAGTTGGACAATTTCTCCAGATAGACGACGAGCTGGAACCTGCCGTAGGCCGTCTCGATCGGCCGCTCGGCCACGCGGCGAATCAGGCTCTCGTTCTCGCTGCGGAATCGGATGAGATCGGCGATGGTGCCGATCTTCAACTGATGGTGCGTGGCGAACTCGATCAGTTGCGGCAGCCGCGCCATCGTGCCGTCGTCGTTCATGATCTCGCACAACACCGCTGCCGGCGTGAGCCCCGCCAGCCGTGCGATGTCGACGCACGCCTCGGTGTGGCCGGCGCGCATCAGCACGCCGCCTGACTCGGCGATCAGCGGAAACACATGCCCCGGATGGACGATGTCTTCGGCTCTGGCGTCGGGTGCAGTCGCAACGCGGATCGTGTGCGCGCGATCGTGCGCGGAGATGCCCGTAGTCACGCCTTGCGCCGCCTCGATCGAAGCGGTGAAGTTGGTGCCATGCCGGGCGCGGTTGTCGGGCACCATCGGCGCCAGCTTGAGGCGGGTGGCGTGGTCCTTGGTGATCGGCATGCAGATCAGGCCACGGCCGAACTTCGCCAGGAAGTTGATTTTTTCCGGCGTGACGAAGTCGGAGGCGAAGA
>CADECO010000086.1:0-8511 GCA_902825905.1 uncultured beta proteobacterium
GCGCAAGCGTGGTCTTGCCGACGCCGGGCACGTCCTCGATGAGCAGATGGCCGCGTGCGAGCAGGCACGCCAATGCCATGCGGATCTGATGTTCCTTGCCGAGAATGACGCTGCCGGCCTGTTCGACAACGCGCTTGAGCGCTGCGACGGTCATGGTGTGGGGCGAGTGGAGGGGAGATGCGTTCGAGGTAGTGTCTGTCCGAACGCATCCCTAGTCTAGGTTTTCACACGGTAAGATTGAATGGACATTCACGAGTGAATGCGGAATTTCCGACAAGTGGGGCGCATCGATTTGCATCGCCTCGCGTGCGCTCGATTCGACGCAGCTTCACCCTCTTACTGACCTGCCCATGACGACTGCGTTCATCACCCATGCCGCCTGCACGCGCCACGACATGGGACACCACCATCCGGAGTGTCCAGAACGACTGAGCGCGATCGAGGATCAGCTCATCAGCTCGGGCATCGGCCAGTATCTGCAGCGCTTCGAGGCGCCGCTCGCCAGCCGCGAGCAACTCGAACGCGTGCATCCGCCGGGTTACATCGACTGGATCGAGGAATCAGCGCCCGAACGAGGCATGGTGCAGCTCGATCCGGACACTGCAATGTCGGCGGGCACCCTGGAGGCCTCGTTGCGAGCCGCTGGCGCCGTCGTGCTGGGCACCGATCTGGTGCTCGACGGGCGCGTCGCGAACGCATTCTGCAGTGTGCGCCCGCCTGGCCACCATGCGATGCGCGCCCGGGCGATGGGGTTTTGTCTGTTCAACAACCTGGCGGTCGGCGTCCTGCACGCGATCGAGCGCGCCGGACTGAAGCGCGTCGCGGTGGTGGACTTCGACGTGCACCACGGCAACGGCACCGAGGATGTGTTCGCCGGCGACGATCGCGTGCTGATGGTAAGCACGTTCCAGCATCCGTTCTATCCATATAGCGGCACCGAAGAGCCGGCGCAGAACATGCTGAACGTACCGTTGCCCGCTGGCACCGGTAGTCAGGGCTTCCGGCAGGTGGTCGAGGCGCATTGGCTGCCGGCGCTGCAGAAATTCGCGCCGCAGATGCTGTTCATCTCCGCCGGATTCGATGCGCACGCCGAAGACGACATGGCGATGCTGCGATTCGTCGATGCCGACTATCACTGGGTCACGCAGAAGCTGATGGCGGTGCTCGAGCGCAGCGGCGAAGGGCGCGTCGTGTCGGTGCTCGAAGGCGGCTACAACCTGTCGGCGCTCGGCCGCAGCGTGGTGCAGCACCTCAAGGCCCTGGCCGCGCTCTGATTGCCGATTCGGGCGACGGGCCTGGTGTGTCGGAACGTATTGGCCGAAGCGTCGCGACGCTATTGCCTGCGCGGTCCCGCTCAACGCGCCGACGCGTAGATCGTGCTCGCCGCCTGTTCGATCGCCTCCGCGCTCAATGACCCGATCGCGATCGCCGGAGAGCGTTCAAGCTGCGCGAAATTGCGGGCCATCGACCGCCGGTAGGCCGGATCGTAGTGATTGACCAGAATGTCCTCCACGAACGCCGTCCACTGATCGTCGCCGGCCAGCCGCTTCCAGCGCTCGATCGTCTCCTTCGGGTACAGGTGCACCAGGCAATCGAGCTTCGCCTCGAGCGCCGGGCGGTCGCGCACGAAGTGCTCGTACTCGGCGAGCAGGAACTCGACGCGCGCGCCGATCGGCGCTGCGATACGCACGCACTGTGCCGCGCGCATCGCCGCGATCAGCGCATCGGGCACGTGCAGCTCACCGACCTTCTTGCTTTCCGATTCGACGAACACCACCCGCGATGCATCGAAGCGGCGCAGCGCGTCCCAGATGCGCGACTCGAACGTTTTCTGCGCCGGCTGCGGCAGGTCGGGTTCCTGGCCCAGCACCGAGCCGCGATGATGTGCGAGCTGTTCCAGATCGAGCACCTGCGCGCCCTGCCGCGCCAGCGCGGTCAGGATGCGGCTCTTCGCGCTGCCGGTCTCGCCGCACACGACGGTGTAGCGATAACGCCCGGGCAGGGTCGCGAGCTGCGCAACCACCTCGCGCCGATAGGCGCGATAACCCCCTTGCAGCGTCGCGGCCTGCCAGCCGATTTCGCGCAGCACGTGGGCCATCGCGCCGCTGCGCTTGCCGCCGCGCCAGCAGTACACCAGCGGGCGCCACGAGCGCTCGCGCGAAGCGAATACCTGCTCGATGTGATCGGCGATATGGCGCGACACCAGTGCCGCGCCGCGCACCTTGGCGGCGAACGGGGACGCTTGCTTGTGCAGCGTGCCCACCAGCGCGCGTTCGGCATCGTCGAGCACCGGGCAGTTGCGCGCACCGGGAATGTGGTCGTCGGCGTACTCCGCGGGCGAGCGCACGTCGATGATTTCGGAGAACGGCGCGACGTGCTCCACCGCGGCATCGCCCTGGCCGGGCAGCTGCAGCAATTGCGCCACGTCGATCGAATCCGCCACTTTCATTGGTGCGTATAGATTGACGTGCAAAACCCGTGTCCGTTGCGCGGATCTATCCCGCGCCGGATTCTATCTACAATGCGCGCTCCTTCGAGTGACGAGTGACCCGACATGAACGACCCGATGCCCATGCCGTTCCGCCTCACCCAGTTCAGCCACGGCGGCGGATGAGGCTGCAAGATCGCTCCGGCCGTGCTGTCGGAGATCCTGTCCAAAGTCCCGGCCCGCGCCATTCCACGTGAACTGCTGGTGGGCATCGAATCGAGCGACGACGCCGCGGTGTACAAGCTCAACGATGAACAGGCGCTGGTGGCGACCACTGATTTCTTCACGCCGATCGTCGACGACCCGTACGACTTCGGTCGCATCGCCGCGACCAACGCGATCTCCGACATCTACGCGATGGGCGGGCGTCCGATCATGGCACTCGCGCTGGTGGGCATGCCGCTCGACAAGCTGCCGGTCGAGGTGATCCAGCGCATTCTCGCCGGTGGCGATGCGGTGTGCGCGGCCGCGGGCATTCCGATCGCCGGTGGCCACTCGATCGACACGCTCGAACCGATCTACGGCCTGGTGGCGATGGGCCTGGTGCATCCGAGCAAGGTCAAGCGCAACGATCGCGCCAAGCCGGGCGATGCGTTGATCCTGGGCAAACCGCTCGGCGTGGGTGTGCTTTCGGGCGCGCTCAAGAGCGGCAAGCTCTCGGCGGCGGGCTACGAATCGATGATTCACTGGACCACCAAGCTCAACACCGCCGGTGCCGCGATCGCCGACATCGACGGCGTGCACGCGATGACCGATGTCACCGGCTTCGGTCTGGTGGGGCATCTGATGGAGATCGCGCGCGGATCGAAGCTGCGCGCGACGCTGCGATTCGCCGACCTGCCCGTCATCGCCGAAGCGCGCGCGCTGGCCGAGCAGGGTGTGAAGACCGGTGCTTCGGGGCGCAACTGGTCGGAGTACGGCGAGCACGTCCAGGTGTCGGCGGGTTTTGCGCCCTGGCAGCAGGTGATGGTCACCGATCCGCAGACCAGCGGCGGGCTGCTCGTGGCCTGCGCGCCGGGCGCGGCCGATGCGGTGATCGCGCAATTCCAGCGCGAAGGCTTCAGCGAAGCCCGGCGCATCGGGTCGTTAGGCGCTGGACCGGTGGGCGTGGAGATCGCGTAGCGGGTTGTGCCGGGCGCGTCGTCGCCGGCTCGTTGAATCGTCACCCTCTGCTACTTGCCCAGCAGCGGGCGCAGTTCTTTCCACACCGTATCGAGCAGCAGCGGCTGCGCATCCGCGGTCGGGTGCACGCCGTCTTGCTGGAAGAAGTCGCGCTTCTGCACGATCGGCGCGAGAAGGAAAGGCACCAGCCCGGTCTTGTGTGTCCTGGCCAGTTCGTTGAATGCGCCGGCGAACTGCTCGGTGTAACTCGCGCCATAGTTGGGCGGCATGCGCATGCCTACCAGCAGCACGCGTGCGCTTGCCTTGTGGGCCGCATCGATGATCGCGGACAGATTGGTCTTCATCTGCACGATCGGCAAGCCGCGCAGCCCGTCGTTCGCGCCGAGTTCCAGCACTACGATCGCGGGCTTGTGCTGGGTCAGCGTGCGTTCGATACGACTGGCGCCGCCGGCGGAAGTTTCTCCGCTGATCGACGCATTCACGACGCTATAATTCAATCGTTCCTGCCTGATTCGCTCGTCCAGCAGCGTGACCCAGCCTTGCTTCTGGGCGATGCCGTACGCTGCCGAGAGGCTGTCGCCATAAACCAAAATCGTGCGGGCGAACGCGTTCGAACTGCACAGCAGTGCCGCGCCCAGGAACATCGCCCACCCACTCCATCCGAATCGCTTCATGTCGTCGTCATCCTCCGCTGAGTCCAAGCCAGGTACGCCGTTGATTCGCACCGTTGGGCTCGGCAAGACCGTGGCGTTGCCGGGTTCCCCCGGCCAGCGCGCGAGCCTGGTGATTTTGCAGGACATCGACATCGCCGTCGCCGCCGGTGAGGCGCTCGCGGTGGTGGGGGCCTCGGGCTCGGGAAAATCGACGCTGCTTGGACTGCTGGCCGGGCTCGATGTTCCGAGTGCAGGGACGGTGCACATCGATGGTCAGGATCTGTTCGCGCTCGACGAAGACGGGCGCGCGCGGCTGCGCGCCGAGAAGGTCGGATTCGTGTTCCAGTCGTTCCAGTTGCTGCAGGCGTTCACTGCGATCGAGAACGTCATGCTCCCGCTGGAGCTCGCGGGTCAGGCCGACGCCCAGACCAAGGCGCGCGAGATGCTCGCCCGCGTCGGACTGCAGGAGCGGTTGCATCACTATCCCAAGCATCTTTCCGGTGGCGAACAACAGCGAGTGGCGCTGGCGCGTGCGTTCGTCGTGCGCCCGCGCATCCTGTTCGCCGATGAGCCGACCGGTAATCTCGACGCGTCGACCGGTGACGATGTCATCGAGCTGCTGTTCGGATTGAACGCCGAGCGCGGCACGACCCTGGTGCTGGTCACGCACGACGAGGCACTGGCACGCCGCTGTACGCGAACGATCCGGCTGGCCGGCGGTCGGATCGCTGGTTGAGGGTTCACCGCCTGCAATCGCTCGAAGAGGGTCGGTCATGCGTTTAGCGTTACGTTTCCTGCGCCGCGACTGGCGCGCCGGCGAATTGCTGGTGCTCACGCTGGCGACGGTCATCGCGGTGACGAGCGTGTCGGCGGTGGCGTTCTTCGCCGACCGGGTGAAGCAGCTGCTGGTCCGTGATGCGCACCAGATGCTGGGTGGCGATGCGCTGCTCGTGGCCGATCAGACCTGGCCCGAGGCGTTAGCCGGCGAAGCGCAGCGGCGCGGCCTGACGGTTGCGTCGATCACCAACTTCATCAGTATGGCGCGCGGACCCGACGGTGCGCAGCTCGCGGCGGTCAAGGTCGTCTCGGCGAACTACCCGTTGCGCGGACGGTTGCGCACCGCCACCGCAGCCAACACCGCCGATGAGGAAGCGCGCGGCGTTCCCACGCCCGGCACGGTGTGGGTGGATGACCGTCTGCTCGGCGCTCTGGGCATGAAGGTCGGTCAAAGCATCGAGTTGGGCAACGCGACGCTGCGGGTCGAGCGCATCGTCACCGTCGAACCCGACCGCGGCGTGTCGTTCTTCAATATGGCGCCACGCGTGCTGCTCAATGTCGACGATCTCGCGCGCACGGAGCTGATCCAGACCGGCAGTCGGGTGACCTACCAGTTGGCGATCGCCGGCGAGCGGCCCGCGGTCGACGGATTCGAATCGTGGGTGAAGCCGCGGCTCACTCGTGGGCAGAGTCTGCAGAGCCTGGAGAATGCCCGTCCCGAGATCCGCGCGGCGCTCGATCGGGCGCAACAGTTCCTCGGACTGACCGCGCTGCTCGCGGTGATTCTCGCGGCCGTGGCGGTCGGCCTGGCCACGCGTCGCTACGTGGCGCGACATCTCGACGGCTACGCGGTGATGCGCTGCCTGGGCGCAACGCAGGCCAGACTGTTTTCGCTCTGCTTCTACGAGTTCGTGGCGCTGTCGCTCGCGGCAAGCGTGGTCGGCTGCGCGTTGGGGTTAGGCGCGCAGGCGGTGATCAGCGCGGCGCTCGCCGGCGTGGTCAATGCGACATTGCCGGCGCCCAGTGCCGTGCCCGCCTTGCAGGGCATCGCCACCGGCATGGTGCTGCTCGTGGGGTTTGCGTTGCCGCCGCTCATCGCCCTCAAGAATGTGCCGGCGCTGCGCGTGCTCCGCCGCGATCTCACGGTGGCGCGTACCAGCGTGCTCGCTTACGTGATCGGCGCGTGCGCGCTGGCGCTGCTGCTGGTGTGGCAGGCAGGCGGGGTCAAACTCGGTTTGTATGTGCTGGGCGGATTTGCCGCCGCAGTGGTCGTGTTCGCGCTCGCGGCGTGGCTGTTCCTGCGAGGGGTCGCATCGTTCAGTCGCTTCGTCACGCTGCCCTGGCGTTTCGGCCTCGCCAATCTGCGCCGACGCGCACCTGCCAATATGGTGCAGATCGTGTCGCTCGCGGTCGGGCTGGTGGCGATCCTGATGCTCACGTTCACACGGGCAGACCTGATCGACGGCTGGCGCGCGAAGATCCCGGTCGATGCCCCCAATCGGTTCGTGCTCAACATCCAGCCCGATCAGCGCGAGCTGGTGCAGGCGTTCTTCCGTGACGAACGCGTCGCGGTGCCGGTTACCTATCCGATGGTGCGCGGGCGGCTGATGGCGATCAACGGCAAACCGGTCGATCCCGAGGCGTACGAGGACCGTCCGCGCCGGCTGGTGGAGCGTGAGTTCAACCTTTCGTTTCTCAGTGATTTGCCCGGACACAACAGTGTGAGTGCGGGCCGTTGGTTCGACGGAGGCGATCTGCAGCGCGGCAGCCTGTCGGTGGAGGAGGGCATTGCCAAGACGCTCGACGTCAAGCTCGGCGACGAACTGAAGTGGTCGGTGGCGGGCGAGGAGTTCGCCGCGCCGATCACCAGCCTGCGCAAGCTCGACTGGGACTCGATGCAGGTCAACTTCTTCGTGATCACCACGCCCAAGCTGCTCGAAGACAAACCCACCAGCTACATCGCCAGCTTCCATGTGCCCGAGTCGCGCGCCGATGCGATGAACCGGCTCTCGCGCGCCTTTCCCAATCTCACCATCGTCGACATGAGTGTGATCCTGCGCCAGGCCGTGTCGGTCATGGAGCAGGTGATCCGCGCGGTGCAGTTCGTATTCCTGTTCGCGCTGGGGGCGGGAATGCTGGTGTTGTACGCGGCGCTGCTTGCCACGCAGGACGAGCGCGTGCAGGAAACAGCGGTGATGCGCGCAATCGGTGCGTCGCGCGCGCAGGTGGCCGACGCGCAGCGCATCGAATTCCTGGCAGTGGGTTTTCTCGCCGGTGTGCTTGCCGCGCTCGGCGCCAGTGCGATCGGTGCGGTGCTGGCGGTCAAAGTCTTTCAGGTCAGCTATGCGATGAACCCATGGGTGTGGATCGTCGGACCGATCCTCGGCGTCGCATTGGCCGGATGGAATGCGTGGTTAGGTGCACGCGCGGCGACGCGTCAGTCGCCGATCGCAGCGTTGCGCGAAGCGTAAGCGGCTGCGGTGCTGGAGCATCGTGCGCAATAAGAGTGCGCAATAAGTCGCACCGACCGACCGACGCCGACGAACGTGGCGTCTCGACCGTCACGTAACGCGGCATTTTCCTTTGTGGCGACGATCGCACTTCGTACTATCGCGACGTCGCCCCAGATCCCTCCCGCCGCCATGCGACTTCCTCTGCGCCACGACGACAATCAACCGCCTCGTGTCGGTCATCTGATTCTCGGGTTGTGCGCGCTCAGCGTGGCGATCGCTTCGATCGGTTTCGGCTTCGGCTGGCGCGGCTACCTTGCACTGCGCGCAACCGAACCGCTCGCCCTCGGTGCGCTCGTCGCGCACGGACGCTCCGACTTGACGATCGCCGCGACGATGGCCGCTGCGTTGATTCTTGCCCTGGTGGCGCTCACCAGCGTGCTGCTGGCGCGCCTGCACCGCCTGGCCGTTGCCAATCGCGGATCGCGCGGCACCTCGCAACCGGGCTCGTCGACCGGGATCGTCAGTCATCGCGTCTGGGAAGAACGCCTCGTGGTCGAACTCAGCCAGTCGCGGCGGCTGGGTTATCCGGTTACCGTGGCGGTGCTCGAGATCAACAAGTACAAGCGCTACGTCGGCCGTTACGGCAAGAACGCCGGCGAAGGTCTGCTCACCGAGTTCGCGCGCGCCGCGACGCAATCGTTGCGCGGCGCCGATCTGCTGACGCGCTTCGGCAAGTGCCAGTTCGCCCTGCTTCTGCCGGGTTGCCCGGTGCATCAGGCGAGCGCGTTGCTCGAGCGGTTGCAGGGCGTCGTGCCGGCCGGCCAAGCGTTTGCTGCGGGCGTCGCGGCGTGGCACTGGCGTGAGAACAGTTCGACGTTGATCGAGCGGGCCTTCGATGCGCTCGCGCGTGCCCGAGCCGAGCAGGCGGCCGCGGTCGAAGTCGCACCGGGTCTGCCCACCAACGTCGATCGGCCGATCCGCAGCGTGGCAATGACTACGGCGGCCTGACCGGCGCGTC
>CADECO010000086.1:8611-9920 GCA_902825905.1 uncultured beta proteobacterium
GTCGATGCGTTCTACGATCTGATGGATCGCGACCCGCGTTTCGCGGGCATCCGCGCGCTGCATCCTCCCAGCCTCGACGGTTCGCGCGACAAGCTGTTCATGTTTCTCTCCGGTTGGCTCGGCGGGCCCCCGCTCTACATGCAGACCTTCGGCCATCCGATGCTGCGCGCCCGCCATCTGCCGTTCCCGATCGGCAACAGCGAGCGCGATCAATGGATCGCGTGCATGAATCAGGCGATGCAGACGAGCGGCACCGACCCGGAACTCGCCGCGCAATTGATGCAGGCGCTGTTCCAGACCGCCACGCACCTGCGCAATCGCGCCGAGGATCCGCAGGGTTCTCAGTAGAATTGGCGGGCTTCTCACTCCGCGGGCACGACGCGGGGGACGCGCAGCAAGGCATCCGGACGCAAGACGCGGATGGCATCCGCCGACAACGACAAACAGGAGGGCAGGCGCCGTGGCGATCGGTTTTTCGGTCAATGGCGTTGCATGCAACAGCGAGGCGAGCGAGGACACCCCGCTCGTCTACGTGCTGCGCAACGATCTCGGACTCAAGGGCACGCGCTTCGGCTGCGGCACCGGCCATTGCGGCGCCTGCCACGTGCTGCTCGACGGCAATACGGTGGCTGCCTGCGACACGCCGCTGTGGGCGGTGGCGGGCAAGTCGGTCACCACTATCGAAGGACTGAGCGCGCCCGATGCTCCGCCGGCCAAGCTCCATCCGTTGCAGCGCGCGTTCCTCGCGCATCAGGCCGCGCAGTGCGGCTACTGCGTGAGCGGCGTGATCATGACCGCAGCCGGACTGCTCAAGCGCACACCCAATCCGAGCGATCAACAGTTGCGCGAGGCGCTCGATCGCAATCTGTGCCGGTGCGGCGCGCACACCCGCATGCTGCGAGCCCTCGAGCAGGCCGCGCGGGAGATGCGTCATGGCTGATCCGCTGCTCACCCCGCGCAAGACAGACGCGCTGCCCGGGAGCCTGCAAGGCAACCCGGAGCTGTCGCAGTGGATCCGCTTCAATCGCGACGGCACCGTCAGCGTTTCCAGCGGCAAGGTCGAGATCGGACAGGGCATTCTCACCTCGCTCGCGCAGATCGCGGCAGAGGAACTCGATGTCCGGCTCGATCGCATCCGCATGATCCCGGCGATCACCACGGCGAGCCCGAACGAAGGCGTGACCAGCGGCAGCCTGTCGATCCAGGACAGCGGTACCGCCATCCGCTATGCGTGCGCCGAGGTGCGGGCGATTCTGCTGGAGGAGGCGGCGAGCGAATTCGGCGTGCAGGCGCGCGCGCTCAGCGTCGA
>CADECO010000086.1:10020-14116 GCA_902825905.1 uncultured beta proteobacterium
ACGATCGTGCGCAACGGCAGCTTCGTCGGCGTGATCGCCGAGCGTGAAGACATCGCCGTGCGCGCTGCCGAACGTCTGGCGGCCGGCTGCGTCTGGTCCGCGGGCGCAGATCTGCCCGATCAGGCGGCGGTTGAAACGTTCCTGCGCTCGGCGCGCGTCGATCACAAGCTGCTGGTCGACACCGCGAGCGATGCGCCGGCGGCCAACGCCGCGCAGACCGTGCGCGCGACCTACGTCAAACCGTTCATCGCGCATGCCTCGGTCGGGCCGTCATGCGCGATCGCGCAATGGAGCGATCAAGGCGGGCGCGCGCGGCTCTCCGTGCACTCGCACACGCAGGGGATCTTCAACCTGCGCGCCGACCTGGGCAAAGCGCTGCGCATCCCCGAGGACCAGATCGTGGTGCAGCACGTGGAAGGCGCCGGCTGCTACGGCCACAATCCGGCCGATGACGTTGCGCTCGACGCAGCATTGCTCGCGCAGGCAGCCAACGGGCGGCCGGTGCAGGTGGCGTGGACGCGCGAGCAGGAGCTGGGCTGGTCGGCATTCGGCTCGGCGATGGCGATCGATCTGCAGGCGCAGCTCGATGCGTCGGGCAACGTGCAAAGCTGGAGCCACGAGGTGTGGAGCAACGGCCACAGTTCGCGGCCCGGTCGTGATCCGCGCCCGACGCTGCTGTCGGCGGCCTACATCGACAACCCGCACGAGCTGCCGGTGGCGATCGACATGCCATTGCCCAACGGCGGCTCGGAGCGCAACGCGGTGCCCTCGTACGACTTCCCGCGTCAGCGCATCGCCAAGAACCGCGCGCTCGACATGCCGATTCGCACCTCAGCGCTGCGCTCGCTCGGCGGATTCGGCAACGTGTTCGCGGCCGAGTCGTTCATGGATGAGCTCGCCGCCGCGGCCGGGGCCGATCCGGTCGAGTTCCGCCTGCGCCATCTGCAATCCGACGAACGCGCGCGAGCGGTGGTCGAGGCCGCGGCGCGTCGCGCCGACTGGCGCAACTTCAGGCGCCAGGACGGTCGTGGTCACGGCATCGCCTACTCGCGCTACAAGAACACCAGTGCGTACGCCGCGGTCGTCGCCGAGGTCGAACTGGAACGCGAAGTGCGACTCACGCGGCTCGTCTGTGCCGTCGATATCGGACTGGTCATCAACCCCGACGGCGCGATCAACCAGATCGAGGGCGGCGCGATCCAAGCCGCGAGCTGGACGCTCAAGGAGGCGGTGACGTTCGATCGCGAGCGCATCACGTCGAACTCGTGGGAGACGTACCCGATCCTCAAATTCAGCGAGGTGCCAACGATTGAAGTTGAGCTGATCGATCGGACCGACGCGCCCACGCTCGGCGCCGGCGAGGCGGTGCAGGGGCCGATCGCCGCCGCCATCGCCAACGCGGTGAGCGACGCGCTCGGTGTGCGCATCCGCGCGCTGCCGCTCACCGCCGAACGCATCGCTGCGGCGCTTGCATGAGCACGATCCACGCTGAGAACGCTCCGCCGGCCACTGGCGTCGCGCCGCTGCTGGGGCCCGCTCCGATCGAAGCGGGCACGCATCTCGATCCCGAGCGCTATCAGCGCGAGGTCCGCGCCGAGCAGCTCAAGCTGTTCTGCCAGCAGGCGATTCGCATCCCGGTGGGCGTGGCGTTCCTGGCCGGCTACATCCTGTATCTGTTCTGGAATCACGTCCGCCACGATCTGCTGATTGCGTGGGTAGTGATCGTGTGCGGCGCGCTGCTGGTGCGCACCTACCTGAGCCGGCGACTGCTCACCCGCAACCTCACCCCCGAGGAAGTGGACACGTGGATTCGCCGCATGACGATCTTCGCGTTTCTGAACGGTGTGTTCGGTGGTTCGGCGGGCGTGCTCTTCTTTCCCTATGCGCCGCTCACCGAGCAGGCGCTGCTCACCATGATGATGGCAGCGTGGTCGGCCGCTGCGATTGCCACGTCGGGGATGTTGCCGCGCACCTTTCCGTGCTTCTCGATTCCGCTGCTGGCGCCCATCATCGTCGGCTGGTGGCGATCCGAGGAGCACTGGTTCACTTCGCTGCTGCTGGTGGCCTTCCTGGTGTATCTCACCCTCTACGTCCTCGATGCGGGCCGCATTTTCCTGGCGGCACTGCGTACGCGATTCGAGAATGACGCGCTGGTGCATGAACTGCGGGCGAAGCAGGGCGAGGCCGAGGCGGCGCGCGAGAAGGCCGAGGCGGCCGATCGGGCCAAGACCCACTTCCTTGCCGCCGCCAGCCACGATCTGCGTCAGCCGCTCACCGCGCTGGCGCTGTTCAACCGCCTGCTCAACGACAGCGCGCAGGACCAGGAGACGCGCCGCATCGCCGGTCATATCGACGCATCGGTCGGCTCGCTCGAGCGGTTGATGGACGCGCTGCTCAACATCTCCAAGCTCGACGCGGGCACGGTGCAACCGCTCGATCAACTGGTCTCGCTCGACGAGATGTTCGCGCGGCTGGAGGCGCAGTACGCCCCGCTCGCAGCGCAGAAGGGCCTGCATTTCGATGCGCGCGCGGCGGGTAACTGGGTGCGCACCGATGCGATGCTGTTCGAGCGTGTGGTGCGCAACCTGATCGAGAACGCGTTGCGCTACACGCTTCATGGTTCGATCCGGGTGACGGCCCGTTCGGCGGGGGCGCAGGTGGTGGTCGAAGTGACCGACACCGGCATCGGCATCGCCCCGGCCGAGCAGGAGAAGATCTTCGAGGAGTTCTATCAGGTGCGCAACACCGAGCGCGACGCCAAGCAGGGTTTGGGGCTGGGCCTGGCGATCGTGCAACGCACCGCGCGGCTGCTGGACTGCCCGTTGGAAGTGATCTCCAAACCCGGGGTCGGATCAAACTTCCGCGTGCGCGTGACCCGCGCCGATCCACTGCCGCCACAAACCGAACCCGGCCTGGGCGTGCGCGAATTCGAAAGCCCGGATCTCACCGGTTTGAAGATCCTCGTGGTCGATGACGACGAGACCATCCTCACTGCGATGCGTGGCCTGCTGGAGCGCTGGGGCTGCGAAGTGCGCACCGCGGAAACGGTCGCCAGCGCCGACGTCGAACTCGAGGCGATGGGCGAGCGGCCCGACTTGCTGCTGGTCGATTTCCGCCTGCGCAATGAAGAGACTGGACTCGAAGTCGTACGCCGCGCGGGCGAACGGTTCGGACGCGTGCCGGCGGTGCTCATCACCGGCGAGACCGCGCCCGATCGATTACGCGCAGTGGTCGAGAGCGGCCTCACCTTGATTCACAAGCCGGTACGGCCCGAGCAGTTGCGCGAACAGATCGAGCGCGCACTGGAGCTGCGACCGGCGTGACCAGCGCGGTCGTAGTCGCAACTTCCCAGAACAACGAAAGGAAAAACCATGAAACGCCCCGCCCGCAGCAAAGCCTTCAATGTCGGTCTGGCCATGCGCAAACGCGTGGTCGGCCCCGACTATGTTGCCAACTCGCTCAAAAACACCGACGAGTTCTGGATGCCGTTCCAGGAGTTGATCACCGAGCATGGTTGGGGCGCGGTGTGGACGCGCGCGGGCCTGCCGCCGAAGACGCGCAGCATGCTCACACTGGCGTTCTGCATCGCCCTCAACCGTCCGCACGAGATCAAGGTGCATCTGCGTGGCGCGATGCGCAACGGCGTGACCAAGCTCGAAGTGCGCGAGCTGATCCTGCACTCGTTCCTGTATTGCGGCGGGCCGGCCGCGCTCGATGCGTTCAACACGGTGCGTGCCGCGTGGCCTGAGATCGAGGCGCACGAAGCAGCGTTGCGCAAAGGCAAGGGTAAGAAGAAATCCGGTGCGCGCTCGCCCCGGCGCGCCTGATCGGTAGCTGCCGCGGCGGCGCATCCGAGTCGCGCGCGCTTTGTCCTTTGCTTGACACGGTCGGAACGCGGCTCATAACCTCCACGACGCCCGCACCTGCGGCGTGACGTACGAGCCGAACCGCAGCGCTCCAGACTCGACCGGGTTCGCACGGTTGGGCGCCGCTGATAATCCACAGTCCGCAGTTCGCAGTTCCAATCGAGGAGGAGACCGATGCGCCGAGCCGGTGTAGTCGTGGCGTTATCCATGAGTATTGCCGCTGCGCTGGT
>CADECO010000086.1:14216-15870 GCA_902825905.1 uncultured beta proteobacterium
CAGCTCTACTACACGTTCACCACCGCGATCTACAAGAAGCTCAACATCAAGCGGATCGCGCAGCTGGTGCCCAACGACGACCTGGGCCGCTTCGACGTCGCCACGCTCAAGGAGATCGTCGGCAAGCAGCTGCAGGGTCACACCGAGTACGTCGGCGTCGAATACTTCGATCGCGGCGCGAAAGACTTCCAGGCCGCGCTGCTGCGGCTGCTGGCGAGCAAGCCCGATGCGATCGACACTGACGCCGCGCCCACCGGCACGATCGGCCTGATCGCCAAGCAGGCGCGCGAGCTCGGCTACAAGGGTTACTTCATCAGCTCGACCGCGGTGCTGGAGGCCAAGGCGCTGGTGGACATCGCGGGCAAGGGCGCCGACGGCATCATCGCCTATCGCGTCTGGGCCAAGCCGCCGACCAAGCTGTACGAGGATCTGGCCGAACGCCATCAGAAGAAATACGGCGAAGCGGCGCTCGGCACGATCTGGGAGTCGTACGCCGCCACCCGCTGGGTCGTGGAAGCGATCCAGAAGGCCGGCACGTTCGACTCGAAGAAGGTCGCCGATACGCTCGCCACCTCCACGTTCCAGCACCATCCGTACGGACCGGCGAGCTGGGGCGCCGAGAAGACCTACGGCATCCGCCGCCAGATCCAGACGCCGCTGCCCGCCTCGATCATCAAGGACGGCAAGTGGGAGCCGCTCGAAGTGCTGATGAGCACCATGGAGTGATCGGCGAACGCCGATGACGCTCCAGCTGCTGGCGCAGGGCCTGGCGATCGGCGTGGTCAACGGCGTGCTCTACGTGTTGACCGCGCTCGGGCTTACGCTGATCTACGGCATCCTGCATATCGTCAACTTCGCGCACGGCGAGATCTACATGCTGGGCGCGATGGGCGTGTACATCCTGTACGTCGTCTACAAGCTGCCGCTGTGGTTGACGTTCGCGGCGATCGTCGTGCTCGCCCTGCTCGCCGGACTCACCGTCGAGCGTGCGTTCTTCCGCCGGTTGCGCGGGCAGTGGCTGCAACTGGTGGTCGCAAGCGTGGGCATCTCGCTGATCATCCAGTCGGCGTCCTGGATCGCGTTCGGCGCGCAGGAAAAGAACGTGCCGTCGGTGTTTCCGGGCGTGATCGAACTGTTGGGTGTGCGGTTGCCGATCGAGCGGCTGGCGGCGGCAGGCGTCGCGCTGCTGCTGGTGGCGGCGCTGTACTGGCTGGTGTATCGCACCAAGACCGGTCTGGCGATGCGCGCCATCGAGGAAGACGAGGAGACCGCGCGCATGCTCGGCGTCAACGCCAACCGCATCGCGGCGATCGCGGTGGGCCTGGGGTTCGTGCTCGCGGCGATCGGCGGGGTGTTCGTCGCGCCGATCTATTCGATCAATCCGGGCATGGGGCTCGACGCGATCCTGATGTGCTTCATCATCGTCATCATCGGCGGGCTGGGCAGCATTACCGGCACGGTGCTCGCCGGCGTGCTCATCGGCATCCTGCAGGCGGTGGGTGCGATTGCGCTCGGCGCCGAGACCGCGCACATCCTGGTGTTCGTGGCGATGATCCTGGTGCTGGTGGTGCGTCCGGCCGGGCTGCTCGGCCGTGCGTGAGTCTGGAATGTGCCGGACATGAAGCGCGCCTGGCTCGTGCTGCTGGTCGTCGCC
>CADECO010000086.1:15970-17509 GCA_902825905.1 uncultured beta proteobacterium
AACCGCTGAGCAAACGATGAGCACGCCAGTCCTCGAAGTCCGCTCGATCGCCAAGCAGTTCGGCGGACTGACCGCGCTCACCGATGTGTCGTTCGACGTGCAGCAAGGCGAGCTGGTCGGGCTGGTGGGCCCCAACGGCGCGGGCAAGTCGACCTTGTTCAACATCATCGCCGGCGTGTTTCCCCCGAGCGCGGGCACGATCTCGCTCAATGGGCAGGAGGTCACCGGTCTGGCCAGTCACGCCCTTGCCATGCGTGGCATCGCACGCACGTTTCAATTGGTGACGCTTTTTGCCGAGCAGACCGCCCTGGAGAACGTGCTGCAGGGCCTGCATCGGCACCGCCGGCCGCGCGTGCTGGCCGGAATGTTCAACACGCCTTCCTACGCACGCGAGCAACAGGCGCTCGAGTCACGCGCCCACGGCTTGCTCGATCTGCTCGGCATCGGCGGTGTCGCAGGCGAGCGCGCTTCGGAGTTGCCGCTGGGCACGCAGAAGCTGTTGACCGTTGCGGTCGCGCTGGCGACCGAGCCGACGCTGTTACTGCTCGATGAACCGGCGGCCGGTTTGTCGGCAGAGGAGGCGCAGCGCATGATGACGCTGGTGAGCACCGAGGTGCGCAAGCGCTGCACCGTCGTGCTGGTCGAGCACAACATGCGCATCGTCAGCGGCTATTGCGACCGCGTGGTCGTGCTGCACTTCGGGCGCATCATCTACAACGGCGCACCGCAAGGTCTCACGCAGAACGAGGCGGTAGTGAACGCGTACCTTGGTGTGGCCGAGATCGATTGAATCGTCGATCCGACTATGCGAACCGTCGATCCGGCCATGACCGCACCGCTGCTTACCATTCACGACCTCGATGTTCGCTATGGCCAGGCGCGCGCGGTCAACGGCGTCTCGATCGAGATCCCGACCGGTTCGATCACCGCGATCGTCGGCCCGAACGGCGCCGGCAAATCGACCTTGCTCAAGGCGGTGAGCGGCCTGCAGCCGATCCATCGCGGCACCATCCGGTTCGATGGCGCTGCGCTCTCGGGCCGTTCCAGCCGCGAGGTCGCGCAGGCGGGCATCGCGCATGTTCCGGAGGGGCGGCGCGTCTTCGCCAAGCTCTCGGTGGAGGACAACCTGCGGCTTGGCGCCTATCTGCGTCCGACCGAGCGGGAAACCGTGGCCGCGCTCGCCGAGGTTTACGCGGCATTCCCGCGGTTGAAGGAACGCATCCGCCAGCGCGCCGGCAGCCTGTCGGGCGGCGAGCAGCAGATGCTGGCGATCGGTCGCGCGCTGATGGCCGCCCCGCGTCTGGTGATGGCCGACGAGGTCTCGCAGGGTCTCGCGCCGGTGATCGTGCAGGAGGTCTATCGACAACTCCGGCGCATCAACGAAGCCGGCGTGACCATCCTGCTGGTCGAGCAGAACGCCAGGCTCGCGTTCAAACTCGCGCAATACGCCTACGTGATGGAGCAGGGGCGCGTGGTGCTGTCCGGTCCGACGCAGCAGGTCGCCGCGAGCGAACACGTGCGCAATGCTTATCTAGGCGT
>CADECO010000087.1:0-1962 GCA_902825905.1 uncultured beta proteobacterium
TGCGCCTCGCGCTCGACCAGGTCGTACACGAAGATCATCTTGGCCATGCCGGTGAGCATCCCCGCCACCATGCCCAGCTCGAATATCTGCGCGTCATCGAAGTGGGGCCGCAAGGCGGCATGCAGCGGCGCATCGAGCGTGCCGTTCATGTTGGTCATGCTGATCTGATCGGCGAGTTGCAGCACCGCGCGGTCCTTGGCATCGAAACAGGCGTGATGCTCGTCCATGATGTGATCGAGCTGTTCCTGCGTGACGCCCGCCTTGCGCGCGGCGACGCTGTTGCCCTTGTTGCAGAACGCGCAACCGTGCGTCATCGACAACCGGTACCGCAGCAGCTCCTTGGTGCGCACGTCGACACGCCCCGCGTAGAACAACTTGGCGTAGAACTCGTCGCGATACCACGCCATCAGCTCCGGGGCATTGGCGCCCACTTCGATCAACGTGGCGTCGTCACGCAGCTTCATCGTGACGGCGTGCTCGGCCTGCAGGCGCGGCGACATCTCGGCAACGGGAACGCGACGCAATACCGGATTGGGCATGGTGGGGCGACCTCGGGGACTACCTCAGGGATTACGGCAGGAACGACGTCAGGCACGACTGCAATGAACGCGCCGCAGTGAACGCACAACGGCTCGACGCATCGAGTTTATCGCGCGTAGTGCCAAGTTGCGGTGCTTTCGCGCGCCGCGATCGGCTGCCTAGAATGCAGCGTATTCGAGCGGTACTGACCACCCACTGGAGGCCGTCCATGACCGATTCGCTGGGCCATCGCGCCAAATTCGCCGTGCTGATCCCCTCGACCAACACCAGCGTGCAGCCCGAGTTCGACGACATGCGACCGTACGGGGTGACCAATCACATCAGCCGCATCGTCATTCCCGACATCCCGCTCAAGAGCGACGACGACTTCAATCGCCTGATCGATCTGATCGAGAAGGCGCAGACCGCGGCGGTCGACTCGGTGATGTCGGCTCGCCCCGACCGGCTGGTGCTCGGCATCTCGGCCGAGACGTTCTGGAACGGGTTCTCGGCAAGCCGCAAACTGCGCAAGGAACTCGAGGCGCACACCAAACTACCGGTGTCGATGGGCGCCGACTCGTGCGAGGAAGTGCTCAAGCTGTTCAACGCCAAACGGCTGGGCGTGGTCACGCCGTACTGGCCGGTGGGCGACAAGAACGTGCGCCGGTTCTTCGAGGAGGCGGGCTTCGAAGTTGCGCGCATGAAAGGCTTCAGCTGCGAGAGTCCGGTGTTGATCGCACACGTGACCGAGTCGCAACTGCGCGAGGCGATCCTGGAAGTGAACGCGCCTGACGTCGATGCGATCGTGCAGGTGGGCACCAATCTCGCCTGTGCGCGGGTGGCCGCGGCGGCGGAGCTGTTTCTGAACAAGCCGGTGATCGCGATCAACACTGCGATCTACTGGCACGCGCTCCGCCATCACGGCATTACCGACAAGGTGCGCGGGTTTGGGTCGCTGCTTGAGCGGTATTAGGCGCTCTCCCGCAATTTTAGGCGCTCTCCCTCCCCCCGCCCTCCCTCTGCTCGCGCCACTACCGTGGCTAGAAAGGGAGGGAGCCTGATTTGCGGCGCAGCTTGTGCGCCGTGGCGGGGTGGGGAAAACGTGATTCCATTGCGCGCGAAGGGCGCAAGAGCTGGAACTCGATGATCGATCGCTCGTTTAGTCGCGCGTTTACTCGTATTGCGCCGCCAGTCCCTCGAACGCGTCGCCCTCGGCTTCACCGGCGATGATCCGCGCGAGTCGCGCCGCGAGCTTCGGATCCAGTTGCGCCAGCCGGGTCTGATCGGCCCGCGCGCGATCGAGTTGCTTCATCTGCACCAACAGTGCGCCGCGATAGGCATAAGCGACGGCAAGGGTAGGCTTGAGTTCCAGCGCGCGGTTGTAATGCCGGAGCGCACGCTCGTTGTTCGCGCCGGACTGGCGCCGCAGGCTAAACGCGAGGT
>CADECO010000087.1:1972-5073 GCA_902825905.1 uncultured beta proteobacterium
GTTGTGGGCTTCGGCAAGCTTCTCTTCGAGCGCGAGCGCCGCCTCGAACTTCTGCTGAGCCGCGACGAAGTGGCGCTCCAGCATCAGCCGCACGCCGTCGTTGTACAGGCCGATTGCCTGCTCGCGCGGATCGCCTTTGGGCACTGCCAGGGGATCGCTCTCGACCGCGTGGACACCGCCTGCCAGCAGCGTTGCCAGAAGCGCAAGAACTGCTAGCCGGCGCACGCGCCTACATCCGGAAGTGCCGACGCGCCGCAACGACTTCGGGGCGAGGCACCGCCGCATCGTTGCCGAACTCGATCACGCGGGCGTGGTAGTACGCCGCACTCTTGGCATCACCGGCTCGCTCGGCCGCGTGGGCCGCGCCGGCGAACGCACGATAGCGATTAGGCTCTTTGTCCAGCACGGCCTCGAACGCCTTCAGCGCAGCGGCGTGCTCGCCCCTATCGGCCAGCACCTGCGCCAGGATCTCCCGCGCCGGCAGCAGCGGGCCGGGCGTGACGGCGTGTTTGGTCGTCGCGTCCTCGCGGTCGGCGGCCTTGCGCAGCATCGCGAGGCCGTCGTCGGTCTTGCCTTCGGCCAGCGTCGCCAGACCGCTCACCACGTCGGCCTGGATCTCGACCTGCTCGACCCAGTAGCCCAGCCGCATGCCTTTGAGGGCCTCGCTGAAGCTGCGCAGACGCGTGATCTCGTTACGCGCTGCCGCAGCGTCACCGCTCTTTGCAGCGCCCACGCCGCGCGCGAACGCATGGATGGCTTCGGCCTGCGGATACTTCTTCCACGGATAGGCCTCGACCGTGGGCGTGAGCGGCAGCATCGCGGCCTCTTTCCACGCACCGCGCTCAAGCGCGAAGCGTGCGGGCATCGCCGCATACGCGAATGCCGTGGCGAAGTGATCGGTCTTCTTGGCCACGCCCAATGCGTGATCGATCACCTTGCGCGCCTGCTCGTCCTGACCGAGCTGCAGGTAGCCGTAGACCTGATAGTCGTACGCGTGCGGGCTGTTGTAGGTCTGGTCGCCGTCGACCTTGGCCGAGATCGCGTTCGATTCGATCGAATCGCGCCAGTAGCCCACGCGCGTGAAGATGTGCGAGGGCATGTGCTGCGCATGCGTGGAGTCGGGCGCGATCTTGGAGTAGCGCCTGGCGGCATCCAGACCATGCATAGCGATCGGCGGGTAGTCGTAGCTGTGGATCAGATAGTGCGCGATGCCCGGATGCTCCGGCTGCTGCAAGAAGTTGGACTCGAGCACGCGCGTGGCGCGCAGCTGGTTGGTGAACTGGCGATCGGCCGGATCGAAGTTCACCGACAGGAACAGGCCGTAGAAGATGCTCGCTTCCTTGTCATCGGGATATTTCTGCGCGAGGCGGCCAAACGCCTCCTCGAGCGATTTCAGGCGCGTGCGGTAGTTGAGCTTGTCGTGATCCTTGAACAGTACCGCGAGCGCTTCGATGTAGTCGCGCTCGCGCTCGGTTTTCGGTCCGAGCTTGCGTGCCGTCTCGATCGCCTTGATCCCTTCGCCGAGTCTCTCGGCGGTGTGCGGTATCGGCCAAGTGAACGGGTTGTCGAGCACCGACAGCGCGCGAACCCAATAAGCCATCGCGCAATTGGGATCGGCCGCGAGCACCTGATTGAGCGACTTGGGGATGAACTCGTAGGCGAACGAGTGCAGGAACGCGATCGTGCGACTGAATTCCTGTTGAGCCGCCGCGTTGCATTCCACCTTGAAACTGACCTTGCCGAGCTTGCCCGGCCCGTCCTCGTGGGCGAACGGTTGCGATGCGCCGAACAGCAACGCGACGGGGGCGAGCGCGCACGCGGCAAGCCTGATGCGACGGAGCTTCATGAGTGGATCTCCTGTTGCGGGAACGTCGGGAGGTGAATCGTCGGAGCCCGGAGCAATCCAAGCGGGGCATGGGAGCAAAGGAACCAGGATCAAGGCTGCGCCGTTCAAACGCGTGCGTCGCGCGGGTCGAGCGCGTATTCGCCTCGTGACCTATTCCACGCCGCCGGGCCTGACGAGTCCAGAAGGGAAATTCCTACGTCTTTCGGCTGGATCGCCAGTCACCATCGCGATAGAGGGGGCGACGCCCACTCGCCTGACACCAGGGACAGGTTGAGAGGAACCAGGCGCTGCTCGTCCTGCCCGCTCGTCCTGCCCATTTTTGCCGCCTGGTCGTCCCTGACAGTGTCTGGCCAAAGACCCCTTCAGGCGCCCTTCGGCTGGACCGATAACACCGGCAGCGCCCATCGCCGCAGCCCGCATCGGCAGGCTTGTCCCCGCGCCCGTCCGCGCGTACCGATGCCAGAACGATCTCGAATTGCTGCGCGCGCCCGGTGCTTCTTCCCTCAACAAGGAAAGGCACCATGCCATCGATCGATTCGATCTCGCTCGCCCGCTCGTTTGCCCGCTGGTTTGCCAGCTGTATTTGCTCGCGCCGCCCGCTTGCTCGCCCGCTTGCTCAATGGCTGCGACGGTTCTGGCTCGTCGCTGTGTTGAGCGCGACGCTCACGGCCTGCGGCACGTTCGGCCCGCTTGGCGATGGCATCGAGCCCGCGCCCGAGATCGCGCAGCGGACCGAGCCTGACGAGGCCGCGATCGAGCCGGTGCCGATGCCCGAGGCAATCGCGACACCCGATGCCGCAATGCCGCAGCCGCCGTCGACGCAGAGCGCGCGCCGTCTGGCGCGACGCGGGCAAGCAGTGCCAGCGCCCACGCCCGGACGCGATGGCCCCGGTACCCGCACACCCGAAGAACTGGCCATCGTTCCGGATGCGGTGCCACGGCACGAGCCGCTGCATCCGAGCGCCAATCGTCCATACACCATCTTCGGGAGGCAGTACACGCCGCACACCTCGCGCGCCCCGCTCACACAGTCGGGCACGGCGAGCTGGTATGGCAGCTACTTCCACGGCCGGCGCACCTCCACCGGTGAGATATACGACATGTACGCAATGAGCGCGGCGCATCCGACGATAGCGCTGCCCAGCTATGCGCGCGTGACCAATACCGCGACGGGCAAGTCGGTGGTGGTGCGCATCAATGATCGCGGGCCGTTCGTGGGCGATCGGATCATCGATCTGTCTTACGCCGCCGCGAC
>CADECO010000087.1:5173-17404 GCA_902825905.1 uncultured beta proteobacterium
ATCGCGGGCCGTTCGTGGGCGATCGGATCATCGATCTGTCTTACGCCGCCGCGACTCGACTGGGCTTTGCCGGGCAGGGCGTCGCCAAGGTGATCGTCGAGGCGTTGCGGACGACTCCCGGCGTGAACGACACGCTTGCTTCGAGCGCGGCGATCAGCACCGCGGCGGTGGCGGCCACAGCACCAGCGACACGCGTTGAACCGGCCGCGCCCAGGTCGGCAAAACCGCAGGGATCCGCCAAGGTATACGTGAAGATCGGTGCATTTCGCCAGCGCACGAACGCAACCCGGGTGGGCGAGCGCATCGCCAAAACGCTTCCTGCGGTCCAGAAAGCGCTCAGCATCACCTCGCGCGATGACGGCATTGTGCTGGTTCAAGCCGGACCGTACACCGATCGCAGCGAGGCGATCGTGGTGGCCGACGCGCTGCGCCGCGAGCTGCAGATCGAGCCGCAGATCGTGGTCCAGTAGCGGCGTGCACGCACGCGCCTCACGGCGGCTTTTCCCTGACCGGCGTACGTTGTTTCGATCGGAACCGCCGCAATCGATTGATGCTATAAACCGCGCTTGAATTGCGCGGGGATTGCCCTCATTTCGAGCCTGAAGCAGGCTGCAAATCGGAGGGCGGCATCAGCGGCCAATTCCATGCCTCCGCGCGCAGTGCTTGAAGGCGGTCCTTGGATGTGGTCCTTGAAGTGTGCGTAACATCTGCAACGCGTCTCCACATTGGCTCTACGAACCGATCGGGAAACTTCATCATATGAAACGAGTGATTCTGTTCCTCCTTACCAACCTGGCCGTGATGCTGGTGCTGTCGATCATCGTCCGGCTGTTCGGTTTGGATCGCTTCCTCACCGCCAACGGCTTGAACCTGCCGGCGCTGCTGATGTTCTCAGCGGTGATCGGCTTCGGCGGCGCGACGATCTCGCTGCTCATGTCGAAGTGGATGGCCAAGCGCTCCACCGGCGCCGAGGTCATCACCCAACCGCGCGATCAGACCGAGCAATGGCTGGTCGATACGGTGAAGCGGCTGGCCGACCGTGCCGGCATCGGCATGCCCGAAGTGGCGATCTACGAAGGTGAGCCGAACGCGTTCGCCACCGGTGCGTTCAAGAATTCGGCGCTGGTTGCGGTGTCGACCGGGCTGATGCAGTCGATGAACAAGGAAGAGGTCGAGGCGGTGCTGGCCCACGAGGTGGCGCACGTGGCCAACGGCGACATGATCACGCTCACGCTGATTCAGGGCGTCGTCAACACATTCGTGGTGTTACTGGCGCGCGTGATCGGCTATGTGGTCGACCGGGCCATCTTCAAGAACGAGCGCGAAGTCGGCATCGGCTACTACATCACCAGCATCGTGTGCGAGATCCTGTTCGGCATCCTCGCCTCGATCATCGTTGCGTACTTCTCGCGTCAGCGCGAGTTCCGTGCCGACGCGGGTGCCGCCGACTACGTGGGTAATCCCAAGCCGATGATCAACGCGCTCGCCCGTCTGGGCGGCCTCACGCCGGGCGAGCTGCCCAAGTCGATGGCGGCCTCGGGCATCAGCGGCGGTCCCGGCATCATGGCGCTGTTCTCGTCGCATCCGCCGATCGAAGCGCGCATCGCAGCGCTGCAATCGCGCGGCCGGTAACGCCGGCAGCGACACCGCCCCGGCGCGGGCGGTACGATTCACCGCGGGGAAAGGCTTCGTGCCTTTCCCCGCTTTGCTTTGTTCGCGACTCGATCGCGATGATTGCTTCGCGATCGCCCGTTCACCAGACCGTTCCAGAGGAGTCACTGCATGCGTATCGGCATCATCGGCGGCGGCGTGATGGCGCGCCTCATCCTGGAGCATGTCCGGCGCGGCGATCTGGGTGAAGCATCGGTGGTCGCGTTGGTGGGCCGCAGCGACGCCTCACGGGGCAAAGCGCTGGCCAACGAGTATGGCGTGGCGTTCGCCACCGGCCTCGAAGGGCTGCTTGCCGCCAAGCCCGACACCGTCATCGAAGCCGCCTCGCACGATGCGGTGCGCGCCTACGGTCTGCCGTTGCTCGAACGTGGCATTGCCTTCATCGTGCTCTCCGGCGGCGCGCTCACTGACGACGCCTTCCGTGCACGACTCGAGCAGACGGCGGCCACACAACGCTCGTTCCTCTACGTCCCTTCGGGTGGCATCGGGGGGCTGGACGCGCTCAAGGCGGTGTGCGCGGCCGGTGCCGAGCACGTGGAAATCGCCGTCACCAAACCGCCCGCCGCGTGGAAGAACATCGAGTACGTCGAGCGTCTGGGCGTGGATCTGGACCGGCTGAGCGGGCCGGTCGTGCTGTTCGAGGGCACGGCGCGCGAAGGCGTGCCGCACTTTCCGGCAAACGTGAACATCGCGGCGGTGCTGTCGATGGCCGGCATCGGCTTCGATCGCACACGCTTGAAGGTGGTCGCCGATCCGGCGCTGCGCTACAACACCCACTACATCAACATCCGCGGCAAGACCGGCTCGATCAGCATCAAGTTCGAGAGCGTGCCCTCGCCCGATAATCCGAAGACAGCGCTGCTGGCCTGCTACAGCGCGATCGCGGCAATCAAACAGTTCAACTCGCCGGTGCGCTACGGCACCTGACCGGCCGCCACCAGCAACACACCGCTGAGTCCGCTTCGCGACATGCGCTCGCCGCGGCTGCGCGTGCGAGGCTGATCGGCTCAGACCCTTCCGGGCGCCGCCACGGGGTCCTCCGCGCTCACGCCGTCGCGTCTTACCGGCGCACTTACCGTGCCCTCCCAGCCGCCGCAGGCGAACGCCGCGTGGTAGCTGGCGTCGATTTCGGCTCGAGCGCGCGTGAGCGAAGCGGCCAGGCGCGCGCAGCGTTCGTCGTAGTTGGCCGTGACAGCCGCCAGCGCGTTCACCATCGCTTCGGCGTCGTATGTGTCAGCGTGCAGACTTACCGCAGCGGGCCCGTCGTGTGCCGAGTCCAACGGTTCGAACGATGGCGCGCCATCGCTCGGTTCGCGGCCGAGCACCACCGGCCGGCCGGCCCACAGGCCCCACAGGGCGCCATGCGCGCGCGTGGCGATCACGGCCCGCACACCGCGGGCGGCGCGCGCAATATCGCCCACACTCGTGCCCTCCTCGACGTGCACGCCGTACAACACGTCGGCCGGCACCCGCGCCAGCAGATCGAGGACGGCGCGCCGATCGGACACCGGATCCGTGGCGAACATGACGATCCGATGCCCCGCGCGAACGGTGGTCGCGCAGAGCCGTGCGAGCGCGCCGATGTAGCGCTCGTAGCCCGCCTTGTCCTGCGACCCCGCACGTGACGGACTCACACCATAGGTGAGCACCACCGCGCCCGCTTTCATCGGCTGAGTGCGTCCCTGCCAGGGATCCACCTTGCTTTCCCAGCGTGGATCGAAGGTGAGGTCGAACAGCGGATTGGGCGCATGGCCGGTCGGACGTCCGCGTCGTGTCGCGCTGATCCAGCGTTCGGACGCGGTGTCGGCCACGCTCACGTAGGCGGCGCGTCGCAAGGTCGATCGCAGCAGCAGCCGCGCGAACCAGCCGACCGCGCGCGGCGCGGAGAAACTCAACATCACGAACGGCTTGGCTGCGAAGCGGCAGGCCTGCGCCCAACTCCACAGGCGCAGCGCATGCGCGAAGTCGATGGCATGTTCGGCGGAACCACTCCCCAACGCGACGATTCCGGCGAGCTGCTGCGCGCAACGCAACTGCCGCGGCCAGACGCGCGCGAGCGCGACTGCGAATCGTGCCGAGCCAGCCCCTGACGAGGCGTCGCGCGATGCCCGCTCGCCCGATGCGCGCCGATCGCCTGCTAAAGTCGCATTGGCCTGAGCCGTCCGAGCAGAGCCGGGTCGCGCGAGTCGATCGTTGAGGGCGGTCGCTCCGGGATCGATAGTGATACCGGGTTCGGGGCCGATGTAACCGTGACGAGCGAACAGCGCGACGGGTTCGACGTGCGCGGCATGGCGTCTGACCCACTGTACGAACGCGACGAGGGCCGCTTCGCGACCCAAGTTGCCCATCCCGAATTCACCTAGCACCCCAAGACGTAGTCGTTGCATTGCCGATGGCTCGTGTCTTATTGATTTTTTTGGAGAGCGGCCGGAACGACCACTTTGCTGCGCGCGGGGCCAGATCGAGAGACTGCGGCACTGATGCTGCCGCAAGCTCTGAAACCTTGCGCAACGTCCAAGACAGAACTGTAAAGACGATGTGTCAGAGACGGTAACGCATAGCGTCGCCTGAATAGAACACCCCCAGCGGAAAAACAATGTCAAAAGAAACTGGACGGATTGTGTCGCGCGCCATGACGCCGTGTTCGTGGGGTTGGTGACGCGGCTGTGCTGCCCGGCGCCCCCTTCGATTCCCCCTCTTCCCGCCGGCGGCGCGCGTTCATCGCGGGCGCCGGGCTCGCACTCTTCGGATACGCCATGACCACTCGCTCGCAACCGGCCCTGCTCCGCCGATCCATCCCCCGCGCCGGTGCCACGCCCGGCGAGTCGCTGCCGGTGGTCGGACTCGGCACCTGGCAGGCCTTCGATATCGCCGGCAACCCGGCAGAACTCGTGCGTGCGCGCGACGCATTGCGTGCCTTCGTCGATGGCGGTGGCGAGTTGATCGACAGCTCACCGATGTACGGTTCGGCCGAAGCCGTCGTGGGCGAACTGGCATCCGAACTGGGGCTTCATCGGCGATTGTTCATCGCCACCAAGGTGTGGACCTCAGGCCGCGACGCGGGCATCCGGCAGATGGAGACTTCAATGGCCCGAATGCAATCGTCGCGCAAAGGGCCGCTCGATCTGATGCAGGTGCACAACCTCGTCGATGTCGACTCGCATCTGGCCACCCTGCGCGACTGGAAGCGCGAAGGTCGCATCCGCTACCTCGGCGTAACGCACTACAACGCCGGCGCACACGACACGCTGGCGCGTGTGATCGCCAAAGGCGACATCGATTTCCTGCAGATCAACTATTCGATCGCCGAGCCGCAGGCCGAATCGCGCCTGCTCCAGGTGGCGGCCGACACCGGCACTGCGGTGATCGTCAATCGGCCGTTTGCCGAGGGCGCGATGTTCGGGCGCGTGAAAGGCAAGCCCTTGCCCGACTTCGCCGCCGCGCTGGAATGCACCAGCTGGGCGCAGCTGTTCCTCAAGTGGATCGTGAGCCATCAGGCGGTCACCTGCGCGATCCCGGGAACGCGCAATGCTGCCCACGTACGCGACAACCTGGGTGCGGCGCGCGGTGCGATGCCCGATGAAGCGATGCGCCAGCGCATCCGGCGCGCGTTCGAGCACGCATGACCATCGTCGACCGCGCCCGCGCGGCTACGCCCCGATCACCCGAAATCGCAAGTAGCCGCTGTCCGTCGGCTTGCGCAGTCCTTTCCTCGACGTCGATGCGCGCGTCCAATCGCTGTGCGTGATCTCTATGCGCTGATCATCCTGCTGGTGCTCACGCACTCGGCGTTCGGTGGCAGCCGCGTGGTGGTGTCGCTGTACGCGCAGAGCGGCGGCGCCGAGGCCTTCACGGTCGGCATCCTGATGGCGCTCTATTCACTGCTGCCGATGCTCGCCTCGGTGCGTCTGGGCCGTTGGATCGACCGCATCGGCGTGCGCGTGCCGCTCATCATCGGCAGCGCGCTCATGGTTGCAGGCAGCGCCATCCCTGCGGTGCAGCCCGCTATCGGCCTACCGCTCTATCTGAGCTGCGTGCTGGTGGGGGCGGGTTCGATGCTGGTGCATCTGTCGGTCAACATCGCCGTGGGCGCCATGGGCGCGCCGGAACAACGCGCCATGCGCTTCAGCTGGCTCTCGCTCGGTTTTTCCACTTCGGGATTCGTCGGGCCGATGATCGCCGGCTTCGGCATCGACACGATCGGCTATCGACTCACGTTCTGCGCACTGGCAGTCCTGCCGGTGCTGCCCCTGGCGCTGTTCGCCTCGGGACGACCGGCGCTGCCCGGCCCGGTGCGAGCGCACGATCCGACACGTCGCTCGCATACGCTCGATCTCTTGCGCGATCGAACGTTGCGCCGGGTCTTCATCGCCAGCGGACTGTTGTCGATGGCGTGGGATCTGTTCACCTTCGTGATGCCGATCTATGGCCACTCGATCGGGCTGTCCGCCTCGACCATCGGCGCGCTGCTCGGCTGCTTCGCGGCAGCGACGTTCGCGATTCGCCTGCTCATGCCGCTCTACGTGCATCGACTGTCGGCATGGGCCACGCTGGCGTTCTCGCTGGGGACCTCCGGGGCGACGTTCGTGCTGTTTCCGTTCGTGAACAGCATCGTGCTGCTGTTCGTGCTCGCCTTCGTGCTGGGCATCGGATTGGGCTGCGCACAGCCGATGGTCATGGCGCTGCTGTACGGCGCCTCTCCACCGGGACGTCAGGGCGAGGCAGTGGGAATCCGCACCACGCTGATCAATCTGAGCCAGACGATCTTTCCGCTGATCTTCGGCGCGCTGGGCACCGCCGTGGGGATCGGCCCGGTCTTCTGGGCGCTGGCGGGGTGCCTGCTGTCAGGAAGCGTGGCCGCGGGCCGGAGCCGCAAGCGGCATTCGTTGCCGCCGCCTTGATCCAATCGCCGGTTTTCCGCGTAAACGAGCCATGGACCGCGGCAAGGGAGGCTTGGCGCAGGTCCTTCCAGTCACGCGACCCGGGAAGGGAAATCCAGGACCATGGGCCAAGCATCGCCAATCAACGCGTTCGGCACGCCATTGATGCCGGGCGGAGCAGAGGGCTCGCCTAGAATCGGCGGCATGTCCAGCTCAGCAAAACCGCAGCCGAAAGTTGTCGTCAGGCGCGAGGTCAGCCCGCCCACCGACGAGCAGCTACGCCTGCAGCAACTTGTGTCCCGCATGGCGCAGGGCGAACAGCAAGCGCTGGCAACGCTCTATGACGAGACCGTCGGCCGGGTGTACGGCTTTGCGCAACGTGTGGTCAACAACGCCGGCGCCGCTGAAGAAATCGCATCGGACGTGTACCTGCAGGTCTGGCGCGACGCGGGCAAGTACGATCCGCTGCGCAGCAAGGTGCTCACCTGGCTGTTGATGATCTGCCGCAGCCGCGCGCTCGACTGGCTGCGTGCGCGCGAGACCGCGGAAGTCCTGCACGATGCGCCGGAGACGCTCGCCGATGAAGCACCGAGTCCGGGCGGCTCACCGCATGACCTTCTCGAAGCGGTGCAATCGAGCCACGCACTTCATCAAGCGTTGGCGAGCCTGCCGCCGGTGCAACGGCAGTTGCTCGGTCTGGCGTTCTTCCGCGGACTGTCGCACCAGGAGATCGCGGATCAGACCCGGCTACCCCTGGGTACCGTCAAGAGCCACATCCGGCGCGCCGTCGAAGCGTTGCGCGCACATATCGGCGAGGAGCGCTGACATGGCCCGCCCACGCACGACCCGCCGCGCCACGACGCCGGCGACGAACTCATCCCGCGCGTCTGCTCGCGCATCGACTCGCGCGGCCAAGCGCGCATCCACACGATTGTCCTCGACCGAATCAACCACCACTGGCTTACTCATGACGAATCAGACCCACGCGCTCGACGATCCGCTGGTGATCGATGCCCTGGCGCAGGCGCTTGCGCCGATCGACCTCGAGCCGAAGCGTCGCGCCATGCTGCGCGATCGGATCCTGTCACGCGCCGACATTCGCCCTTCCGATGCCGACGGCGCGCACGCGCGGTCGTCCGCGCGGCTGTCCGAGATCGGCGGCTTCGTCACCATCGCCAAAGACGAAGGGGCATGGCAGCCGCTGCATCCGGGTGTGACGATGAAGTTCCTGCACGATCACGGTGAAGCGCAGTCATTCCTGCTGCGGCTGGCACCGGGCGCGTCGATTCCGATGCACTCGCACGACGGTGACGAACTGTGTGTAGTGCTGGAAGGCACGGTGCGGCTGAACGACGTCGAGGGCCGTGCCGGAACGTTCCACCTCGCCCTGCCCGGCAGCGGCCATCAGCTCGTGACCACCGACAACGGCTGTCTGCTCTACCTGCGCGCCAATCTCGATAGCGGCGTCCGCTTCGGCGCCTGAGGGCTGGCGCAGGGCGGGGCGTTCGCTGCACGGGTGGTAGAGAGCGTTCATGCTCTTCACTACCCGGTTCATGCGAAATTGGATGCAACGCATCTCACGCGAACGCACCAAGCGAGGCTGCCCTGCTCGTCCGCCGCGGAAATGAAAACGGCCGGGGCATTGCGCTCCCGGCCGTATGAAGCAGTACCGCTTGCGCGGCGTCTACTTCAGATGCTTGGCGACCAGCTTGGTCATCTCGAACATCGAGACTTGCTTCTTGCCACCGAACACTTCCTTCAACTTATCGTCGGCATTGATGTTGCGACGATTCTTGGCATCCTGCAGGCCGTGTTTGCGGATGTAGGCCCAAAGCTTCTTGGTGACCTCGGTGCGCGGTATCGGTGCGCTACCCACCACACCGGCCAACGCGGCGCTCGGTGTGAGCGCCTTCATGAACGCTGCACTCGGTTTGCGCTTTGCAGCTTTCTTGGCCGGAGCCTTCGCCGCACGCTTCGGTGCAGCTTTCTTTGCAGGTGCCTTCTTCTTCGTTGCCATATTTGATGCCTCCAGTTCGACTAGCGAAGTTCGCCGATTTCATCGGTGAGAGCAGCGCGGTCATTCGAATCGATCAACGAAGAACCTGCATTCTCCGTTGCAACCACTGAGCGTCACTCACGCCGACATCTTTGCCTTCGCCCTCACGCACCAACGCAAGGGGCGGCGCGAGAATGCCGTAACGTTCTTTGGCTTGTCAACGAGTTTCTCCTAGGGAAAACGCCAATCGTCCCAGGAGAAAACGCGTTCGCAACAGCATCGATGTGCGCGTTGAATCGCCTGCGATCATGCGAAGCGTGGCAGCGTGGTGGGTAGAATCTCGGCCCGGACCGCACTCCGGACGCTGCGGTCCTCACACTCTCGAAGGCAGGATTCGCCTGATGAACGTCGCTGAACTGCGCCGCGAGTACGCCCGAGCGAGCCTCGATATCGGCGATGTGGACGCCGATCCGATGGCGCAGTTCGAGCACTGGTTGCAGGCGGCGGTGTCGGCGCAAGTCCTTGAACCGACAGCGATGTCGCTGGCGACAGTGAGTGCCGATGGCCAACCCTCGTGTCGCATGGTGCTGCTCAAGGGGCACGACGCGCGTGGCCTGGTCTTCTACACGAGCTATCGCGGACGCAAGGCCGCAGAGCTCAAAGCCAACGACCGCGCCGCCATCACGTTCTACTGGTCCGAACTCGAGCGACAGGTTCGGCTCGAAGGCAATGTCGAACACGTGAGCGCCGACGAATCCGACGCCTACTTCGCCAGTCGCCCGTTGGGAAGCCGCATCGGAGCGGTGGTGTCGCCGCAAAGTGCGGTGGTGCCGGACCGTGCGTACCTGGAACAACGCTTCGCCGACGCCGAACACAACCTGGGCGAAAGCGTTGCGCGGCCCGAGCACTGGGGCGGCTACCGACTCCGGCCGCACTACTTCGAGTTCTGGCAAGGGCGCCCCAATCGACTGCACGATCGCATCGCCTACCGAGGCGGTGCGAGGGCCAGCTGGACCATTGAACGACTCGCCCCGTAGCGCGGGCCCAGCCGGTCGGTTCTCGTTGCACTGCCAAGCCGACGCGCAATGAGCACGATCACCAGCCCAGACAGCGTCGACCGCCTTCGCCGGCTGTTCCGGATCGAGCCGCATGAGTGGCGCGGGTTGCTGTGGTCGTTCGGCTATTTTTTTCTGCTGCTCGCCAGCTACTACGTGCTGCGTCCGGTGCGGACCGAAATGGGCATCCAGACCGGAGTGCAACGACTGCCGTGGCTGATGACCGCCACGTTCCTCGTGATGCTTGCTATTCAACCCATCTTCGGCTGGCTCATCGCCAACGTGCCGCGCCGGATACTGCTGCCCGGCATCTACGCGTTCTTCGTCGTCAACCTGCTTGGTTTCTACGTGCTGTTCGAAGCAGGTTTGCAGGCGCCTTGGGTCGCCAAGACGTTCTTCGTCTGGCTCTCGGTGTTCAACCTGTTCGTGGTGTCGGTGTTCTGGAGCTACATGGCCGATCTGTTCAGCGCGAGCCAGGGCAAACGCCTGTTCGCGGTGATCTCGGCCGGCGGCAGTCTCGGCGCGATCGTCGGCGCGGGCGTGCCAGCGTTCGCGGCAACGACACTTGGTATCGCCAACTTGATGCTGGTCTCAGCGCTGTTTCTGTCCGGCTGCCTGATATGCATCGCCGGATTGCGTCGCTGGGCAGCTTCCACCGCAACTCCGGTTCGCGTCGCCGCGCAGGAACAGCTCGTGCAGGGCCATCTGCTCTCGGGTATTCAGCAGGCGATCAGCACGCCTTACCTGGGTGGCATTTCGGTCTACGTGCTGCTGTGGACCTACAGCGGCATCGTGCTCGATCTGGAGATCGCGCGCGTGCTCGGCGAATCGATCGCCTCACCGCTGGAGCGTACTCAGCTTGCAGCGCGGATCGAGCAGGTGGTGAGCGTGGTGTCGCTGCTCACCCAGCTGTTCGTCACCAATCGCGTGATCGAACGCTTCGGCCTGAGTGCCGCGCTGGTGTTCCTGCCGGTGATCAACCTGCTTGGCTTTCTGGGGCTGGCGTTCGCGCCCAGCCTGGCGTTGCTGATCGTGTTCGACGTGGTGCGGCGCGCCGGCGAGTACGCGATCTCCAAACCGGGACGCGAAGTGCTGTTCACCGTGGTCGACCGCGAGGACAAGTACAAGGCGAAGAACTTCATCGATACCGCCGTCACCCGCGGCGGCACCGTGCTGAGCGGCTGGGCGGTCAACGCGCTGAAAGCATTCGGTGCAACCGGCACGGCACTCGCGCTCACGGTCGTGCCAGTTGCGATCGCCTGGAGCGCCCTGGCGTGGCTGTTGGCGCGCCAGCAAGGCATGCTCGCCCAATCGCCCGCGTCTGGTCAGGCTCAACATGCAGCTGGACTGGTCCGCTAACCGCACACGGCCGGACTGGCTCGCGCGCGATGCGCGAGTCGATGGTGCCAATGCCAAGCACCGCCTGCGTCGCTGCTGCGCAATGGCGCTGACGGCGCTGCTCGGATGCACGCTGTTCGCCTGCAGCGCGTTCATTCCGCAGAGCTACGGCATCAGCGTGGCCGAATTGCAGACCAGACTGACCCAGCGCATGCCGTACAAGAAGTCGCTGCTGGGGGTAATCGACATCGAGCTCAACCACCCGCGCCTGGGGCTCGACCCGAGTGCGAATCGCCTGTCGACGCTGTTCGACGTGACCTTGCGATCGCCGCTCGCTGCGCGCGCTTACACCGGCTCGATGAAGCTGTCCGGTGTGCCCCGCTATGAAAGCAGTTCGCGCTCAGTCCTGCTGGGCGCCGCACGACTCGAACTGCTGGAGCTGGACGGACTGTCTCCGAGCATCGTCAGGCAGGTGCGCGACATCGCCAACGCGCTCGGCCCGGAATTCTTCGATCGCACGCCGCTGCATACGTTCAAGCCGGAAGACTTGCGCGTGGGCGGCGTCGCCATCGACCCCAAGGCCATCCGCATGGACGCCGATCGGCTGATCGTCGATCTGGTGCCGCGCTAGACATGCAAGCCATCCTCCAGGTCGTTCTGCCGTTCTTCGCGCTGATCGGGCTTGGCTACCTCGCCGCGCGCCGCGGCGTGATCGTGCGCTCCGACGTGGAGGGACTCACCAAGTTCGTCTACTGGTTTCCATTACCGGCACTGCTGTTTCGCGGCATCGCCACGCGCGACTTCGCCGAGTTGGCCAATCCGCGCTTGCTGCTGGCCTACGCACTGTCGACGGTGCTGTTGTTCGCGCTGCTACGCCTGGTGTTCAGGCGCGTGTACCGCCTCGGGCGCCCGGAGGCGGTGTTTCACAGCTTCGGCTCGGTGCAGGCCAACAATGGCTTCCTGGCGATCCCGCTGATGCCGGCGCTGTTCGGCGAGCAGGCGATGGCACCGCTCGCCCTCACCCTGTTCGCGGACATGCTGATCCTGTATCCGCTCGGGTTCGTCATGGCCGATCTCGCCTCGGCCAAACCGCAATCGACGAGCGCACTGGTCCGCACCGTTGCCCGCACCTTCTACGCCAATCCGTTTCTGATCGCGATGCTGCTCGCGCTGCTCGTTGCCGCCTCGGGGCTGACCATGCCCGGACCGCTATCGTCGCTGGTCACCACGCTCGCCCAGGCCGGACCGCCGGTGGCGCTGTTCGTGCTCGGCGCATCGCTCGCGCTGCATC
>CADECO010000088.1:0-11194 GCA_902825905.1 uncultured beta proteobacterium
CTGAGCTTCAGCGAACAGTTCTGCCCGACCAGGTCGTGACCGAAGCTGTGGTGCTTCTCCTGGCTGACCAGTTGGAAGCCCGCTTGCTGATAGATGCGGCGCGCAGCGTGCAGGACGTCGTTGGTCCACAGCATGAGCGTCTTGTAGCCGCAATCGCGAGCGAAGCGGATGCACTCCTCGACCAGCCGATGCCCGATGCCCAGCCCGCGCGCTGACGGCTCGACGATCAGCAGCCGCAACTGCGCCACCGTCTTCGACTTCTCCACCACGAAGACGCAGCCGACGTTGTGCCCCTCGCGCTCGGCGATCCAGCAGCACTCGCGCTTGGGGTTGAATTCGCGCAGGAACTTCGCGGCGATCTGCGCCACCAGCGCCTCGAACTGCACGTCCCAGCCGTACTCGCTCGCGTAGAGCCCGCCATGCCGGCTGACGACCCAGCCGATATCGCCGGGACGGTGCGGCCGCAGCACATACGGTACGCGCGGCGATTCGCGATCGCCAAGCAGCGTCTCGATCGTCGCCATCGCACCGAGCAGGCGCGCACGCTCGTCGGACGAGAGCACACCCAGCCGCTCAGCCACCTCGTTCTGCGAGGCGCGTTCGAGCGGCGCGATCGTCTTCGCGCCCTTGTCGGTCAGCGACAGCCGCGCGCTGCGCGCGTCGTCCGTCGAGCGCTGCCGGCGGATCAGCCCGGCCCGCTCGAACCGCGCGAGGATGCGGCTCAGATACCCGGCATCGAGATCCAGCTTCACCACCAGATCGCTCGCCGTGGCGTGCGGGGCGTGTGCCAGCTCGTATAGCACCCGCACTTCGGTGAGCGAGTAGGGGCTACGGAGCAGCCGCTCCCCGAGCGCGCCGACCTCGCGCGTGTAGAAGCGATTGAAGCGGCGGACGGCGTCGATCTGCGCACCCGACAAGGGGTCGGCGCCACCGGTGCCGGCGCGGTCACGCGCGGGTAGCGCTGAGGCGGCACGTGACGCAGCGGCACGGAGGGAAGGACGGGTGCCAGACATGTAACAGTACTCCAGGCAATTATTTAATTGCTTTAGTCAATTATAAACAGAAATGCAACGACACCCCCTCGGCTGAGCTGGTGGGCGCCGAGGTGATATCGTCCGCGCCGATCGGCTCACCACCCTCCGGAGAACCCCGCATGACCAGCATCGCGAACGCGCGTCGCCCGCTATCCACCTCACTTGGCGCGCCCCTCGCAGCAGCACTCGTCGCGACCGGTTTCGCCGCCGCTTCCGCGACTGCACTCGCCCAGCCCGCGCCCTACCCCAATCGCGCCGTGACGGTGATCGTGCCGTTCGCAGCCGGCGGCAGCGTCGATACCGCCGCGCGCCTGGTGCTGCAGACCCTCGGCGAGCGTCTGAAGCAATCGTTCGTGGTGGAAAACGTGACCGGTGCGGCGGGCACGATCGGCACGCAGCGCGCCACCAAGGCCAACGCCGACGGCTACACGCTCTTGTTCGCGGTGGCCAGTCCGATCAACGTGGCCCCGGTGGTAAAGCCCTCGACGGTGCGCTACGAGGCGCTGAAGGATCTCGCACCGATCGCCAACGTGGCCAGTTCGCCATTCGTACTCATCGGCAGTCCGAAGCTTGCCGCCGCCACCACCGCCGACGTGCTCGCCATGGCGCGCGCCCAGCCCGGGAAACTCAACTACGGCACCGACGGCGTCGGCACCTCGATGCATCTGACCGCCGAGATCATCAAGCTCAATGCGAAAGTAGACGTGCAGCACGTGCCGTACAAGTCGGGCCCGCAGGTGCTGACGGAGTTGTCGACTGGTGTGCTCGAACTGGCGGTGATGCCGGTGACGCTGGCGCAGCCGTTCATTCGCGACGGCAAGGTCAAGGCGTTCGGCGTGACTTCCAAAGGTCGCTGGGAATCGCTGCCGAACGTCCCCGCGCTGGCCGAGACCCCGACGCTCGCCAACGTCGATGTCGACTCGTGGTACGGCCTGTTCGCGCCGACGGGCACTGATGGGGCGATCATCAGTCGGCTCGCCACCGAGGTGAAGGCCGCGCTCACCGACGCCGAACTGGTGCGCAAGATGACGCAGGCGGGGCTCAAGCCCGCCCACATGGACCCGGCGCCGTTCGCCGCGCTCCTCAAGCGCGAGCGCGACAGTCTCACCGCCGCCGTGGCGGCTGCGGGCATCAAGCCCGAGTAGCGCCAGTCGGGCGCCGCGAAACCTTTGCAACGAGCGATGCATCGGAGGCGGGCCATCGCAACCGTCGCAATCGTTGAATCCCACCAAGCGCGCGACGGCGAACGATGCTCGCATTGACGGCGACCGCGCTCCTGATCGTGGTCGCGGGCGCTGCGATCGGCGCGACATCGATCGGCGGCGTGCTGGTGGTTCCCGCATTGACGAGCATCGCCGACATCGCCATGCCACGCGCGGTCGCCGCGTCCAGCTTCGGCTTTCTGCTGACCGGCCTGTGGGCGTGGCGCAATGCGTGGTGGGGCCCCGGCGGTGCGCACGATCGCAACGCGGCTGCCAGCGCGGCCAGACGGCAATGGGTATTGAACAGCGCAGCGTTTGCCGGCGCGATCGTCGGTGTGGTGCTGCTGCAATTTTTTCCGGCGAGTTGGGCGCGGCTGTGGATCGCGACGCTGGCGCTGGCCTCGGGCGTCTACGCGTTCGTGACGGCGGGCCGGGTGAGCAAGGCCGCGCATGCACTACCGAACCTGCCTGCGTCCATCGCGCTCGGCGTATTCGTCGGCATCGGCTCGGCGCTGTCGGGTACCGGCGGTCCAGTGATGTTGCTACCGATCCTGCTGCTCGTCGGCGTGCCCGTCGCTCCCGCCATTGCCACCGCGCTGGCGGTGCAACTGCCGATCGCTGTCGCAGCGAGCGCCACGCATCTTTACGCAGGCACACTCGATCTGCCGCTCGGCGCGATGGTGGGCCTGGCGTTGATCGGCGGCGCGTGGCTCGGACATCGCGTGGCGGCACGGGCTGATGCGATCACACTGCGCCGCGCGGTCGCGATCGTGCTGATCGTGACCGGCGTCTGGTTCGCCGTGAGTTGAGCAATGATGCGCGGAAGCGATACGGCAAGGCACGCTATAGGGAGGCACGACGCGAACGGGGATCTTCCCCGCGCGCGAGTATCTGCGAGGACGTGATGACGATCCGGGAAACATTGCAGCAGCGCGAAGTCCTGCTCGCGCCGGCGCTGACGCTGATCGACGAGACACCCTGCACCGACTGGGCGGTGCTCGTACGCGATGGCGTGTTCGCCGATGTCGGTCCGCGCACCGAGGTTGCCGCACGTCATCCGCAGATCGCTGCAGTGGAACTGCCGGCGCGGCTGCTGATGCCCGGATTCATCGACTCGCACCACCATCTCACGCAGGCGTTCGGCAAGGCGCTCGCGTTCGGTGAGCCCTCCGAGATCTATCGGCGCATCTGGGTGCCACTGGAACGCCATCTCGATGCACAAGCGCTGTACGTGTCGGCCAAACTCGCCGCACTGGAAGCGCTGCGTGGCGGGTTCACCACGGTGTGCGATGCCGGCACCCGTTCGACCGCGGGCCTGGATGCAATCGTCACGGCCGCCAGCGAGGTAGGCATTCGCTGCGTGCTCGCCACGATCTGCAACGATGTCGGGCTCGACGATGATGCAGTGCGCGCGGTGCGATCGACCGCCGGGAAGCATCTGGCCTATTCGCACTCGAGCGGGCTGATTCATCCGTCGCTCGCGGTGTCGGTGCCGGAGCTGGCGAGCGATGCGATGCTCGCGTTCGTCGCGAAAGCATGCGCCGAGGCGGACGCGTCGTTCCAGACGCATGTGAACGAGCATCTCGCATCGGTGGAACGCTCGCTGGTCGATCGCGATCTGCGTCCGCTCGAACACCTCGCCCGTACCGGCGCGCTCGGCCCGCAAACGCTTGCCGCACATTGCACGCTGGTCACGCCCACCGAGATTGCGATGCTGCGCGACACCGGCACCGGTGTGAGCTACAACCCGGTGGCAAGCAGCTGGAAAGGCAACGCGGTGGCACCGGCGAATCTCATGGCCACGCTCGGCGTGCGCCTCGGCCTGGGCACCGACGGCACGCGCAGCAACGGCTTTCGCCTGATGGACGCGGCCGAAACCGCGCAGCGACTCGCCTTCGGACTGGCAACCGGCGACTCCTCCGCCGGCGCCGGGTGGACCTGGTTGCGCATGGCCACCAGCGGCGGTGCCGATGTCGCACGGCTCGCGAAACGCACCGGACGCATCGCCACCGGTCTGGCCGCCGATTTCCTGCTGCTCGATACCGACGTACCCGAGCTCACGCCGAGCTGGGATCTTGGGTGGGAGCTGGTGCGACTCGCCGATTCGGCACAGATCGAAGCAGTGGTGGTGCAAGGCCGCTTGCGCATGTGGCAAGGCTGGCCGATCGACTGGGACGCGCGTGCGCTCATGCGAGAAGCCGATCGCATCGCGCGCATCGCGGTCGCAGCGGCGCCGATCCAGCGGATTCATCCGACCTCCGCCGCCCATCGCGCGCTCCGTAATCCCCGCAGTTGAGTCGCGCGCGCGAGCGGCCTATCCTGCGGTTTCGCTCAGCGCACTACCGGCACCTTCTTCCCCAGGAGATTCCCATGCAGCAATCCGCCACGCCGCGGCCGGCCACCACGATCGAGGGCAAGATGACGTTCGTCGTCGACGATGGCGTGAAGCCCGCGACGTACCCCGAAGAGATGACACCCACCGGCGCGCGCATGACCGGCACGTACGTCGAGAAGATGGTGCGCATCGAAGACGCGCGGCCGATCCGCGATTCGATGAGCCTGGACGTGCAGGGCTACCAGCTCGTCGATCACACCTCGGCGGTCACCGACTTCTATGACGAGGAGCAGTTGCACCGCATCTGCTATCCCGAATGCATCGCGTTGGTGCAGCAGTACACCGGCGCGAAGAAGGTGATCATCTTCGATCACACCATACGCGTCGAAGATCAGGCCAAGCGCGCCAAGCTCGACATGCGCGCCCCGGTGTACTCGGTGCACAACGACTACACCGACTGGTCCGCGCCCAAGCGGGTGCGCGATCTGCTGCCGCCCGACGAAGCCGAGGAGATGCTGCGCCACCGCTACTTGATGGTGAACGTGTGGCGGCCGATCGTCGAGCCGGTAGAGAGCATGCCGCTGGTACTGTGCGATGCACGCACCATGGCGCCGCAGGATCTCATCACCGCCGATCACATCTACAGCAATCGTCGCGGCGAAACCTTGCGCATCGCCCACAACCCGAGCCAGCGCTGGAATTACTTTTCAGGCATGCGCAAGAACGAAGCGGTCCTGTTGAAATGCTTCGATTCGATGACCGATGGGCGCGCGCGCTGGTCGGGCCATGGCGCCGCAACGCTCACCACGCCGCGTCCGGCCGGTGCGCCGCCGCGCGAGAGCATCGAGATCCGCACGATCGCCTTTTTGGTACCGCAGTAGCGGTGCAGGGAGCGACCTTAGTGGGGAGCAACCTCGATATGCCCGCGAACAGCCTCGCTCGCGTCATCGATCCACCCGAACTTGCGCACCGACGCGACCATCTTGTCGAACGAGGCGATCCACTGCGCCGACTGCTCGCGTCCCTGCCAGCGCTTGAGCGCGGCTTGCGCGACCCACGCATGCTTGCCGTCAGGATCGAGCCGCGCCACGCCCGCTAGCGCCTGGGCGATGAACGTCTGATCCGCGTTCACGCGCTCGACGACGATCTTGAAGTCACGAAAGTTGTCGGCGTCGCGCAATTCGAGCGCGCCCGCGCCGGTGATGGCGATGATCATGCGTTTCCCCGATGGATCGATTCGACAGGTGCGCCGAGCTTAGTCAAAATCAGGCGCCGCTGCTGCGCGCGCACCGCGCCAACCCTCGCTCTTTCGATCCACCATCGATCCACGTTCGATCCACCAGCGATCCACTTTCGTGTCAGCCCCCTTGCCTCGCAGTACCCCGACCCTGGCGCAGCTGTTCCGGGAATATTTCGTGATCGGCGCCACCGGATTCGGCGGTTCGATGGTGTGGCTGCGACGCACCTTCGTCGAGAAGCATGGCTGGCTGAGCGCCGACGAATTCAACGAAGCGCTCAGCCTGTGCCAGTTCCTGCCCGGGCCGATGGTGTTCAACTACATCGTGATCGTCGCGCGGCACTTCCACGGCGTCGTGGGCATGCTGGTCTCGAGCATCGCGGTGATGCTGATGCCGTTCGTGTTCGCCGTTCTGGTCGGCTCGCTCTACGCGCGGTACGGTGATCTGCCCGACGTACAGGGTCTGCTGCGCGGCGTGGGGCCGGTCGCAGCGGGCCTGGTGCTCAGTCTCGGTGCAAAGACGGCGGCCGCGCCCGCCATGCGCAACGCGCTCGCCGTGTTCGCGCTCGTCACGTTCGTTGCGGTTGCGTTCTTCCGGGTCAGCCTGCCGATGGTGTTCGTGACCATCGTGCCGCTGGCGATCCTGGCCGCCGCGCTGCGCAAGCCGCGATGACAGACGTCTCCCTGCTCTCGCTGATGTTCGAGTTTGGCGTGCTGTCGCTGCTCGCCTTCGGTGGCATGACCTCGGTGCTGCCCGAAATGCAGCGTCGGCTGATCGATGCGAACGGCTGGCTCGACGCACGCACCTTCACTGAGCTGTACAGCCTGGGTTACGCGCTGCCGGGCCCGAACGTTTTGGTCGGCACCATCATCGGCTTTCATCTGGCTGGCGTTGCAGGCGCGCTGGTCGCGACCATTGCGCTGAGCCTGCCCGCCAGTCTGTTCACCTTGTTCTTCATGCGGATCTGGCACGACTTCCGCGAGTCGCACTGGCGTCGCGCGGTGCAGCGCGGGCTGCTGCCGGTCACGGTCGGGTTGACGTTCGCAGGCGGCTATCTGGTGATCCGCGGCAGCGGCGACAACTGGCAGTCGTACGCGCTCGCGGCCGCGACCATCGCCCTGGTGCTGCGTACCTCCATGCATCCGCTCTGGATGATCGCAATCGGCGGCGCGCTCGGCTGGTTCGGGCTGGTGTAGCGCAATTCAGCACTCGCAGTTCACGCGCTGATCGCCTGACTCACCTCGATGAAGTCGCGGCTGCGCGTCACCTTCGTGCCCCAGTGCCGGTCGAACTCGCCGATCAGGTGCTTGAGTGAATCGGTGCCCTGGATCGCCTGCGCCTTGGCCAGATCGTCGAATTCGTAGAACGCGTAGTGCACGCTCGGTTCGACTGCACTCCACGCACGCCAGGCGCGGCGCGCGTTGAACGCCTTGAGCGCATCCTGCAGGTGCTCGGTCTGGTACCAGCGGTCGAAGTCGCTCTTCACTGCCGCATCGACCACCTGCGCACGCACGATGAAGTAGGCTGCCATCGGTCTGCCCTCCTTTGTTGAGTTGGATCGCAATGCTCGCCGCATAGCCTACCCGAGCCCGCCCTGCTCGCCTCGCGTGGCGTCTATGCGTGGGGCGGGCGAGGCAGGCGCGGCATGCACCCCGCACGCGTTCTTGACGCTGCGGGCGGCGGTGTGGTTCGATCGTTGTGCACGTCGCGGGTCGCGGCGTTTCATGGAGAAATCGACATGGCGTTCGTGCGCAACTTCTGGTACGTGGCAGCCTGGGCAAGCGAGTTGGGCGACGGCAAAGCGGGCTCGCCGCTGGTGGCGCGCACGGTGCTCGGCGAGCCGCTGGTGCTCTATCGCACCGAGTCGGGCGCGCCGGTCGCGCTGCTCGATCGCTGCCCGCATCGCCTGCTGCCGCTTTCCAAAGGCGAGAAGCTGGGCGATCACATCCAGTGCGGCTATCACGGCCTGACGTTCGACGGCAGCGGCAAATGCGTGCGCATACCGGGCCAACGTTCGATTCCGCCTACGGCGACCGTGCGCAGCTACCCGGTGGCCGAGCACATGGGAATGATCTGGGTGTGGCCCGGTGATCCGGCGCTCGCCGATCGCGGCATGCTGTTCGATCGGCTGCCGCAGTGGAGCGAAGCGCAGCAACCCGGCAGCAAATGGGCATGGTTCCCCGGGCCGCTCACCTACGTAAAGGCCAACTACCAGCTGCTCGCCGAAAATCTGGTCGATCCGCAGCACGTCGCGTTCGCGCACAAGCTCACGCTCGGCAGTCCGGCAATGGTCGACATCCCGATCGATACCAGCGAAGTCGACGGCGCGCTGCTCGTCACGCGCTGGACCCCCAATTCGCCCGCCTCGCCGATCCTGCAGCGCTATGGACAGTGGCCGGGCAACGTCGATCGCTGGCAGTACTACTGGCTGTATCCGCCGTCGATCGCGGTGGTGGACTTCGGCGCGGGCGCACCCGGCATGGCGCGCACGCACGAAGCACGCGACGCCGAGCACCGGCTCTACTCGGCGCATTTCATGACGCCGGAAACCGAAGAAACGACGCACTATTTCTGGTTCATCCTGCGCAATTTCGGCGTGGGCGACGCCGCGGTCGCCGCCGACATGACCGAGCAGGTCGTCATGACGTTCAACGAAGACAAGGTGATCCTGGAGGCGATCCAGGAAGCCGAACGCGAACCGTTCGTCACGCAGCGCGTGAAGATCGCGATCGATGCCGGGACGGTACGCCTGCGCCGGATGGTGGCCGCGATGCTGGCGAAGGAGCAGGCCGCGTCGCCGGCGAAGGTGGCCTGAGCACCACTCAAGTCACGCGGTGCTTGCGCAGGAACGTGAGCATCGCCTCGCGGCATTCGGCCGGCTTCTCCACCTGCAGCAGATGGCCGGTTTCGGGAACGAACTCGTAGTCGTAGCCCTGCTCCTGCGCGAGCGTCTGGTTCGCGATGCCCGTGGGCGGCCCACCTTTCACCGACGGGTCCGCACCGATCAGCTTGGTCGGTCCACCGAACGCTGCAGCCGTGGGCCACAGATCGAGCGTGAGCGCCTGCAAGTAGATCGCGGCCTCCAGCTCGCGGCGACACGAGAGGGTCCAGCCGCCGGCGGAATTGTCTTCGCGCAGGATCGCGTGACCCATGTCGATGATCGCCTGCGGCACCCACCGGCTGGTGGCGCGGCTCTCCCGGTAGCTCTTCACCATGTCCTCAGGCGCGGCGAACGTGTCGGGCCGCGCGCACGCCCACTCGACCAGCTTCAGCTCGAACGTGCGCATCGTCTCGTACAGCCGATGTGATCGCGGCGGCACGTTCGGCGGGTCGAACAGCACCAGCGCGTCCCACGTCCAGCCGCGTTCGACCGCATGCTTCATCGCCGCGCGCGCCGAAAACGAATGGAACACGCCCACCAGCGCACGGCCTTCGACGCGCGGTTTCATCGCCGCGTGCATCGCGCCGATATCGAGCGACATCTGCAGGTAGTGATGCTGATCGGCGTTCGAGGGCGGGTTGCGTCCGTGATTGCGCATGTCGAACAGCGCCAGCTCGAACGGGCCGATCAGCGGCTCCCAGAACTCGCGATAGCCGTCGATCGCGAAGCCGTTGCCATGACTCATCACCAGGCACGGCCCCTTGCCGATGCCATAGCGGCGCACCAGCAGCTCCACGCCGTCGGTCATGCGCGCGGAGAAGGTTTCGTCGGGTCTTGCAGCATCGGTCATGCGTACGGTCCCAGCGGAAGGTCGTCGTTCAGTTCCTGCCCCATCGCAGCGCAATCAGATCGAGCGGCCGGGCCAGATCGAGCAGTTCGTGGCGCACGCGCGGATGCAATACCTCGAGCGGATGGCGCACGGCTTCGCTCCTGATCACCCCGCCCTCTTTCATCACGACTTTGGTCGCGCGCAGGCCTGCCTGGCGATTCTCGAAATTGATGAGCGGCAGCACGCGCGCGTACTGCGCGGCGGCCTGTTCGCGCTTGCCCGCGAGGTAGTCGCGCACGATCGGGCCGATCAGCTCGGGCAACATCGCACTCGGCATGCAGCCCGTGGCGCCGGCATGGAGATCGGCCATCAACGTGATGCCTTCCTCGCCGTCGAACGGTCCGACGATGCTCGCCCCGCCCGCCTCGATCAGTCCGCGCAGTTTCGCCGCGGTGCCCGGCACCTCGATCTTGAAGTAGCTCACCAGCGGCACTTCCTTGGCCAGTCGCACGAGCAACGGCACCGACAGCGTCACACCGCTGAGCGGCGCGTCTTGCACCATGATCGGGATACGCGCCGCGTCGGCCACGCGAGCGAAGTGTTCGATCATGCCCTTCTCGTCGGCACGCAGCGCGGCACCGTGGTACGGCGGCATGAGCATCAGCATCTTCGCACCGGCCGCGGCAGCTTTGCGTGCACGCTCAGCGGCGATGCGCGTGCTGAAGTGGCTGCAGGTGACGATCACCGGCACGCGCTCGGCCACGTGCGACAGGCACACGTCGAGCAACGTGTCGCGCTCGGCGTCGGTGAGCAGGAACTGCTCGGAATAGTTGGCCAGGATGCAGATGCCATCGACGCCCTGATCGATCATGCAATCGAGCACGCGGCGCTGGCCGTCGAGGTCGAGATCGCCCGCATCGGTGAACGGTGTGGGCGCGATCGGGAACACGCCGGTGTAAGTCATCGGGACCTCGCGTGGATCAACATCAATATCAGTACGGTCAGTCGTTCGTCATCGCCCGAGGCGCACGCCGTGTTGGCGGCTTCGCCGCGGCAGGCTCCGCAATCGCGCTTACTTCTGGCCCGCCGCCTCCAACACCTTGGCCCAGCGGCCGATGTCCGTGCGAAGCTGCTTGCCGAGGTCGTCCGGAGTCGTGGTCCACGCTTCGGCGCCTTGCTGCGACATGAGCTGATCCTTCACTTCCGCCGCACCGAGTATCCGATTGAGTTCAGTATTGAGGCGCGCGATCACCGGCTTGGGCGTGCCGCGGGCGGCGAACAGCGCATGCCAGTTGTCGACCTGCAACGCCGGCACGCCCGCTTCGGACCCAGTTGGAACTTCGGGCGCGGCGGGCGAACGGCGCGGCCCGGTGAATACCACCGCCTTGAGCTTGCCCGCTTTAACGTGCGGCATGCCAGCCAGCGGCGAGATGAACAGCAACTGGATTTCCTGCCCCAGCACCGCCTGCACCGCCGCGCCGCCACCTTTGTACGGCACGTGCACCATCTTCGCGTTGGCCAGCCCGCTCAACAATTCGCCCGCCAGGTGGTGCGGACTGCCGTGACCGACCGAACCGAAGTTGAGTGCGCCGGGTTTGGTGCGGGCGAAATCCATCAGCTCCTTCAGATTCGACGCCGGCACGCTCGGGTGGATCACTCCGATCAGCGGCAGCGA
>CADECO010000088.1:11294-17387 GCA_902825905.1 uncultured beta proteobacterium
GGCGACACGAATGCCGCGAATACCGACACCGCGCCTGCCACGACTACAGCGCGCGCCCAGGCGCTACGCATTGCGAACGTCTTCACTGTTCAGATCTCCGATTTTGCCGATGCGAGAAAGCGATATGGACGGGACGTGGCTCAGCGCGCCAGTCCGAGCAGTGCGGTGACAGCCTGCAGATGGATTTGCGCGCTCTGCTCCAGCGCACGCACCGTCACCGACTCGTTGGGTGAGTGGCCCTGCCCGCCTTCGCCCGGACCGAGATCGAGGATCTCGATGCCGTCATCGGCGAAGTAGCGGCCGTCGTAGACGCCCACGCTCTCGAGGAATCGCGCTGGCGCCGCAGTCACGCTCTCGATGGCTTGTGCAAAAGCGCGGACGCACGGCCCGTCCGGAGACATGCGAAAGCCGTTGGTGCCGGTGATGCGCTCGATCTCGACGGTGCCAGCCGGCTCGCCTGCACCAAGCACGATGGCGCACATTTCGGCAAACGCCTCGTCGAGCTTTTCCTCGGGCAGCAGGCGCCGATCGATCTCCACTTCGCATCGGCTGGGCACGACGTTGGTGTTCTCTCCGCCATGAATCTTGCCGATGTTGAGCGTGGAACGCTTCGCGCCGTTCACGCGATCGACGAGCCGGCGGTCCATGTCCGATTGCAGCTTCTGCAGCACGCGTGCCATGCGCAGGATCGCGTTGTCGCCCAGATGCGGGGCGCCGGCATGCGCCGCCTTGCCGTGCGCGACGATGCGCGCCCACATCACGCCGCGCTCCTCGATGATGAGTTGGTTGTCGGTCTCGGCACCGATGACGAGGTAGTCGGGCTTCACCGCGCCGGTCTCGCGCAGGAAGTACAGGCCATCGGGACCGAGGTTTTCCTCCTCCGGCACGAAGGTGAACACGACCTCGCCGCGCCCCGGCCCGCCGCGACGGGCGATCTCCTCAGCGAGGCACACCTGCACTGCCGCGGCGCCCTTGCAGTTGCTCGCCCCCAGACCGAATACGCGACCCTCGCCAAGTGAGGCGACGTACGGATCGGTGATCCAAAGCGCGCGATCGCCCGGCCCGACGGTATCGATGTGGCAGTTGAACACCAGGCTGGGCTTGCCCTTCCCCATCCGTGCGACGACGTTGTCGACGCCGTCTCGGCGGGTAAGCACCTGCGTCGCGTAGCCGGCGCGTTGCAGGCGGCCGGCGAGATATTTCGCGATCGCGCGCGATTCACCCGGCGGAAAGGTCGAGGGAATCGCGATCAGATCGCGGAGGGTTTGAACGAGCAGATCAGCGTGCATGGTTGGAGAATTGCGGCCTTCGACAGGCGCCCTTCGACGAGCTCCCTTTGCCAACCTCAGGCCGAACGGGGAGGACGGCACGGCTTCGAGATGAAATCAATCCGCTCGTGGTGAGCTCGCCCTTCGACACGCTCAGGGCGATCGGAACACTCCGTTCGTGGTGAGCTCGTCGAACCACGAACCCTCATCCCGCCCGGACCTTGCAGATCGCCTCAGTCGTCTTGTCGGTGTTTTTCGGATGCGGCGCCAGCCGCGTCTGCTGCACCGGTTTGCCCCAGCCGGGCTGCGCGACGATCTGGCCATCGCGCATGACCACCGTGCCGCGCACGATGGTGAGCACCGGACCCGCCGTTACGCGCCGGCCATGCCAGGGCGAGATCTTGCTCTTCGAAAACAACGAACCCTGATCGATGCTGCGTTCGATGTTCATGTCAAGCATGACGAGGTCGGCGTCGCTGCCGGCCTGGATCACGCCCTTGCGCGGATAGGCGTCCCAGGATTTCGCCGGATTGGCGCAAGCCCAGCGCACGTACTCGTTGATGCTCATGCGCCCGTTGTTGACCTCGGTGAGCATCAGCGGCATCTGCGTCTCCACACCCGGAAATCCGCAGTCGCATTGCCAGATGCTCTTGCGCGTCTTCTCCTCGGGCGTGTGCGGCGCGTGATCGGTGGCGATCATGTCGATCGTTCCGTCGCGCAGCGCCTCCCATAGCGCCTCCGCATGACCGGCCTCGCGCACCGGCGGATTCACACGCAGGATGCCGCCCAGCGTCTTCATCGCATCGACGTTGAGCAGCAGATACTGCGGACAGGTCTCGACCGTGACATCCACCCCGCGCGCCTTGGCATCGCGCACGAAGCGCAAGCCGTCGCGAGAGCTCTTGTGGGCGATGTGCAATCGCCCGCCAGTCCATTCCGTGAACAGGCACGCGCGGCTCACCGCCTCCATCGCCGCGATTGCCGGTCGCGCGGCCAGATGCGCGAACGGATCGTCGCGCCCGACCGCCTCCATCTTGATCTGGCGCCGCTCCATGATCGAGCCGTTCTCGGCGTGCACCACGCAGCGATACCCACGCCTGGCGAGAATCTCGAATCCTTCGAGCATCGCCCCGTCGGTGGGCGGAGGCAGGTTGCCGGTGGTGTTGCCCATGAAGCACTTGAATCCGGCCACGCCGTGCTTCATCAGGTCTTCGAGATTGTCGATCGTGTCTTCGCCGAGCAGACCGTAAATGCCGTAGTCGACATACGCCTGCGCCGCGGCGATCTCCTGCTTCATCTTCAGCGCGGCGACGGTGCCGGTGGGCGGATTCACGTTCGGCATCTCGAACACGGTGGTCACGCCGCCGCGCGCGGCGGCACCGGTGCCGCTTTGCCAGTCTTCCTTGTAGTCGAAACCGGGCGTGCGGAAGTGGACGTGACTGTCGATCGCGCCCGGGATCACGTAGCGGCCGCGCGCATCGATCACTTCCTTGGCGGGCGGCATCAGATCGTCGGCAGCCACGGCGACAATCTTGCCGTCGCGTACTGCGATCGATGCGTCGAGGGTGCTTTCGGCATTGGCGATGCGCGCGTTGCGGATCACCAGGTCGGCGGGTTGGGTGCTCATCACTGGCCTCGTCTGATCGTAGTTACAACATCGCCCAACCGCCGTCGACCGGCAGGTCGACCCCGGTGATCTGCCGCGACCGTTCGCTCACCAGGAACAGCACGGCATCGGCGACGTCTTCGCCTTGCGAGATGCGCCGCAGCGCGTACTCGCGTTCGAACACCTTGCGTGCTTCTTCTTTCGTCAGGCCCAGCGTCTTCGCCTTCTCCGCGCAGACCTTCTCGAAGCGCGGACCATCGGTCATGCCCGGCGCGACGCAATTGACGTTGATGTTGTACTGGCCGTACTCGAGGGCGGCGCTCTTGGTCACGCCGCGCAGCGCCCATTTCGACGCGCTGTAGGCCAGGCGCAGCGCGCGGCCACGCATACCGAACGTGCCGCCGACATTGCAGATCTTGCCGAAGCGCTGCTCGATCATCGTCGGCAGCACGGCGCGCATGGTGAGAAAACAGCCCTTGGCGTTGAGATCCATCACCTGATCGAATTCCTCGGGCGTAGTCGCGAGGAGGTCGCGCTCGAGCGGTCCGGTGCCGCCGGCCACGTTGACCAGGATGTCGATGCGGCCTCCCAGCGCCTTGCGCGTCGCGGCGGCCATCTCATCCACCTGTTTGGTGTCGACGACATCGCACGCGATCGTGACAGCCTTTCGACCCAGCGCTCGGACCTCTGCCTCCACAGGCCGAATCGCCTCGAGATCGCGCCCGACCAGCGCGATGTCCGCGCCCTCGCGCGCCAAGGAAAGCGTGATGTCGCGACCCATGCCTTTGGCAGGGCCGGTGATGATCGCTACACGTCCGGCAAGCTCCATCGCTGGAAGATCCTCGGGGTAGTAAAGTGCAGGGATTCTGCGAGGCGCAGGCCAAAAGCGCAATCGCATCGACGCGGCGCCCTGCAGGCTCGCGTCGCATCAGAACGCACACGCGATGCGCGACGGTTTGTTCGCAACGCGCCAGAACCCGCTACGCAAAGGAGCACGCCATGCATTGGATCATCCGTTCGATTCTCGCCCTCGGTCTGGCTGTCACGGCCCCCGCGATTCACGCGCAAGCGAACACCAAGATCCGCTTCACGCTCGACTGGAAGCTGCAAGGCCTGCACGCGTGGTACCTGATCGCCCAGGAAAAAGGCTACTTCGCCGAAGAGAAGCTCGACGTCGTGATCGATCAGGGTGAAGGCTCCGCCGCCACGGTCACGCGCGTGGTCACCGGCACCTACAACGCCGGATTCGGCGACATCAACGCCGTCATCCAGGTGGCGGCCGACAAGCCGCAGGAAGCGCCGGTGGTGGTGTACATGTTCTACAACCGCCCGCCGTTCGTGTTGATCACCAAGAACGCGAACACGCTCAAGGCGCTCAAGGACGTCGAAGGCAAGACGCTCGGCTCGCCGGCCAGCAGCGCGGCGTTCAAGATCTTCAGCGTGCTCGCCAAGCACAACGGTCTGGATGCGCAGAAGGTGAAGTGGCAGCACATGGCGCCGGCGCTGCAAGAGCAGATGCTGATGCGTAACGAGGTCGATGCGATTGCCGCGTTCAACGTCACCAGCTATTCCAACCTGCAGGCGCTCAAGACCGATCCGGAGAAGGACTTCCGCTGGTTCTTCTACGCCGACCACGGGATCGATCTCTACTCCAACGGCATCGTCGTATCGCGCGCGCTGGCCAAGGAGCGCCCACAAGCCGTGGCCGGCCTGGTCCGCGCGATCAACCGCGGGCTGCGCGATGCCATCGCCAATCCGGATGCGGCGATCGACATCGTCGCCAAACGCGACCCGATCATCGACAAGCGCATCGAGAAGGACCGCATGCTCTACGCGCTGCGCACGCTGATCATCACGCCCGAGACGGCGCAGATCGGCGTGGGTGACATCAAGGACGACCGGCTCGAGCGTGCCATCGGTCAGCTCGCCGAAGGCTACGGCCTCGCGCGCAAGCCGGCGGCAAAGGACATCTTCGATCGCTCGTTCCTTCCACCCAAGAACGAGCGCGAGTTGAAACTCTAGGCAGCCAACTCTAGTCAGCGGTTGAAAGGATCGACCATGAGCGCGTTGCCCGAAACGCTTCTCTCCGGGTCGCGGCGCGGGCGGGTACTGGTGCCGGCCATCGTGCTCGCGCTATCGGGCCTGTTGGGCCCGTTCGCTGCGCCGGGCGTGCATGCGCAAGGAACTGGACGCGTCGTCCTCGGCTTCGCCCCCGGCGGTGCGATCGACACCATGAGCCGGTTGGTGGCCGACAGGCTGCGTGAAGGGTTGGGTCACCCCTTCATCGCCGACAACCGCGCCGGGGCCGAGGGCCGCATCGCGATCGATGCAGTGAAGAGCGCGTCACCGGACGGCAAGACGCTGCTCTTTACCCCGATCGCCAACATCTGCATCTATCCGCATACGCAGAAGAACCTTCCCTACGATCCGCAGCGCGATCTGACGCCGGTGGCGCTCGTCGGCCTGTTTCCGATCGGCCTGGCGGTGGGGCCGATGACGCCGGCCAAGACCGTTGCCGAATTCGTCGCGTGGGCCAAAGCCAATCCGCGCGACGCGACGTTCGGCACACCGGGCAACGGCAACATCCCGCACTTCACCGGCATCACCTTCGCACGCGCGGCGGGCATCGAGCTGACCAACGTGCCGTTCAAAGGCACGCCACCCGCCGTGACCGCACTGCTGGGCGGACAGATCGCTGCCGTGGTCAGCACGATCGGCGATTTCGTGCCACAGGCACGCGCCGGGAAGCTGCGCATCCTCGCGCACGCAAGCGGCGCCCGATCGCCGATCGCACCCGACGTTCCGACGTTCAAGGAACTCGGGATCGATCTGCTCGCCAACGGCTGGTACGGCCTGTTCGCTCCGGCCGGCACGCCCGCCAACGTGATCGATCAGCTCAACCGCATCGTCATCGATGCGCAGCGCGCCGGCGATTTCAAGGCGCGCATGGAGTCGCTCGCACTCGAAGTCCGCCTGACCACACCGGCTGAATTCGCCGCGCTGGTGCGCGAAGACTACGAGCGCTGGGGCAAGGTGATCCGCGCGAGCGGATTCAAGGCGCTCGAGTAGTTACGTAGTTACGAGCCGCTACGCCATCGAGTGCAACCCGATCATGTTGCCTTCGGTGTCGTACACGAGCGCAATGTGGCCGTACTGGCCGATCGACATCTTCGCTTTCTCCAGGCGTCCGCCCGCCTTCGCCGCTTTGTCGGCCTGCAC
>CADECO010000089.1:0-4861 GCA_902825905.1 uncultured beta proteobacterium
GCCCCACAACCGCGAGGTCATTCAACGGTTGCGCGAGGCGGGCATACGGTGGTCCGACGAGGGCGTCGCACGCTCACAATCCGGAGATGCGCTGGCAGGCAAGACGTTCGTGCTCACCGGCACGCTCCCCACGCTGACGCGCGAACAGGCGCAGGCATTGATCGAATCGCAGGGCGGCAAGGTGAGCGGCAGTGTGTCACGCAAGACCAGCTATGTCCTGGCCGGCGCCGATCCGGGCTCCAAGCTCGCCAAGGCCGAATCGCTCGGTGTATCGATCATCGGCGAAGAAGAATTGCGCGCACTCATCGACCGTGAGACGGTGGCCGCACCCACGAAAGGTGCGTGACCATGAGCGCAGCCAAGAGGGCTCGGGGGCTTAAGCGATCAATTCCGAGGGCATCCCATGAGCAATCCCATGAGCAACCGAGCCGTCCGTAAAGCCGTATTTCCCGTTGCCGGATTCGGCAGTCGCTTTCTGCCGGCCACCAAGGCCAGCCCGAAAGAGATGCTGCCGATCGTCGACAAACCGCTTATTCAGTACGCCGTCGAAGAAGCGGTTGCCGCAGGCATCACCGAGCTGGTCTTCATCACCGGCCGGCACAAGCGCGCCATCGAGGATCACTTCGACAAGGCCTTCGAGATCGAGACCGAGCTGGCGGCCCGCGGCAAGACTGAGTTGCTCGAGTCGATTCAGCGCATCATTCCGAAGTCGGTCGCGTGCATCTACATCCGCCAGCCCGAGCAGCTGGGGCTGGGGCACGCGGTGCTGTGCGCCAAACCTGTCGTCAAGGACGAACCGTTCGCCGTCATCCTCGCCGACGATCTGATCGACGCGCGCGAGCCGGTGATGTTGCAGATGACCCGCGCATTCCAGGCCACCGGAGCGTCACTGCTCGGGGTGCAGGAGGTGCAGCGCGAACACACGCGCCAGTACGGGATCGTCAAGAGCTCCCGCGTCGACGAGCGCACCGAGCGCATCAGCGCCATCGTCGAGAAGCCGCGACCCGAAGAGGCACCGTCGAACCTCGCGGTGATCGGTCGATACGTCCTGACTCCGCGGATCTTTCATCATCTGGAGCGCGGCAAGCCCGGCGCGGGTGGCGAGATCCAGCTCACCGATGCTATCGCGGCGCTGCTCGGCGACGAGGCGGTCCTTGCGTACCGCTTCGAGGGTACGCGATACGACTGCGGCTCCAAGCTGGGGTATCTGCAAGCCACCGTGGCGCTCGGCCAGAAGCACGCCGAGGTGGGCGAGGCGTTCAGCGCCTATCTGCGGGAGATCGCGCGCTAGACCCGGCTTCGCAGTCGCAACGTCGAGCGAATACAATGCGGCCCCTTTCGCGCCGCCGCCGTCATTGCCGATCAAGATGCCCGCAAGCCCTGCCACGCATCAGGCCGATATCCGCAAAGCCTGGGAAATTCTGGAAAACGCCGATCTGATCTGTTCGGCCGAACGCGTCGAGCAAGGTATCGTCGCGCTTGCCGCTGCCATTACCGAGAGCTATCGCGAGCGCTTCCCGCTGCTTCTATGCGTCATGAACGGCGCGGTGTTCTTCTGCGGCAAGCTGATGCCGCTGTTGCGCTTTCCGTTGTCGATCGACTACGTGCACGCCTCACGCTACGGCGCTGAGACCAGCGGTGGGGCCGTGAACTGGCGCATGTTGCCGCAGCCCATCGTGCGCGATCGCGACGTGCTGATCGTCGACGACATCCTCGACGCCGGCGAGACCCTGCGCGAGATCAAACACAAGGTCACCGAGTGCGGCGCCCGCAGCTGTGCGGTGGCCGTGCTCACCAACAAACTGACCGGCAAGGACAAGCCGTTGCGCGCCGATTTCGTCGGCATCGACATTCCCGACCGCTTCGTATTCGGCTGCGGTCTGGATGTGAGCGGGTATTGGCGCAACCTACCGGCGATCTACGCAGTGAAAGGGATGTAATGCTGGCGATCATCGGCGGCAGCGGTCTGTCGCGTCTGGCCACGCTCGAAGTCACCGAGCGACGTGCGTTCCGCACACCTCACGGCGAACCCTCCGGGGCGCTCACGTTCGGCACCATCGCCGGACGGAACATCGTATTTCTCGCCCGGCACGGCTACGGCCATACGATTCCACCGCACGAGGTGAACTACCGCGCGAATATCTGGGCGCTGCGTGAAGCGGGCGTGACGCGCATCGTCTCGGTGGCCTCGGTCGGCGGTATCCGCCCCGACTGCGGTCCGGGGGCGTTGGTGATCCCCCACCAGATTCTCGATTACACCTGGGGCCGTGCCGCGACGTTCTTCGAAGGGCCGGAGCAGCCGGTGACGCATGTCGATTTCACCCATCCCTACGATGCCGACGTGCGCAACGCGCTGATCAACGCTGCCGCCACGTGCCAGGAGCGTGTGCTCGACGGCGGCGTGTACGCGACAACGCAGGGTCCAAGGCTCGAGACGGCGGCCGAGATCGATCGGCTCGAACGCGACGGCGCTGATCTCGTCGGCATGACGGGCATGCCCGAAGCCGCGTTGGCACGCGAGTTGGGCTTGCCCTACGGCGCGATAGCGGTGGTCGTCAACTATGCCGCCGGACGCGGAACGAGCGCGGGCGGCGTCGCGATCCATGAGATCGAAGCCGTGCTGCAGCAGGCGATGGTCCGCGTGCGCCGCATCATCGAGGCGCTGGTGAGCCTGCCGTGATCCGTCCGGTCCTCAGGATGGGCGATCCGCGCCTGCTAGCGCAGTGCGCGCGCGTTGAGCGATTCGATACGGCAGAGCTTCACACGTTGCTCGCCGACATGCGCGACACGATGGCGCACTTGAACGGGGCCGGCCTGGCTGCCCCGCAGATCGGTGTGGGCCTGCAGGTAGTGATCTTCGGCGGTGCGCCCAGCCCGCGCTATCCCGACGCGGCGGAGGTCCCCGATACCGTGCTGATCAATCCGACGCTCGAGTCGCTCGGGACAGACGAAGACGAGGCGTGGGAAGGGTGCTTGTCAGTGCCCGGCATGCGCGGGTGGGTGCCACGCGCAAGCCGGCTGCGCTACCGCGGCTTCAATGAGCGCGGCGAGCCGATCGATCGTACGGTGGAAGGGTTCCATGCTCGCGTGGTCCAGCATGAATGCGACCACCTTGCCGGCATTCTCTACCCGATGCGGATCCGCGATCTGACCAGGTTCGGCTTCATCGACGCACTGTTCCCGGGCGAAGCGATCAGCGACGACTGAGCGGTCGGTCCGGATTTCAGCCCAGCGCGCCGAGCAGGTCGGTTTCGAGCTGCAGCACGGTCTTGGGTCGCGTGAACGCTTCACCGTCGACCACGAAGACGTCTTCCGCGCGCTCGCCCAGGGTCGCGATCTTGGCGGTGCGCAGATTCACCCCATACCGACCCAGAACCGAGGCGATGCCCCGCAGCAACCCCGGTCGATCGCCGGCGGTGACGGTCAGCACGTGGAACTGCCCTTTGTCGTCGGGGCGCAGATGCACCTCCGGCGTGATCGGGAAGTGCTTCAACTGCCGCGATACCCGTCGGTTGCCCGGTGTGGGCAGTGAGCCTTTGCCCGACAGCAACGCTTCGAGTTCCTGTTCGATCCGGCTGAGCGTGTCGCGGTAATGCCCGTCGCTCGCCGTGCCCATCACGAGGAAGGTATCGAGCGCGTAGCCGTGCCGCGTGGTGTGGATCTTCGCGTCGATGATCGAGTAGGCGATGCTCTCGAAGTAGCCGCAGATGCGCGCGAACAGCTCAGGCTGGTCGCGGCAATAGATGAGCACCTGGATGCCTTCGCCGATCGGCGCCAGGCGCGCCTTCACCACCGGCGCCTCGGACTTGACCCGATAGTGCAAGGTGCGGGTTTGCCAGGCGATTTCCTGTGGCTCGTGCCGGAGGAAGTAGCCGACGTCGAGCTCGCGCCAGAGCGCGTCCTTGGCGTGATCGGACAGCGCGTACAGGCGCAGCAGGCGCATCGCCTCGGTCTGCTTGGCCTGCACGTCCTGATCGACATCGGCGGCCCCGCCGCGCAGCACGCGCCGGGTGAGTCGGAACAGGTCCTCCAGCAGCTTGCCTTTCCAGGCGTTCCAGACCTTTGGACTGGTGCCGCGGATATCCGCGACCGTGAGCAGATAGAGCGCGACCAGCCGGCGCTCGGTCTTCACCGCATCAGCGAAAGCGCGGATGACGTCGGGGTCGGCGAGATCTTCGCGTTGTGCGACACCAGACATGGTCAAGTGCCGCTCCACCAGGAACACGACCAGTTCGGTGTCTTCCGCGCTCAGGTGGTGCGATCGACAGAACCGGCGCGCGTCTTCCTTGCCCAGCACCGAATGATCGCCGCCGCGGCCTTTGGCGATGTCGTGGAAGATCGCCGCCAGGTAGAGCAGCCACGGCTTCTCGAAATTGCTGATCAGGCGGCTGCACAACGGATACTCGTGCGAGTGCTCGAGCAGCGTGAAGCGCCGCAGGTTGCGCACCACCGTGAGGATGTGTTGATCCACGGTGTACACGTGGAACAGGTCGTGCTGCATCTGGCCGACGACGCGCCCAAACGCGGGCAGATAGCGGCCGAGAATCCCGTACTGATTCATGCGCCGGAACTCATGCACGATGCCGCGCGGCTGCTGCAGCATCTCCACGAATCGTGCGCGATTGGCCGGATCGCGCCGAAACGCGGCATCGACCCGCTTGCGTGCGCGCCAGATCGCCCTGAGCGTCGGCGCCGACATTCCCCTCAGCTCGGCATGCTGCTGCAACAGCAGGAAGCTCTCGAAGATCGCGCCGGGCTCGCGTTCAAACAATTCGGGATCGCGCGCGTCGAGCAATTCGTGCAACGCCTGGAACCGCTCGTTGATGACGATCGGCTCGACCTGCGCCGGCTGCAACGCCGC
>CADECO010000089.1:4961-17229 GCA_902825905.1 uncultured beta proteobacterium
CCGCTCGCGCGCATGACCCAGCGGATCACCTGCAGATCGCGCAGCCCACCGGGTGACTCCTTCAGATTCGGTTCGAGGCTGTAGGGGCTGTCGTTGTATTTCTCGTAGCGCTGCTCCTGCTCCATGCGCTTGCCGTTGAAGAAGCGCACCGGATCGAGCGCGGCGCCCACCGACTGCTCGAACTGCGCGTAGAGCCCGGCGTCTCCCGCTATCAGCCGTGCTTCGAGCATGGCGGTCGCGACGGTGATGTCTTTGCCGGCCTCTTCGACGCACTGTGCGACCGAGCGCACCGCGTGGCCGAGTTCCACGCCGATGTCCCAGAACGCTCCGATCAGGCCTTCGAGCGCGGCGCTGGTCTGGACGTCATCGATCGCTGGAACCAGAATCAAGACGTCGACGTCGGAGTGCGGATAGAGCTCGCGTCGCCCGTATCCGCCGACGGCCACCAGCGCGCAGTCCGACGGTGCCGCCGCCTCGCGCCACAGGTCGGCGAGGGCCTTGTCGATGATCGCGCCATGCGCGCGAAAGAACTTCGCCGAATCCGGACGTTCGAGGAATGCCTTGCGCACGGCGTCGCGCTCGGCCTTGAGCCGCTCGCGCAGCGCCGCTACTGCATTCATGCCTGGTTCGAGCCTTACTTCATGTCGCGTTCAGCCCGCGTCCGGACGAAGCTCAGACCGGGCTGGTGCTGGCGACTCGCGCGGCGAGGGGGGAGGGACGCACGCCGGCCGAGAACGTGAGGATCTCGTAGGCGTCGGCCGTGACCAGCACGGTGTGCTCCCACTGGGCCGACAGGCTGTGGTCCTTGGTGACGATCGTCCAGCCGTCGTTCAGCTCGCGAATTGCCGCGCGACCGGCGTTGATCATCGGCTCGACCGTGAAGGTCATTCCGGGAGCCAGCGTCAGTCCGGTCCCGGCGCGGCCGTAATGAAGCACCTGCGGCTCCTCATGGAACTTGCGGCCGATGCCATGTCCGCAGAACTCGCGCACCACGCTGTAGCCCTGCGCTTCCGCATGCAGCTGGATGGACGCACCGATGTCGCCCAGCGTGGCGCCGGGCCGCACCGCTTCGATGCCGCGCCACATGCACTCGAATGTCACTTCGCATAAGCGGCGCGCCTGGATCGATGGCTCGCCCACGTAGAACATCCGGCTGGTGTCGCCGTGAAAGCCGTCTTTGATGACGGTGATGTCGACGTTGAGGATGTCGCCGTTCTTGAGAACCCGATCGCCGGGGATGCCGTGGCAGACCTGATGGTTGACCGAGGTGCAGATCGCCTTGGGAAACGGCTTGTAGCCCGGCGGCGCGTAGTTGAGCGGCGCTGGTACCGTCCCTTGCACCTCGACCATGTACTGGTGGCACAGGCGGTCGAGCTCGCCGGTGGTCACGCCTGCCTTGATGTGTGGTCCGATGAAGTCGAGCACCTCGGCCGCCAGGCGCCCCGCCACCCGCATACGCTCTACGTCTTCGTTGGACTTTATCTGGACTGCCATGGTCGGACTTCTCGGAAAGGTCCGCAGGATACGGTATTCGCGCCGCACGCCGCAAATCGGCCGCAGGATTCGAACCGCCCCGAGCTCGACGTGGGCCCGGTCGCCAAGGCGGACGGCAACGCGTTGTTTGAGAACAAGAATTCGCGCTTGTCTGGCTTGAGTACGCGCGGGCGGTCGTGCTACGATGCGCGGCTTTTTTGCGACACGCACTCGGAGCCTTTGAGCGGCGCTGGCGCACGAAGCGAAACTCTCCCGTTCACTCCCTTAGGGTGCCCATGCGGCCCGGCGCATTCGCTGCGCGGTCTGTCGCACGGATTCCACGACGTGAACGGCAGTGACCAACCCTAAGACCAAGGAGTCGTACATGTCGGCCACGATGCGCCAGATGCTGGAGGCGGGCGTCCATTTCGGACATCAAACCCGTTTCTGGAACCCGAAGATGGCCCCATTCATCTTCGGACACCGCAACAAGATCCACATCATCAACCTCGAGACGACGGTGGTGATGTACCAGGAAGCCGCCAAGTTCGTGCGGCAACTCGCTTCCAACAAGGGCACGATCCTGTTCGTGGGCACCAAGCGGTCCGCACGCGAGATCGTCCGCGAGGAAGCGACGCGCTGCAACGCGCCCTTCGTCGACTACCGCTGGCTGGGGGGCATGCTCACCAACTTCAAGACGGTGAAGCAATCGATCAAGCGGCTGCGCGAGATGGAGCTGATGGTGTCCGACGGCGGGCTGGAGAAGCTCTCCAAGAAGGAGGCGCTGTCGTTCTCGCGCGAACTGGAGAAACTCAATCGCAGCCTCGGTGGCATCAAGGGGCTCGACAGCCCGCCCGATGCGCTGTTCGTGATCGATGTGGGTTATCAGAAGGGCGCGGTGCAGGAAGCCAACAAGCTCGGCATTCCGGTGGTCGCCGTCGTCGATACGAACAACTCGCCGATCGGCGTGGCGCACGTGATTCCCGGCAACGACGATTCGAGCCGGGCGATCCGACTGTACGCTCGCGGCATCGCCGATGCGATCCTGGAAGGGCGCAATCAGTCGATCCAGGAAATCATCAGCAGCGGCACCGACGAATTCGTGGAAGTGGAAGAAGCCGACGGCTGATCGCCGCCGTCATGCGCAGACCGCGCGAAGCCGGTCTGCAGGCTCACCGAGTACAGACTGGAGATCGAGATGGCGGAAATCACCGCGTCGCTGGTGCGCGACCTGCGCGAGCGCACCGGCCTGGGCATGATGGAGTGCAAGAAAGCGCTGGAAGAGGCCGCCGGTGACATCAACAAGGCCGAAGAGATCCTGCGCATCAAGAGCGGCGCAAAAGCCTCGAAAGCGGCGGGCCGTGTGGCCGCCGAGGGCGTGATCGGGCTGCACGTCGCCGTCGACGGCAAGGCAGGCGCGATCGTGGAGCTGAACTGCGAAACCGACTTCGTCGCGAAGAACGAGGACTTTCTCGGATTCGCGCGCGAGTTGGCCGAGATCGTCGCCACGGCTGCGCCGGCTGACGTCGAGGCACTGGTCAAGCTGCCGATGCACGGCGGCACGGTCGAAACGCATCGCCAGGCGCTGGTCCAGCGCATCGGCGAGAACATGAGCATCCGCCGCTTCCATCGCGTCGCCGCAAAGGGCAAGCTGAGCGGCTATCTGCATGGCGTGAAGATCGGCGTGCTGGTGGACTACGACGGCGATGAGGCGGCCGGCAAGGACACTGCGATGCACATCGCCTTCGCCAAGCCGCAGTTCATGTCGCGCGACCAGGTCGATCCGGCCGTCGTCGCCAAGGAACGCGAGATCCTCACCGCCCGCGCCAACGAATCGGGCAAGCCGGCCGATATCGTCGCGAAGATGGTCGAGGGCGGCGTCAACAAATTCATCGGCGAGATCACGCTGCTCGGCCAGCCGTTCGTGAAGGACGACAAGCAGACGGTCGAGAAGGCGATGGCCGCTCGCAAGACCAAGATCCTGGGCTACCAGTTCCTGGTCGTGGGCGAAGGCATCGAGAAGAAGGTCACCGATTTCGCCGCTGAAGTGAAAGCGCAAGCCGGCATGGCGCGCTAGAAGGGCAGGGAGCATGGCCGAGGCGCGCTACAAACGCATCCTGCTCAAACTTTCGGGCGAAGCCCTGATGGGCGACGACCCGTTCGGCATCAACCGTTCGACCATCGAGTCGATCGTCGGTGAGGTGGCGCAAGTCGTCGAACTGGGCGTCGAAGTCGGGGTCGTGATCGGCGGCGGCAATATCTTCCGCGGGGTGGCACTCGGTGCCGCCGGGATGGACCGCGCCACGGCCGACTACATGGGCATGCTGGCGACGATCATGAACGCGCTCGCGCTGCAAGACGTCATGCGGCAGAAAGGGCTGAACGCTCGCGTTCAGTCCGCGCTAAACGTCGAACCGGTGGTCGAGCCGTACATCCGCGCGAAGGCGATCCGCTACCTCGAGGAAGGCAAGATCGTCGTGTTCGCAGCGGGCACCGGTAATCCGTTCTTCACCACCGATACCGCCGCTGCGCTGCGCGGCCGGGAGATCGAGGCGCAGGTCGTGCTCAAGGCGACCAAGGTCGATGGCGTCTACACGGCCGATCCGAATCGCGTGCCCGAAGCCAAGCGCTACGACTCGGTCACCTTCGATGAGGCAATCTCGCGCTACCTCGGCGTCATGGACGCGACCGCACTCGCCCTGTGCCGCGATCAGCGCCTGCCGATCATCGTCTTCAGCATCTTCAAATCGGGTGCGCTGCGGCGCGTCGTGATGGGCGAGCCCGAGGGCACGCTCGTGCACAACTGACAGCTGATCCCAGCGGGCGCGCCGGGCATCCTCCGGCGCAACCGCGCCGGGGCTTCCGCCCCCAGTGGCGCGAAGCAGCCCGTACAATCGCTCGTTTGTGGAGAGCCTTTGGCCGCGACGCCAAAGCTCCCGCACATGCTGACGTATCCGTGGAGGAGCGATACCCATGGCAACCATCGCCGACATACGCAAATCGACCGAACAGAAGATGCACAAGTCGCTGGAGGCCCTCAAGGCCGATCTTGCGAAGATTCGCACAGGGCGCGCCCACGCCGGGCTGCTTGACCACTTGATGGTCGACTACTATGGCAACCCGACCCCCATCAGTCAGGTGGCGAAGGTGACCGTGCTCGATGCGCGGGCCCTGGGCGTGACGCCGTGGGAGAAGAAGATGATCCAGGCCGTGGAGAAGGCGATCCGCGATTCTGATCTCGGACTCAACCCGACGACGCAAGGCGACGTCGTGCGGGTGCCGATGCCGGCGCTGACCGAAGAGCGCCGACGTGATCTCACCAAGGTGGTCAGGCACGAAGGCGAAAACGCGCGCGTAGCGGTCCGTAACCTGAGGCGTGACGCGAATCACGCGCTCAAGGAACTCCTCAAAGCGAAGTCGGTCTCCGAAGACGAAGAACGGCGCGCGCAGGACGACGTGCAGAAGCTCACCGACCGCCATATCGCCGAGGTCGACAAAGCGGTCCAGGCCAAGGAACAGGAGTTGATGACGGTCTGAGTCGCGCCGAATCGTGGGCTGACGCGGCGCTGCCCAGCGAACTCAAGGACATCTATGTTCACCAGTTCCACTCGCGACATTCCCGCCGTCGGCGACGTCCCCAATCACGTTGCCATCATCATGGATGGCAACGGACGCTGGGCGAAGAAGCGCTTCTTGCCGCGTGTGGCGGGCCATCACCGCGGGGTCGAAACGGTGCGCGAGACCGTGCGGGCGTGCATCGAACGGGGCATCGGCTGTCTGACACTGTTCGCATTCAGTTCGGAGAACTGGCGGCGTCCGGCCGAAGAGGTCTCCGTACTGCGCCAGCTGCTGCAAGGCGCGCTCGAGCACGAGATCGAGAAGCTGCACCGTCATGGGATTCGTCTTCGCGTCATCGGCGACACGCGCGCCTTCGGCGACACCGTGCATCAGGCAGTACAGCGCGCCGAAGCGCTGACCCGTGCGAATGATCGCCTCACGCTCACGCTGGCGATCAACTACGGCGGCCGCTGGGACCTGATTCAGGCGATGAACCAGCTCGTGCTCAAGCACCCGGAGAAGGCAGGCAACTACGCCGAGGCCGACCTTGCACCATTTCTCGCCGCGAGCTACGCGCCAGAGCCCGATCTGTTCATTCGTACGGGCGGGGAGCAGCGGATCAGCAATTTTCTTCTCTGGCAGCTCGCCTACTGCGAACTGTTCTTTACCGACACGCTTTGGCCGGATTTCGACGGTGCCTGCCTCGACACCGCGATCGCGTCGTATCGCAAACGTGAACGGCGCTTCGGTCGCACCAGCGAACAGGTTGTCGCTGCCCGACACGGCGGTGATGCCGACTGGGGATCGGTTGGGCAGGGCGATCCCAACGAAGCGGGGCGTCTGAAGTCCAAAGCGTAAGGCCTGCCCGCAGAGCGGCTTTGATTCGTCGCAACGTCCCGGCGATTAGGCTCGGATCGATTAGGCTCGGATCGATGGGGTTCGATCGATTGGGTTCGAATTGATTAAGCCCGGATCGATTCAGCCGGGTCGCGCGGAGGTTGTGTAAGCTGCTGCTCCTCCTCACCGGCAAGTGCCTCCCGCGCGGCTGACGCGCCAGTTTCCCATCCCACGACAAACGTAACCTGCGCACCGCGCAAACTGGCTCGGGTCAGAGCACGCGCGCGCCCGGTACCGCGGTAGGATCGCCGCTTCGTTCGCACCATGCTCAAGCTACGCATCATCTCCGCCGTTGTGCTGGGTGCGATCCTCGCCGCAGCCCTTGCCTGGCTGCCGCCAAGCGGATGGGCGCTGTTCACGCTGCTATTCATAGCGATCGCCGCGTGGGAGTGGAGTGGCTTCGCCCGCATGTCGCCGCCCGCGCGATTTCTCTATGCCGGCACGGTTACGCTCATCGCCGCGGGCGTGCTAGGTTGGACCGATGCGACCAACGAGGAGATCAGAACAGGTCGGCTCCTGATCGTCTATGGCGTCGCGGCAGTGTTTTGGATTCTGTGCGCCTGGGGATGGGTGCGCCGCAATCCGCAGCGGCCCCCGCGGTGGCTGGTCGCATCACTCGGCGTGTTCGCCCTCGCACCGTTCTACGTGGCGGTGGTCGATCTGCGCGCGCTTGGCGTGCACTGGCTGCTCGTGATCATGGGCTTGGTGTGGACCGCCGACATCGCCGCCTATTTCGTCGGCCGGCGGTTCGGCCGTCGCAAGCTCGCTCCCGCCGTCAGCCCCGGCAAGACGGTCGAAGGCGTGATCGGTGCGCTGGTGTGCGTGGCGCTCTATGCGTTGCTGGCGAGCGCGTGGCTCCAAGGCATATCCACGGCCACCCTCCTGACCGTGACAGCGGCGATCGGCCTGGCGGTAATCAGCGTCGTGGGTGACCTGTTCGAATCGTCGCTGAAGCGCCAGGCCGGGCTCAAAGATAGTGGTAACGTCCTGCCCGGTCATGGTGGCATTCTCGATCGTATCGATGCGCTTCTCCCCGTCTTGCCGATCGCGGCGCTGCTTCTCGTTCGCTGATGCGTAACGTTGTCGTCCTGGGCGCCACCGGCTCGATCGGGCAAAGCACGCTCGATGTCATCGCGCGGCATCCCGACCGTCTGCGTCTGGCTGCAGCAACGGCGTTCAAACGCGCTGAGGAACTGGTGCAGATCTGCGCGCAGTTTCGTCCGGAACTTGCAGTGGTGGGTTCCGCGCAGGCAGCGGGCGCGATCGAGGCTTCGCTGCGCGAGGTCGCGCCCGAGACGAGGCTTCTCTACGGAGAAGAAGGACTCATCGAGGCGGCGAGTCTGCGCGGCGCCGACACCGTGCTGGCCGCCATTGTCGGGGCCGCTGGTCTACGCCCAACCCTGGCGGCAGCGCGCAGCGGCAAGCGTGTCCTGCTGGCCAACAAGGAAGCACTGGTGATGACCGGGCGGCTGTTCATCGACGCCCTGGCCAAGCATGGTGCGACCCTCCTGCCCATCGACAGTGAGCACAACGCGATCTTTCAGTGTCTGCCGCCCGATGCGTCGAACCGTCTGGACCAACATGGCGTGCGGCGCGTTCTGCTGACGGGTTCGGGTGGACCGTTTCGGACCCGGCCGCTAGCCGAGCTCGAAGCGGTGACGCCGGCGCAGGCCTGCAAGCACCCCACCTGGGACATGGGGCCGAAGATCTCGGTCGACTCGGCCACGATGGCGAACAAGGCGCTCGAAGTGATCGAGGCGCACTGGATTTTCGGCGCCACGCCCGAGCAGATCGAAGTGGTCATCCATCCGCAGAGCGTGATCCATTCGATGGTGGAGTATCGCGACGGCTCGGTCATCGCGCAGCTCGGCAACCCCGACATGCGCACGCCGATCGCGCAGGCCCTGGCATTTCCCGAGCGCGTGGACGCCGGCGTGACGCCGCTCGACCTGGTCCGCATCGGGCAGTTGACCTTCGAGGCGGCGGACTTCGCGCGGTTTCCGGCGTTGCGTCTGGCCTACGAGGTGCTTCGATCGCAAGACTCGGCGGCGGTTGCCTTCAATGCCGCCAATGAAGTCGCGGTGGCCGGCTTTCTCCATGGCAGCCTCGGATTCACCCGTATCATCGATGTCGTGGAAGCGACCCTTGCAGCGATGAACCACTGCGCGATGAACAGCGTCGAAGAAGTGATCGAATTCGACGCCCGCGCCAGATCGCTCGCCGAAGCCCGCACGCGAGCGATGCGCTGAGGTACACAGGAGCCTGACGGATGAATCTGCTTCAGTACATCGTTTCTTTCCTGGTGGTGCTCGGCATCGTGATCGTCATCCACGAACTCGGGCACTACTGGGTCGCGCGGTGGTGCGGCGTCAAGGTGCTGCGCTTCTCGATCGGTTTCGGTCGCCCGTTGCTGCGCTTGACGCGCGGCCCCGATCAGACCGAATGGGTGCTCGCGATCGCCCCGATCGGCGGCTACGTGCGAATGCTCGACGAGCGCGAGGCGCCGGTTCCCGCAGCGGAACTGCATCGCGCTTTCAATCGCCAGTCGGTCGCCAAGCGCATGGCGATCGTTGCAGCCGGGCCGCTGGCAAATTTTCTGCTGGCTTGGATCATCTATGCCGGCATCCACATGTACGGCTTCCAGGAAGCGCGTGCGTTGATCACCGCACCCGCAGCCGACACCCCGGCCGCCACGGCAGGTTTCGGCGATCGCGATGAGATCGTCGCCATCGACGGCAAGCAGGTTCGCACTTTGCAGGACGTTCGCTGGTCGCTCATCGACGTCGCCGTGGCGAAAGGGCGTGCGCGCATTGAAGTGATCGACTCGAGGAACCGGATGCAAGTCCGCAACCTCGATCGGGGCAACGTCTCGGTCGACTCCCGCGATGGCGATCTGCTCGCTGCGGCCGGGTTGAGGTTGTTTCGTCCCCCCCTGGAGGCAGTGCTCGGCGTGGTCGAAGCAGGGCGGCCGGCTGCCAATGCAGGCCTGCGGCCGGGTGATCGAATCACTGCCGTAGACGGCAAACCGATCAGCGACTGGGCCGAGTTCGTGACGTTGGTCGTGGCCAGTCCGAACAAGCCGCTCGAAGTGAGCGTCGCGCGCGATCGCGAAACGCTTCGGGCGACGGTGACGCCGGCCGCGATCACGCGCAACAACCAGACGATCGGCCGGGTGGGCGCGGGCGTACGCGAAGATCCGAAAACGCTGGCCACGCTCTACGTGCAGCAGCGCTACGACCCGATCGAGGCGACTTGGCGCGGCGCGGTGAAGACCTGGGACATGTCGATCTTCAGCGTGCGCATGCTGTGGAAGATGCTGGTGGGCCAACTGTCGTGGCGCAACCTCGGCGGCCCGGTAACGATCGCCGACTACGCTGGTCAGTCCGCATCGCTCGGGTTGCTGCCGTTCATTACATTCATCGCGTTGATCAGCATCAGCATCGGTGTGCTCAATCTGCTGCCGATCCCGGTCTTGGACGGCGGACACTTGATGTATTATTCCATCGAGCTCATCAAGGGGACTCCTCTCTCCGAGCGCGCGATGGAATACGGCCAACGCTTCGGCATCGCGGTTCTCATGTTGTTGATGGGCTTCGCGTTCTTCAACGACATCACGCGGCTGGTTGCGAGTTAAGCGGACAAAGCGAGCGAGGGGCAGAGGGCCCGCGCCTCTCCCAAAGGACGGATGAGAAAAAGACTCCTGGCCGTGCTGGTGTCGGCGGCATTCGCACAGGGTGCGTTCGCGCAACAGAGCGCCTCGACCACCTCAGCCGTCGTCCGCGACATTCGCGTCGAAGGCATCCAGCGTATCGAGCCCGGTACGGTGTTCACGTACCTGCCCATCAAGGTCGGTGAACGGCTTTCGCCCGAGCGCGTCCAGGAAGCGGTGCGCGCCCTCTACGCCACCGGGTTCTTTCGCGATGTCAGGCTGGAGGTCGAAGGCGATGTGCTCGTCGTCCTTGTGGAAGAAAGGCCGGCGATCGCGACAATCGATTTCGTCGGCATCCGCGAGTTCAGCGACGAGCAGTTGCGCAAGTCGTTGCGCGACGCGGGCATCGCCGACGGCCGCACCTACGACAAGGCGCTGCTCGATCAGGCCGAGCAGGAAATCAAACGCCAGTATCTGACGCGCGGCAAATACGGCGCGGTGGTGTCCACCACGGTGACCCCGCTGGAGCGCAACCGGGTTGGGGTGACGTTCACGGTCGACGAAGGCGATATCGCCAAGATCCGGCGCATCAACATCGTCGGCAACCAGTCGTTCGGCGAATCGGAACTGCTCGACCTGTTCGTGCTGCAGACGCCGGGCTGGATGACCTGGTACACGAAGAACGACCAGTATTCCCGCCAGAAGCTCGCCGGCGACATCGAGTCGCTGCGCTCGTTCTATCAGAACCGCGGGTACCTCGACTTCAACGTCGATTCCACGCAAGTATCGATCTCGCCCGACAAGCAGGACATCTTCATCACTATCAACGTCACCGAGGGTGAGAAGTACACCGTCACCGACGTGAAGCTGGGTGGAGATCTGGTCGTGCCAGAGGAGGATCTGCGCAGGCTGATCACGATCAGGCCCGGCGAGCCGTTTTCGCGCGAGCGGCTGACCGAATCCACCAAGGCGATTTCCGACCGCCTCGGCAACGAGGGCTATGCGTTCGCCAATGCCAACGCAGTGCCGGAAATCGACAAGGACAAGCGCACCGTCGGGTTCACGATCCTGGTCGATCCCGGCCGGCGCGCCTACGTCCGGCGTATCAACATCGTCGGCAACACGCGCACGCGTGACGAAGTCATCCGGCGCGAAATGCGTCAGCTCGAAGGCGCGTACTACGACAACCAGAAGCTGGCTCGTTCCAAGCGCCGCCTGGATCTGACGCAGTTCTTCACCGAGGTCGATCTCGAGAACGAGCCGGTCGCTGGAACCACCGACCAGGTCGATGTCAACGTTCGCGTCAAGGAGCGCGCGACCGGGAGCATCCTGTTCGGTGTGGGATTCTCCAGTGCAGAGAAATTCATCATCTCGGGTTCGATTTCGCAGCAGAACCTGTTCGGCTCGGGCAACGCGCTCGCCTTGCAGTTGCAATCGGGCTCGATCAACCGCGTCTATGCGCTCTCATTCACCAATCCGTATTGGACCGTCGACGGCCTGAGCCGCGGGTTCGATCTGTACGACCGTCGCTTCGATGCGAAAGCGCTGAACATCGGCAGCTACAAGACCGACACGCGCGGCGCCGGGCTGCGGCTCGGGTACCCGATCACCGAAACCGACAACGTCAATTTCGGGCTCGCCTACGAGCGCACCTACGTCGACGTCTTCGACGACAGCCCGGTACGGTTCAAAGACTACGTCGACCGCTTCGGCAACAGCAGCTCGTTCCTGATCGGCTCCACCGGCTGGACGCGCGACGGCCGCGACAGCGCCTTGTGGCCGATGCGCGGCGCGCAGCAGCGGATCGGGCTCGAGGCATCGCTGCCGGGCGCCGAGGTCCGCTACTACAAGGCCGGCTATACCGGCACGATCTTCTTTCCGGTCGGACGCAACCACGCTCTCGCATTCACCGGCGATCTCGGCTACGCGAGCGGGTACCGTGGGCAACCGCTGCCGTTCTTCAAGGCGTACTACGCCGGCGGGCCATCGTCGGTGCGCGGTTATTCCCAGAGCTCGCTCGGTCCGCGGGATCCCAACGGCTTCCTCGGCGGTTCGCGCAAGGCGGTCGGCAGCGCGGAGTTCCTGTTCCCGTTTCCCGGCCTGGGGCAGGACCGCACCGCGCGCCTCGGATGGTTCTTCGATGCGGGTCAGGTTTGGACGCCAGGGCAGGCGGGCGGAACGTTGAAGGAATTAGGTTTCAGGTATTCTACCGGGCTGTCTTTCAGCTGGATTTCACCGATCGGCCCGCTCAAGATGAGCATGGGCATACCGCTCAGAACGAAGCCCGATGACCGCACGCAGCGCTTCCAGTTCCTGCTCGGTACGGTGTTCTAGCCAACGCCCCTCCGGAGGAAGCACTTGGTCAACGTACTCAGAACCGCGCTATGCGCGCTCGTCTTGCTCGGATCAACCGGCGCCCTGGCGCAGGTCGAGAACGCCAAGATCGGGTTCGTCAATCTCGACCGGATCCTGCGCGATGCAGCCCCGGCCCAGCGCGCCCAGAAGAAGATCGAAGGCGAGTTCGCCAAACGCGAGCAGGAGCTCAATCGCATGGCCGACCAGCTGAAGAAACTGCAGGATCAGCTGGAGAAGAACACCGTCACGATGTCCGAGTCGGATCGGCGCAATCGCGAGCGCGACTTCAATGAAACCAACCGCGAGTTCCAGCGCAAGCAGCGCGAATTCCGCGAA
>CADECO010000090.1:0-10985 GCA_902825905.1 uncultured beta proteobacterium
CACCGTGGTGGCAGCAAGTTTGATTGAACCGTTCCTGAATCTCGCGCGACTCACGGTCATCGGCGGCGCGATCCGTCCCTATCACCCACAGACGAGAACAACCATGGTGACCAAGCACGAGATGGAAGACCTCCTGGAGCGCTATCGGCGCTGGCTGGACCGGCCGATCGAAAGCGAATCCGAGGTTGCGCACCCGCCCAGGGCGTTGCGCGTCGAGATCGGCATCGTCGTCGTGCTGGTGGCGCTGGTGAGCGTCGGGACGCTCGTTTATCTGGCGTAATTCGCACGCACGGTCGTGCGACCGGTAACCAGTTCGAACGGATCGCGTCGGACGTGCCCCGGTCAACTGCGGTAGCCTCATTGCTCCTCCGGTTTCTCCGCCGCAAGCAATGACCAAGGCCGCCGTCGCCTCATTCGCCCGATTGGTTCCATACGTGTTCGTTGCGCTGCTCGGCGCCTGCGCTACCACGCTCGACGACGACAAACTCTCGCCCGACTATCAGCCGCAGATCGGCCAGCTTGGCAAGGACTCGGTCTGGGTACCGACACCCAACCGGCTGATCGAGCGGATGCTGCAGATGGCCGACACCACCGAGCGCGATTTCGTGATCGACCTGGGCTCGGGCGATGGGCGCATTCCGATCATCGCTGCCAAGAAGTTCGGTGCGCGGTCGCTAGGCGTCGAGCTCGATGCCGATCTGGTCCGTTACTCGCGCGTGCTCGCCGCGCGCGAAGGCGTGGCCGATCGTGCCAGCTTCGCAGCCGAGGATCTGTTCAAGACCGATCTGTCGCGCGCCAGCGTGATCACGCTCTACATCAGTCCGCACGTAATGGTGAAGCTGCGCCCGATCCTGCTCGCGCAGGCGCCAGGCACGCGAGTGGTATCGCACCAGTTCACGCTCGGCGACTGGGAGCCCGACGAGAGCGCTCGCGTCGAGAACACGGTCGGGTACCTTTGGGTCGTGCCCGCGCGCGTTGCCGGCGAATGGACGCTCGCGATCGGCGGTCAGACGTACGCGCTGACGCTGCAGCAGACGCATCAGATGTTGAGCGGCGGTGCCGCGCGCGACGGCCGCTCGGCCACCTTGCTCGCCTCGCGCGTGCGTGGCACCACGGTGCGCTTCACCTTCGTCGACCCGGGCGGCGAATCACGCACGTTCACGGGCGAGATCGGCGCCAGCGAGATGCACGGCATCGCACGCTCGGCCGATGCCTCCAAGGGCGCGCTGGCCTGGCGGGCTACGCGGAAGTAGCGGCGAGCGCGCCGAGCTTGTCGATCGCCCGCACGACCTGCTCCGGGCTGAGGTCGTTGAGGCAGCGCAGGTGCCCCAGCGGGCAGGTCCGCTTGTAGCAGGGGCTGCATTCCAGCTCGAGCGAGATCAGCGCGGCGCGATCGCCGAGCGGCGGCGTGTGCCTGGGGCTCGACGATCCGTACAGCGCGACGATGGGTCGTTCGAGCGCGGCGGCAACGTGCATCAGCCCCGAATCGTTCGCGACGACCACGCGTGCGAGCGACATCAGATCGATCGCGCTCGCCAGATCGGTCTTGCCCGCCAGATTGGCGCACGCATCGGGTAATGCCGCGGCGATCGCGCTTGCGGCTTCGTTGTCCTTCGCGGATCCGAACAGCCAGATCTGTGCACCGCGGCTCGTGAGCGTTTTGCCGAGCGCGGCGAAGTGATGTGCCGGCCAGCGCTTCGCCGGACCGAATTCCGCTCCGGGGCAGAACGCCACGATCGGACGTGTCGCATCGAGACCGAGTCGTTGCAGCGCGTCACGGCGATTGGCTTCATCGACGCGCAGGCGGGTGCGCACGAGCGGGCGGTGCGGTGGTGCGGCAGGCGATTCGGCGAGCTGCGCGTAGCGCTCGGCCATGAGCGGCAGCGCCGCTTCATCCAACCGATGGCGCTGGTTCAGCACGACGTAGCGTGCTTCGCCCACGTAGCCCACGCGTTGCGGAATCGCTGCGAACCACGGGATCAGCGCGGACTTGAACGAGTTCGGCAGAACGAGCGCGCGCGTGTAAGCCTGGATGCGCAGCGTGCGCGCGAGCCGCCAGCGATCGCCGAGCTTGAGTTCACCGTGCGCGAACGGCGCAACGATGACGCTGGTGATTTCGGGCATGCGAGCAAGCACCGGTGCGGTCGACGGCGCGGCCAACGCGTCGATCGTCGCGCCCGGGTGCAGCGCGTGCAATCGGGCAAGGAGCGGTTGGGCGAGCAGCGTGTCGCCGATCCAGCCCGGCGCCACGATCAGGATGCGCGGCGGGCGGGTCGACATCGGTCAGCAGCGCTCGCGGTGGGGGCGATCGATGAGGTCGATGCACGCACCGCGTAGCGCCCAGTGCACCCGCGGTGTCGGCTCAGTGCCCCTTCGGCGGGGCGCCGCGATACACGTACATCGTGCCGCAGTAGGGGCAGCGTGCCTGACCGGCCGCGGTGACTTGCAGGAACACGCGCGGGTGATAGCACCACACCGGCGTGCGCGGCATCGGGCAGTGCAGCGGCAGATCCTTTTCGGTGACTTCGATCTGCATTTCGCTTTGCACCGGCTCGCTCATCAGCGCTTTCCTTTCTTTCCGGCCGGCGCCTTGGCCCCTTTCATCTGCACCGACGTGAGCCAACTGGCGTGTTTCTTGTTCTTGCCGCGCACGACGTCGAAGAACGCCTGCTGGATCTTGGCGGTGATCGGGCCGCGCGAGCCGCTGCCGATCTGACGGTTGTCGAGCTCGCGGATCGGTGTGACTTCGGCGGCGGTGCCGGTGAAGAACAGCTCATCGGCCAGATACAGATCGTCGCGCGTGAGGCGCCGCGCCTCGACGGAGTAACCCAGTTCGTTGGCGATCTCGATCACGCTGCGGCGGGTGATGCCGATAAGCGCCGAGGTCAGCTCCGGTTCGTAGATCTTGCCGTCCTTGACCATGAACAGGTTCTCGCCCGCGCCTTCGGCCACGAAGCCGTCGACATCGAGCAGCAGCGCTTCGTCGTAGCCGTCTTCGGTGGCTTCCAGATTGGCCAGGATCGAGTTGGCGTAGGTGCCGGAGTACTTGGCGCGGCACATCGACACGTTGACGTGATGCCGCGCGTAGGACGAGGTCTTCACGCGGATGCCTTTCTCCAGGCCGTCGGCGCCCAGGTACGCGCCCCACGGCCATGCCGCGATCGACACGTGCACGGTTGCGCCTTTCGGCGAGACGCCCATCTTCTCCGAGCCGTAGAACGCGATCGGCCGGATGTAGCACTCCTCCAGATTGTTGGCGGCGACCACCTGCTTTTGCGCCTCGACGATCTCGGCGCGCGAGTACGGGATCTTCATCAGGTAGATGTGCGCCGAGCTGAACAGCCGGTCGGTGTGCTCCTTCAGGCGGAAGATCGCGGTGCCCGAGACGGTCTTATAGGCGCGCACGCCCTCGAATACGGCCAATCCATAGTGCAGCGAGTGGGTCAGCACATGGGTGGTGGCGTCGCGCCAGTCCACCAGCTTGCCGTCCATCCAGATGTAACCGTCGCGATCAGCCATCGACATCGCCAGAATCTCCGTGAATGCGGGTGTGTGATTGGTTGAGGCCTCGAAGCTCGCGCACCGCGGCGGATCGCGCTGACCGCGGCGTGGGTCCGCACGGTGGCACGATTGGTCTGCACGATGCGCGCGGGAATGCTGCGAGGCGCGAAACCGGGCGATTCTATCGGAACCGAAGCCGCGGTTGACCGTTTCCCGGGTCACCGCAACAGGGGCGTGCCCGGGTGCACGCCAACTTGTGCCGGCCCGGGTCGGGAAAGGCGGCGGCTTGGCCTTCGCCCTAGGCTGCCGAAGCGGTGGCTCCGAACACCTGTTGCCACAGCGCGCGCGCCGACTCGACGTGCGCTTGCACCTCGGCCAGCGGCACGCGCGCGAACTGCGCTTCGTTCAGTCGCAACCGGTGCTGGACACGCCGGAACTCGCGGTACGCGTCCTGACACTGCCGCGCCAGCCCTGCATCGATCAGTCCGCATTCGGCCGCGATGCCGAGCAGCGCGATGTTGCCCAGATTCCCGGTGAGCGCGCGATGCGCATGCGAGTGCGCAAGCACCAGGAACTGCACGATGAACTCGATGTCGATCATGCCGCCCGGGTCGTGCTTCACGTCGAACTCGCTCGACCGGTTCGGATGCGCGTCGAGCATCTTGCGGCGCATCGCCACGACTTCCTCGGCGAGCTTCGTCGCGTCGCGCTCGCGGGTGAGGATGTGCGTGCGCTCGTCCTCGAAATCAGAGCCGATGCCGGCGTCTCCGGCGCAGAACCGCGCGCGCGTGAGCGCCTGGTGCTCCCACGGCCAGGCCGACTCGCGCTGATAGCGACGAAACGCCTCCATCGAGGTCACCAGCAGGCCGGCTTCACCGTCGGGTCGCAAGCGCAGATCGGTGTCGAACAGCAAGCCGGCCGAGGTGCGGCTCGACAGCCACGAGACGATGCGTTGGGCGAGGCGCGCGTAATTCTGCGGCGCGGCGGGGTCGTCGTCGTCGTAGAGGAACGCCAGATCGAGATCGGAGGCATAGCCCAGTTCCTTGCCGCCGAGCTTGCCGTAGGCCACCACCGCGAAGCGCGGCGTGTCGCGATGCCGGTTGCCAAGGCGCGACCAGGTCAATTCGATGGTGACCTTGAGCACGGAATCGGCGAGTGCCGACAGAAAATCGGCGAGTCGTTCGACCGTGAGCGAACCCTCGATGTCGAGCAGCAGCAGATTGAATACCTGCGTGTGATGCAGCTCGCGCATGCGGTCCATCTGCAATTCGGTGTCGGCTTCCACTGCGCGCATCGCCTCGCGCAGCTCTACGGCGAAGCGCTCCGGATCGGGCGCGGCGAGCGCGCGGCGGACGTCGAGCAGATCGTCGAGCAGGATCGGGTGACCGCTCAGATAGGTGGCGGCCCAGCTCGAGGCCGCGACCAGGTCGGTGAGCTTGGCGAGCGCGTCGCGGCGCTCATCGAGCAGAGCGAGATAGCTGGAGCGCCGGCTCACCGATTCGACCAGTCGCAGCGCGCGAGCCAGCGCTTCGTCGGGCCTTGCGGTGCTGGCCGCGAAGTTGAGCAGGCGCGGAATCACGTTGTCGAGGCGCGCCTGGCTGGAGGCGGGCAGGGCGCGATAGCGGCTGCCTTCGCGCAGCGCGCGCACCTGTTCCAGAACCGTGCTTGCATCGCGGAAGCCCGCGCTTCGAAGCGTGGCGAGCGCCGCCTCCGGATCGACGGTTTCGCTCCACAGCGCTTTCAGGCCGTTGTGACTGCCGCCCTGGGTGGACTGCGCATTGTCCTCAGGCTCGCTGAATGTCGCGCTGAAATGCCTGGTGACCACTGCACGTACGCTCGCCAGCGCATCGAGAAAAGCGGGGTAGCCGGCGAATCCCATCGACTCGGCCAGCAACGCGCGGTCAGCGTCGTTGCCCGGCAGCACATGCGTCTGCGCGTCGTCCAGGTACTGCAGGCGATGTTCGAGCCGGCGCAAGAAGGTGTAGGCCGTGACCAACTCGCGCGCGGCCTCGGGCGTGAGCACGTTGCGGATCGCAAGCAGCCGGAGCACTTCGAGCGTGGGCTGGATCTGCAACGGGCGGTCGCGCCCCGCGCGAATCAGCTGGAACGCCTGCGCGATGAATTCGACCTCACGGATGCCGCCCGGTCCGAGCTTGACGTGATCGGCCAGATCGCGTCGCGCCACGTCCTGGCGGATCTGCGCATGCAGCGAGCGCAGTGCACCGATCGCGCCGAAATCGAGGTACTTGCGGAATACGAACGGCCGAACGTGCTGGGTGAGCTGCTCGTGCGTGGCAGCGCTGCCGGTGATGGCGCGCGCCTTGATCCAGGCGTAGCGTTCCCACTCGCGGCCGTGCACCAAAAAGTAGTTTTCCAGTGCACCGAACGAAGTGGTTAGAGGTCCGGCATCGCCCCACGGCCGAAGCCGCATGTCAACACGAAAGGCCCGCCCGTCGGCGGTCGGTTCATTCAAAGCGCCGATGATGCGTTGACCCAATCGGTTGAAGAATTCCTGATTGGCCATCGTGCGCGCACCGACCGTCTCGCCATCATCCGGATATACGAAGATCAGATCGATGTCGGAGGAGACGTTCAGCTCGCGGCCCCCCAGCTTGCCCATGCCGATGACGATCAGCTCCTGGCGTTTGCCTTCGGCCATCGGCGTACCGAAATCGGCTTCCAGCGCGCGGGTCCAGAACCGGTGCGCGGCTTCGATGGTGACGTCGGCCAGGTCCGACATGGTCGCGTGCACTTCGGCCAGTGGGGCCATCCCCGCCAGGTCGCGCACTGCCATGCGCACGAACACGCGTGCGCGCAGCCTTCGCAGTGCCTGCGCGAGGCGCTCGGCGTCGCCTTGTGGCTGCGCCGCCATGAACCGCTGCATCGCATCGCGGTCCCACGATAAGAAGTCGGCGAATGCCACCTCCTCGGCGATGGTCGGATCGGCTTGCAGCGCACGCTGCACATACCGGGAATGGCGCAGCACGTGTGCGAACGGATCGAGACGGGCTGGTGTGGCGGAGTCGGTCGTGGCGCTCATGAAGATTGCTGAAAATCTCCGCGTCGGGCGCGCGGGCGGATGCTGCCTGTCCGGTCCGTCAGGGGTTCGAACGGCAGGTTTTTTCGAATGGACGTGCGGGTGCCTCGGTTACAATAGCCCACACGGTACGCGCGCGTCGAGCCGCACGAGTTGCCGAACGAATCCGCAGTGCGGTTCGCATCCCGATTCGCAGCGCGGTTTGCATCCCGATCCGCATTCCCGGCCGCGGCTTGATCCCTCGATGTTCTCGTCATGGCGCGCGCCGCAGCGCGATCGCAACGGAAGCTGAACGCGTGGAACAGGCCTCGAAGCAATCCGGTCGACTGACGCTCGCGCTGCTCAAATGGAGCTGGCGCAGCGTCGTCTGGCTGCTCGTCGCCGCCTATTTCCTCATCGCGGTGAGCGTGCTCGGACTGCGACACTGGCTGCTGCCGAAGGTGCCGGAGTATCGGCAAAGCATCGAGCGGGTGCTGTCGGAGAGCATCGGCGCGCGCGTGACCATCGGCAGGATCGCCGCCGGTTGGAGCACATTCCACCCGACGCTCGACATCGGCGAGGTCAAGGTCTTCGATCAAGGCGACCAGGTCGCGTTCTCGCTCGGTCACGTCGCGGCCGAAGTGTCGTGGCGCGGACTGCTCGCGCGCGAGCTGCGCTTCCATTCGATCCAGATCGACAAGCCGGTGCTCAAGATCCAGCGCAGCCGCGAGGGCAAGCTGTTCATCGCCGGCATCGAGATGAAAACCTCGCCCAAGCACGATTCCCCCAATCTGGGCGACTGGGTGCTGCACCAGGGCGAGGTGGTGATCTCGGGCGGCGAGATCGACTGGTTGGACGAGCTGCGCGGCGCACCGCAGCTCGCGCTGACCGAAGTCGATTTCCGTCTGATCAACACCATCACCGGCGATCATCGTTTTGCACTGAAGGCGGCACCGCCCAAGGATCTCGCTGCGACCATCGATGTGCGCGGCCAATTTCGCGGCGATTCGATGTCGCTGCTCGATCGCCTGCGCGGGCAGCTCTACGCGCAGCTCGAATACGCCGATCTGGTCGGGTGGAAATCGTGGGTCGACTATCCGTTCACGGTAAGTTCGGGCCGCGGCTCGCTGCGACTGTGGGCAACGCTCGAAGAAGGCAAGATCATCGATGCCACCGCTGATGTCGCGCTGGCCGACGTCAAGGCGCGCGTCGCGGCCGATCTGCCGGAGCTGCAACTATCGAGCGTTGAAGGGCGGGTGGGTGCGCGCGAAGTGCGCAAAGGTGCGGGCTTCTTCGGCTTCCTCACCGGGCGCACGTTCGGGTATTCCGTGTTCGGCGAGCAGATCGCGCTGACTGGCGCAGCCGGGCGCGCCCAGCCGCCGGCGAATTTCACGCTGCAATGGGAGCGACGCGAGGAAGGCGGGCTCACCGGCTCGGCGCGTGAACCGCAGGAGCGGGGCGAATTCAAGGCCAATGTCGTCGAGGCCGGGCCGTTGCTCGATCTGGTCGAGGCGGTGCCGGTGCCGGCGGCCATTCGCAAATTCGTGCGCACGCACGATCCGCGCGGCACGCTGACCGATGTTGCTGCCAGTTGGACCGGTGAGATCGCCGCCCCGGAAACGTTCACCGCGCGGGCGCGTTTGAGCGGATTCGCGTTTGTCGAAGGGGAGGGGCTGCCGGGCGTGAGCGGCCTGGCCGGTTCGATCGAGGCGACGCAGCGCGGCGGCAGCATCACGCTCGCCGGTAACGCGGTTCGCTTCGCGTATCCCAACGTGCTGCCCTGGACCAAGCAGCTCGATTTCGATGCGTTCGATGCGCAGATCAACTGGTCGCAGGTCGCAGCCGACTCGGGGCCACGCTGGGAAGTACGCGTGCCGACGCTGAACCTGGCCAACAAGGAAGTGTCGCTCACGGGCACGATCGCCTGGCATGCCCTGCCGAACTCGCCGGGCTTTCTCGATCTCGACATTCGTATCCCGAGGGCCGAACCGAAGGCGATCTACAAGTACGTCCCGAAGCTGCACGAGGTGCCCGCCAGCTGGCTGCGCCAGGCATTCCTCGCCGGCACGGCCAGCGATGGTCAGGTGCGTATTCGCGGCGACATCTTCCATTTCCCGTTCGTCGCGCACAAAGACGGCGCCTTCTCGGTCAGCGCCAAGGCGAGCGGCGTGACACTGCGGTACCTGCCCGAGTGGCCGGTGTTCGAGCAGGTCGATGGCGAATTCAAGTTGAACGGCCTGGCGATGGACATCAAATCCGACAACGCGCGGCTCTACGGTGCGCGGCTGAGCCAGGTGTCGGTGCGGTCTCCCGATGTCGACGCCGACGATGTCACGCTCGACATCAACGGTCAGGCCGAAGGCGCGACCGGCGATTTGTTCCGCTTCCTGCTGGAGAGCCCGCTCAACCGGGAGGTTGGGCCGGCGATCCGTCCGCTCAAGGCTGTCGGCCGCGGCAAGCTGGCGCTGCAGTTGAGTGTTCCGCTCAAGCGCGCCAGACAGTCGAAGTTGACCGGCGTCTACGAGTTTGTCGGCAACGAGCTGGCGTTCGGGCCGAGCGCACCACCACTCACGCAGCTGGCGGGCAAGCTCGAGTTCAACGAACGCGGCATCGACGGCAAGGGATTCAACGCGCAGTTCCTCGGCGGTCCGGTGCAGTTCGATCTGACCAGCCGCGGCGAGGCGGGATTGATGATCGATGCGAAGGGAACGGTACAACTGGCCGAAGTGAAGAAAGCCTATCCGTTCCCGTTCGATGCGTTTTTCGAGGGCACGACGGCTTACACCGCAAGCGTGCGCTCGGGCAACGAAACGTTCGCGCTGACCGTCGATGCGCCGCTGCAGGGCACGCGCATCGATCTGCCCGCCCCGTTCGGCAAGAGCGCTGCGGCGTCGCTGCCGTTCAAGCTCGAGCGCAGCGCGCCCGAAGGCGTCGATCGCAAGCCGCAGGACGAGCGTGACACGCTGGCGGTGTCGCTCGGGTCGCTGGTCAACGTGCAGGCGCGCATGCGTCGGGACGGCGATACCAGTACGCTCGATCGCGCCGCCGTTTCGATCGGCGATGCCAAGGTGGCGCTGCCCGGCAAGGCCGAACTGGGCATCGGTGCTCGGCTGGCGTCGCTCGATCTCGACCGGGTACTGCCGGTCTTGCGCAAATTCGGCGATGCACCTGCGGCGCCGGGTGGCGCCAAGCCATTGCCGATTGCACCGGTGGCGATGCAAGTCGCCGATCTCACCGTCATGGGGCGGCGGCTGAAGGACGCGAACCTGCAGATCTCGATGGAGAAAGACGGCTGGTCCGCGCGCGTGAACGCGCAGGAACTGGAGGGCAGCATCGACTGGGTCGCGCACGGCGCGGGCAGCGTACGCGGGCGGTTCAAGCGCCTCACCTTGCCCGAACTGGTCGAAGCACCGCCCGGCGCTGAGAAGGACGTGCTCAAGGAGCTGCCGGCGCTCGACATTATCGCGGAGTCGTTCTTCGCGCATGGCAAGGACTTCGGCAAGCTCGAGCTGAAGGCGAGCGACCGACCCGACGGCTGGCACATCAATCAACTGGTGCTGGCGATGCCCGACGGCTCGATTCGTGCCGACGGGCTGTGGCAGCTGCCCGAACGCGGCAATCGCACCGACGTCAACGTCCTGCTCGATACCAAGGATATCGGCAAGTTCCTCGCGCGCATGGGGCAGGGCGAGGCCGTCAATGGCGGTGCGGCCAAGCTCTCGGGCAAGATCTCCTGGAACGGGCCGCCCACCGGCATCGACTACCCCACGCTCAACGGCAGCCTGTCGCTCAACGCCGAGCACGGACGCTTTCTCAAGGCCGATCCCGGATTCGGGCGATTGCTCGGCGTGCTCAGCCTGCAGACGCTGCCGCGGCGCATGTCGCTCGATTTTCGCGACGTGTTCAGCGAAGGATTCGTGTTCGACGAGATCACCGCCACCGCCAGCGTCACCAAGGGGATCATGACCACGCGCGATTTCCGCATGGTCGGGCCGGCCGCGGGCGTGGGGATGGCAGGCGACATCGATCTGGATCGTGAAACGCAGAACCTGCGCGTTCGCGTCGTGCCGGTGGTCGGCGACAGCGTCGCGGCAGTGGCCGCGCTGGCGCTGCTCAACCCGCTGGTTGGGCTGGGCACGCTCATTGCCCAACGCGTGCTCAAGGATCCGCTCGGGCAGATCCTCGCGTACGAGTATGTGGTGAAGGGCGCTTGGTCCGATCCGCAGGTGGAGCGTGCGGCGCGCCAGGACGTCGGCCCGAGCGATCGCAATCCGATGGACCAGAGCGGCGGGAATTGACGCATGCAGCGATTCATCGCCGCGGCGATCCAGATGGTGTCGAGCCCGGTCGTGGGCGAGAACCTCGAAGCGGCCGCGCGGCTGGTGCGTGCGGCAAAACAGGGCGGCGCGCAGTTCGTCGTGCTGCCCGAGTACTTCTGCATTCTCGGCGCGCACGAGCTCGACAAGCT
>CADECO010000090.1:11085-12620 GCA_902825905.1 uncultured beta proteobacterium
CCGCTCCCGCTTCTGCGCTTGGTACCCAAGCTTTCCCACTTGAATCGTCGGCTCTCATCGGACGCTCCCTCATGACGCAAATCGCCGTGCCGCAGCCGCAGCTCCTGCAAGCCGCGCAATCGACCCTGCTCACGCCATACGACCTCGAGGCGGGACAGCTTTCGAAGGTCTTCGGCACGCTGATGAAGCGCGACATCGACTACGCCGATCTCTACTTCCAGTACATCAAGAGCGAGGGCTGGAGCCTGGAGGAAGGCATCGTCAAATCGGGCAGCTTCTCGATCGGCCAGGGCGTGGGTGTGCGCGCGATCAGCGGTGAGAAGACGGCGTTTGCGTACTCCGACGAGATCAGCATGCCGGCGCTGCTGGCGGCCGCGAACACCACGCGCGAGATCGCCTCGCATGGCGCACGTGGCAAGGTTCCGGCGGTGCGCGTGAGCAGCGGACGCGACCTGTACCGTCCTGACGATCCGTTGCCTTCGCTCAGCGATCCCGACAAGGTGAAGCTGCTCGAACGGCTCGAGCAGATGTGCCGCGCGATGGATCCGCGCGTGTCGCAGGTCATGGCCTCGCTCGCCAGCGTGTACGAAGTGGTGCTGGTGGCGCGCTCCGACGGCGTGCTCGCCGGCGACGTGCGGCCGCTGGTGCGCGTATCGGTGCACGTGATCGCCGAGTCGAACGGGCGGCGCGAGCAGGGCAGCGCCGGCGGCGGCGGGCGCACCACCTACGCGACCTTCACCGACGACAAGCTGCGCGAATACGCCAAGCAGGCCGTCGATCAGGCGATGATCAATCTCGAAGCGCGCCCCGCTCCTGCGGGCCCGACGACCGTCGTGTTAGGCCCGGGCTGGCCGGGTGTGCTGCTGCATGAGGCGGTCGGACACGGCCTGGAGGGCGATTTCAATCGCCGCGGCAGCTCCGCTTTCTCCGGGCGGATCGGCCAGCGCGTCGCCTCCAAGGGTGTAACGGTGGTGGACGATGGCACGCTGCCCGGCCGGCGCGGGTCCCTGAACATCGACGACGAAGGCAATCCGACCCAGTGCACCACGCTGATCGAAGACGGCGTGTTGAAGGGTTACATCCAGGACAGCCTCAATGCGCGGCTGATGAAGATGCCCGTCACCGGCAACGGCCGGCGCGAGTCGTTCGCGCACATCGTCATGCCGCGCATGACCAACACCTACATGCTGGCCGGCGACAAGAGCCCCGAAGAGATCATCCGAAGCGTCGACAAGGGCGTGTACGCGGTGAGCTTCGGCGGCGGGCAGGTCGACATCACCAGCGGCAAGTTCGTGTTCTCGTGCACCGAGGCCTATATGATCGAGAACGGCAAGGTGACCCACCCGATCAAGGGCGCGACGCTGATCGGCAACGGCCCCGATTCGCTCTCCCGCGTGTCGATGATCGGCAACGACCTGTCGCTGGACACCGGCATCGGCGTGTGCGGCAAGGATGGGCAGAGCGTGCCGGTAGGCGTGGGCCAGCCGACGCTGCGGTTGGACCAGATAACGGTGGGCGGAACGGGGTAGGCGCGC
>CADECO010000090.1:12720-16924 GCA_902825905.1 uncultured beta proteobacterium
TGACCGCGCACGATCGAGGTGCCGGCCTGCAGCGTCTCCGTTCCCGACACGGCGCCGCGACGTGACGAGAGATCGCCGGCGATGTCGCCGACGTTCGAGTCAGGACACATCACCTCCACGTTCACCACCGGCTCGAGCACGATCGGTTTGGCCTTGCCCACCGCATCCAGGAATGCCTTGCGGCCCGCGGCGATGAACGCCACCTCTTTCGAATCCACCGGATGGTGCTTGCCGTCGTACACGGTGACCTTGATGTCGTGCATCGGATAGCCGGCAATCGGCCCCGCGGTGAGCACTTGATGAACGCCTTTCTCGACCGCCGGGATGAACTGATTCGGAATCACGCCGCCTTTGACGGCGTCCTCGAACTGGAAACCGGCGCCGCGCGGCAGCGGCTCCACGCGTAGATACACTTCGCCGAACTGCCCGGCGCCGCCGGTCTGCTTCTTGTGGCGGCTGTGTCCTTCGGACCGCGCGGTGATCGTCTCGCGGAACGGAATGCGCGGCGGACGCGTGTTGACTTCCACCTTGAACACTTTCGCGAGCCGCTCGAGCACCGAGCGCAGATGCAATTCGCCCAGGCCGCGGATCACCGTTTCGTTGAGCGTGGCGTCGTGGTCGACCTTCAACGTCGGGTCTTCGAGCACCAGCTTGTGCAGGGCTTCCGAGATGCGCTGCTCGTCGCCGCGGCGCTTGGGCTCGATCGCCAGGCCGAACATCGGCACCGGGAATTCCAGCGGCCGCATGTGGATGTGGTCTTCGTCGTGCGAGTCGTGCAGCACGCAATCGAACTCGATCTCCTCGACCTTGGCGACGGCGGCGATGTCACCGGGCACGGCTTCGGACACTTCCTTCAGATCCTTGCCTTGCAGCAGGAACAGGTGGCCGACCTTGAACGGCTTCTTGCCCTCGCCGATGTAGAGATTGGAGTCCTTGGCGATGCGCCCCTGATGGACGCGAAACACGCCGAGCTTTCCCACGAACGGGTCCACCACGACCTTGAACACGTGCGCGAGCGCGTGCTTGCCGGTATCGGGATCGGAGTGGAACGACTCGGCCGCCTCGCCTTCGCCCTTGTAGAACAGCGGCGGATTGCCTTCGGTGGGGTTGGGCAACAGCTTGACGAACACATCGAGCAACTCCGCCACGCCGGCACCGTTGCGTGATGACACGAAGCACACCGGCACCAGATGGCCTTCACGCAGCGCCTTCTCGAACGGCGCATGCAGCTCTTCGGGTGAGATCTCGCCCTGTTCGAGATACTTCGCCATCAGCTCCTCATCGACTTCGACGGTCTGATCGATCAGCGCCTGATGCGCCTGCTCGACCGAGGAGAAATCTGCATCGCCCGACGGATTGAAGAAGCAGTCGACCACGCGCTTGCCGCCGTCGGCCGGCAGGTTGATCGGCAGGCACTCCTTGCCGAACGTATCCTGGATCCGCGTGAGCAGTTGCTCCAGGTTGATGTTCTCGGCGTCGATCTTGTTGACGATGATCAGGCGGCACAGTCCGCGCTTCTGCGCCCAGCTCATCATGCGCGAACCGATCATCTCGATGCCGTTCTGCGCGTTGATCACCACGCCCACGGTCTCCACCGCATCGAGTGCACCGATCGCCTGGCCGACGAAATCGGGGAAGCCCGGCGTGTCGAGCAGATGCACGTGCGTCTTCTGGTGCTCGAAGTGCAGCACCGAGGTGTGCAGCGAATGCAGGAAATCCTTCTCGAGCGGATCGTGATCGGAGACGGTGGAGCCGCGCTCGACGCTGCCCATGGCGGCGATGGCACCGGCGCGATGCAGCAGCGCTTCGGCAAGTGTGGTCTTGCCTGATCCGCCATGACCGACGAGTGCGATCGTGCGGACGTCCTCGGTTGCCCAATGCGCCATGGTGTCTCCTCTTTTGAATTCACACCGCCAACCAGTCGCCCAAATCGGCGACGGCCCAGCACGGACAGCGACAGCGACGACACCCGACTGTAACGCGGCCGATGTCCACCTGTCGATTGGGGGGGGCGGGGCCAGCGCTCGCGCCGGGGCTCGGTGCATCAGGCTGCGCGCATATGCGCCCGCGCTATATCGCCCCAACATCAAATTCGTTCGTTTCCAATGACTTGGCCACTACCGTACGCGTCCTTCGCGGCAGCCTCGCACGCCGAGGGTCGTCGCCCTGATTTGATATCGCTCAAGGACGCTTCATGGAACGTCGTACCGTCATCGCGTTGCTGGCCGCGAGTGCCAGCTTCTTCGGCCTGGCAGCGCCAGCGCCGGCCAACGATGCGCCCAGGGAACTGCGCGTGGACTACGCCTACTACTCGCCGCCGTCGCTGGTGATCCGCAAGTTCGGCTGGATGGAGGAGGAGTTCAAGGCCAGCGGCACCGCGGTGCGATGGGTACTCAGCCAAGGCAGCAATCGGGCGCTGGAGTTTCTGAATGCCAACAGCGTCGACTTCGGTTCGACCGCAGGCCTGGCCGCCGTGCTTGCCAAAGCCAACGGCAATCCGATCAAGGCGGTGTACGTGTACTCGCGGCCGGAGTGGACCGCGCTGGTGGTGCCGAAAAATTCGCCGATCAAATCGATCGCCGATCTGAAGGGCAAGAAGATCGCCGCCACCAAGGGCACCGATCCGTATCTGTTCCTGCTGCGCTCGCTGCACGACGGCAAGCTCGGCAAGAACGACATCACGCACGTGCATCTGCAGCACGCCGATGGCCGCGCGGCGCTCGAGCGCGGACAGGTCGATGCGTGGGCGGGGCTCGATCCGCACATGGCGGCTGCCGAGATCGACGGCGGCGCGCGCCTGCTCTATCGCAACGTCGAGTACAACACCTACGGGTTCCTGAACGTGCGCGAAGCGTTTCTCGCGCAGTATCCGCAGGCCACCGGACGCGTGCTCAAAGTGTACGAGCGCGCGCGCCAATGGATCATCGCGAATCCCGACGACACCGCGCGCATCGTCGCCGAGGAAGCGAAGATCAACGCCGACGTCGCGCGCCTGCAGCTCAAGCGCAACGATTTCACCGGATCGGTGCCCGGCGCCGCGCACGTCGCAGCACTCAAGGCGGCCGCACCGCTGCTCGTGGAAGAGGGGCTGGTCAAACCAGGCACCGACGTGGGCAAGGTGGTGGAAAGCCTGATCGAGCCGCGCGTGGCGCGCTCTGCGCTGGGTGTGCTGCCGATCGCGGCAGTGCCGTCGCATAGCGTGTCGCGATGATCGATTGGGCCAGCGCGAGCGCGCAGCCGGTGCCTGCTGCCGACGAAGCGCCGCGCCGGCCGGGCGCCGAATCGCGACTCGCAGGCGCGTCGGAGTCGCACGCCGAGCCGAGCCAGCCGAAATTTCTCGGCGCCGTGGTGCCGCTCGCGTTGCTGGTGGTATGGGAGTGGGCCGTTGCGAATCAATGGATCAGCGCGCACCTGTTCCCGCCGCCCTCCCAACTGGCCGCCACGCTCGCGCAAGGTCTGGCCGACGGCTCGTTCGTCAGCCACATCGGCATCAGCACCGCGCGCGTGTTTGCGGGTTTCGCCATCGGCGTGAGCCTCGCGCTCGCGGTCGGCACGCTGGTGGCACTGAGCAAGCGGCTCGATGCGCTGCTCGAGCCGACCTTCCAGGGGCTGCGCGCCGTGCCGTCGCTCGCGTGGGTGCCGCTGCTCTTGCTGTGGCTGGGCATCGATGAGGCGCCGAAGCTCACGCTGATCGCGATCGGCGCGTTCTTCCCGGTGTACCTCGCGACGGTATCGGGCATTCACGGCGTCGACCGCAAGCTCGTCGAAGTGGGCGAGCTGTACGGCTTCAGTCGCACCGCGCTGGCCACGCGCATCCTGTTGCCGGCTGCGTTGCCCAGTGTGCTCACCGGTCTGCGTGGCGCGCTGTCGCTCGCCTGGATGTTCATGGTCGCGGCGGAGCTGATCGCGGCGGCCAAGGGCGTGGGCTACCTGCTCACCGACGGCCGCGAGACCGGCCGTGTCGACCTGGTGCTGATCGCGATCGTGCTCCTCGCGGTGCTGGGCAAGTTCTCCGATGCGCTGCTGAAACGGCTGGAAGCGCGGCTGCTGCATTGGCGCGACGCGTTCGGCGGGGTACGTCCATGAGCCTGATCGATGTCCATGTGCGCGACAAGTCGTTCGGCGCGCTCAACGTGCTGCGCGACGTGCGCTTCTCGGTGCGCGCAGGCGAGCGCGTGGCGATCGTCGGCCCGAGCGGTTGCGG
>CADECO010000091.1:0-12037 GCA_902825905.1 uncultured beta proteobacterium
ACTTCGTCGAGAACATGCGAGCGGATCAGCGCCTGCACTACGCGGGGCGCGCGTCGTCGGCGGCGCCTGCGGTGGGGTACGTTGCCAAGCACGCGGAGCAGCAGAAGAAGCTCGTGGATATGGCGTTTGGCAAGCTCAAATAGTGTTATTGCGTCATCGCGTTGCGACGACGCAATAACTGTCCGGATTCGAGCGTCATCGAGAAGTCGATGACGCTCAATCCGGACGGGGACCGGCGTGTTCCACGCGGTCCCGTCGGGCAGGGCCCGTACCACCGGTGCGGGCGCTCATCACAACAACAAAGGGCTGGAGACGCGAGGTGGTCATCGGCCCCTCTTCCGGCGCGTTACGCGCTGAGTTTTTGCTGTACGCCGCGGCGAGGCTGAGCCGACCCAGGCGAAAAACCGAACGGAGAGTCCATTTCATGCTGGTTGAGGTCAAGGTACCGCAGCTGTCGGAGTCGGTTGCCGAAGCGACACTGCTGAGCTGGCACAAGCAGGAAGGCGAAGCGGTCAAACGCGACGAAAACCTGATCGACATCGAAACCGACAAGGTCGTGCTCGAACTGCCGGCACCCGTGGACGGCGTGATCGTGAAGATCGCCAAGAGCGGCGGTGGCATGGTCGTCAGCGGAGAAGTGATCGCCACTATCGACACCGAAGCGAAAGCCAGCGCTGCCGCAGCGGCCGCGGCCTCGCCGGTAAAGCCTCAGCCGGTCGCGGTGGCGCCGACCCCGTCGGTTGCGCCTGCCGCCGAACAGAAAGTGATGCCCGCCGCAAGCAAGATCGCAGCCGAGCGCGGCATCGATACCGCGCAGATCAGCGGCACTGGTCGTGATGGCCGTGTCACCAAGGCCGATGTGCTGGGTGCCGGGGCGCCCGCGGCAGCACCTTCGGCACCACCCGCGGCGCGGCCCACTCTGCCCCACGCACCGACGCCGGTGAACATGGAGGCGCTGCTGGGCGATCGCCCCGAACAGCGCGTGCCGATGTCGCGCCTGCGCGCACGGGTGGCCGAACGCCTGGTGCAGTCGCAGTCGACCGCGGCCATCCTCACCACCTTCAACGAAGTGAACATGGCGCCAGTCATCGATCCGCGCAAGAAGTACGGCGAGCGCTTCGAGAAGGAACACGGCGTGCGGCTGGGCTTCATGTCGTTCTTCGTAAAGGCTGCGGTGCACGCGCTCAAGAAGTACCCGATCGTCAACGCTTCGGTCGATGGCAACGATATCGTCTATCACGGCTACTTCGACATCGGCATCGCGGTGGCCAGTCCACGCGGGCTGGTAGTGCCGATCCTGCGCGACGTCGATCAACTCTCGATCGCCGACATCGAGAAGAAGATCGCCGAATTCGGCAAGCGCGCGCAGGAAGGCAAGCTTTCCATGGAGGATCTCACCGGCGGAACGTTCTCGATCTCCAATGGCGGGGTGTTCGGTTCGATGCTGTCCACGCCGATCATCAACCCGCCGCAGAGCGCGATCCTGGGTATTCACGCCACCAAGGATCGTGCGGTCGTCGAGAACGGCCAGATCGTGGTTCGTCCGATGAACTACCTGGCGATGTCGTACGACCATCGCATCATCGACGGACGGGAGGCGGTGCTCTCGCTGGTGGCGATCAAAGACGCGCTGGAGGATCCGGCGCGACTGCTGCTCGACCTGTAACCGGCGACCGTCATGGCACAGCAATTCGATGTCGTCGTAGTGGGCGCGGGTCCGGCCGGCTATGTATGCGCGATCCGTGCCGCGCAGCTCGGTTTGAAGACCGCGTGCGTGGAGGAATGGAAGTCGCCTCAGGGTGCCCCCGTGCTAGGCGGTACCTGCCTGAACGTGGGTTGCATCCCGTCCAAGGCGCTGCTCGAATCGTCGGAGAACTACGAGAAAACGCTGCATCACCTTGGCGAGCACGGCATCACCGTCTCCGGCACTTCGTTCGATCTGACGAAGATGCTCGCGCGCAAGGACGCGATCGTCACCAAGATGACGCGGGGCATCGAGTTCCTGTTTCGCAAGAACAGGGTCATCTGGCTCAAGGGGCATGGCAGTTTCACCGGCCGGTCCGCCGAGGGCTGGCAACTCGCGGCAGGCGACGAGGCGATCGTTGCCAAGCACGTGGTCATCGCCACCGGGTCCAAGGCGCGTCATTTGTCCGACGTCGCGGTCGATCAGCGCAAGGTGTGCGACAACATCGGTGCGCTCGGCTTCGACTCGGTACCGAAGAAGCTCGGTGTGATCGGCGCAGGCGTGATCGGTCTGGAGCTGGGCAGCGTCTGGCGTCGGCTCGGCGCTCAGGTCACGGTGCTCGAAGCGTTGCCGACGTTCCTCGCTGCCGCCGACGAGACCATCGCCAAGGAAGCGTGGAAGATCTTCACCCGCGATCAGGCGCTCGATATCAAGCTCGGCGCGCAGATCGACCGGGTCGACACCAGCGGTGCGGGAGTCGTCGTCGAGTACGGCCACGACGGCAAGAAGCAAAGGCTCGAATGCGACCGGTTGATCGTGTCGGTGGGGCGCGTGCCCAACACCGATGATGTGGGCGAAGCCGCAGTCGGACTCAAGAAGGATGCACGCGGGTTCATCGAAGTGGATGCGCACTGCCGCACCAACCTGCCGAACGTCTACGCGATCGGCGATGTGGTGCGCGGCCCGATGCTCGCGCACAAAGGATCCGAAGAGGGCGTGATGGTCGCGGAGATCATGGCCGGTCAGAAGGGTCATGTGAATCTGGCAACGATCCCGTGGATCATCTACACCTCGCCCGAAGTGGCCTGGGTCGGCAAGACCGAGCAGGAGCTCAAGCAGTCAGGGGTACCGTATCGGGTAGGCACGTTCCCGTTCGCGGCCAATGGCCGGGCCCAGGGACAGGGCAACACCGAGGGCATGGTCAAGATGCTCGCGCACGAAAAAACCGATGAAGTGCTCGGTGTGCACATCCTCAACACGCATGCCTCCGAGCTCATCGCCGAAGCGGTGCTGGCCATGGAGTTCCGCGCTTCGTCCGAGGACATCGCGCGGATCGTGCATGGTCACCCGACGCTGTCCGAGGTGGTCCATGAAGCGGCGCTTGGCGTAGCGGGGCGGGCTCTGCACATCTGAGCAAGCAGTTGCAGGGCTCTGCCCGAACATGCGCGATTCCGCCTACGAGACCGCTGAAGAGCAGCACCTGGAACCGGGCGAGCGCCCTTCGGTCCTCGAGCTGTACCAGCGCGCGCTCGACCGGCGCGGGTTCCACGCCGATGCGGCTCAACTGGCGGCGGTGGAACGGCTGCAGCAACTCTACGCGGAGTGGACCACCTACAAGGAGCGCCGGCGCAACGCGCTGCTGCGCATGCTGGTCAAGCCGCCGCTGCCGCGCGGCGTCTACCTGTGGGGTGGCGTCGGACGTGGCAAGACGTTCCTGATGGACAGCTTCTACCTGTCGTTGCCGCTGGTGCGCAAACGGCGAGTGCACTTCCATCACTTCATGCGCGACGTGCATCGTGAGCTAGCGGAACTGAAGAGCGTGACTGATCCGCTGAACGAGCTCGCCTTTCGCATCGCCAAGCGCTATCGGTTGATCTGCTTCGACGAGTTCCACGTCAACGACGTCGCCGACGCGATGATCCTCGGGCGCCTGTTCGAACGCACCGTGAAGGGCGGGGTGGTGTATTGCATGACGTCCAACTACCACCCTGACGAGTTGTACAAGGATGGCCTCAAACGCGACGACTTCCTGCCGGTGATCCGGCTCATCAAAAGCAGCCTCGACGTGATCAACGTCGACAGCGGCGTCGACTATCGTCGCCGCGCGATGGAGCAGGTGCGGGCCTATCACGCGCCCCTTGGCCCTCAGACCGACACGACGCTGCTCACGGCCTTCAAGCAGATCGCCGAGGTCGAAGAGGAATCGCACGAGCTCGACATCGAAGGCCGGGTGATCCCGTATCGGCATCGCGCCGGCGGCATCGTCTGGTTCGACTTCAAGGTGCTGTGCGGCTGGGGGCGCTCGCAAAACGACTACCTAGACCTCGCCCGACGTTTTCATACGGTGATCGTCTCGGACGTGCCGCGCATGGGCCTGTCGCGCGCCGACGAGGCGCGCCGCTTCACGCTGCTGGTCGACGTGTTCTACGACAACCGCGTGAATCTGATCGTATCGGCCGAGGCAGAGCCGGAGCGGCTGCTCGACATCGAGGGCCAGGCGCACGATGCGCGGCTGCGTGCGATGCAGTTCGAGTTCGATCGCACCGCCAGTCGCCTGGTGGAGATGCAAAGCAGCGAGTACCTGAGCACCGCGCGCCGGGTCATTCGCGCCGCACCGTAGCGCGCAACGAAAGTGGCCGCGCGCCAGGGGCGTGTGGCAGACTATCGACGATATCAACGTGCCGACGCTTGCAGGCCAGCAGACAGATGGATATGCAGGCCGCAGTCGCTCGTGTTTCGACGACGCTCAAAGGTGCGAGGGAGCCGACATGGCGGGTGAAATCTTGCGCGCGTTCCACGCGCAATCGATCGGGGATCGCGAGAACTTCTGGGCAACCCAGGCGGGGCTGATCCACTGGCACAAACCGTTCGCGAAAGTGCTCGAGTACGACCGGCCGCCGTTCGCCAGGTGGTTCGTTGGCGGTGAAACCAACCTTTGCTACAACGCGGTCGATCGCCATCTGCCGGTTCGCGGCGATCAGCCGGCGCTGATCTACATCTCCACCGAGACCAACGAACAGAAAACGTTCACCTACCGGCAGTTGCACGGCGAAGTGCAACGGGCCGCGGCGATGCTGCTCGCCTGCGGCGTCCAACCCGGCGACCGGGTGATCGTCTATATGCCGATGATCCCGGAGGCGTGCTTCGTGATCCTCGCCTGCGCGCGGATCGGTGCGGTGCATTCGGTGGTGTTCGGCGGCTTCGCGGCGGCCAGTCTTGCGGCGCGCATTGATGATGCCAAACCGAAACTGCTGGTCACGGCCGATGGCGGCAGCCGCATGGGCAAGGCGGTGCTCTACAAGAGCCTGGTCGACGAATCGATCCGGCTGGCGAAGTTCCCGCCCGAGAAGGTGATTCTCTATCGACGCGGGCTCGATCCGAATCTGCCGGTGGTTGCCGGGCGTGATCTCGACTACTCAGAATTGCGGGCCAGGCATGCCGATGCACAGGTGCCGTGCACCTGGATCGAATCGAATCAACCCTCGTACATCCTCTACACCTCGGGCACGACGGGTCAGCCCAAGGGCGTGCAGCGCGATGTCGGCGGCTATGCCGTCTCGCTCGCTTCGTCGATGCGGCACATTTATCAGGGCAATGCCGGCGAGACCATGTTCACCACGTCAGACATCGGCTGGGTGGTGGGTCACTCCTACATCATCTACGGACCGCTGCTCGCGGGCATGACGACGATCATGTACGAAGGCGTGCCGATCCGACCCGACGCGGGCGTGTGGTGGAAGATCGTGCAGGACTATCGAGTCTCGGTGATGTTCTCGGCGCCGACCGCGATTCGCGTGCTCAAGAAGCAGGATCCGGCGTTTCTCACGAAGTACGACCTGTCCAGCCTGCGCCATCTGTTTCTCGCCGGCGAACCGTTGGATGAGCCCACGCACGAGTGGATCGCAGGTGCGCTGAACAAGCCGGTGATCGATCACTACTGGCAGACCGAGACCGGCTGGCCGATCCTGTCGGCCTCGCCCGGCATCGAATCGACCAAGGTCAAGTTCGGCAGCCCGTCGTTTCCGGTGTACGGCTACGATCTCAAGCTGCTGCGCGAGGCCGACGCGAGCGAGGCTGGCGCGAACGAGAAGGCCGTGGTCGCGATCGAACCGCCGCTGCCTCCGGGGTGCATGAGCACGGTGTGGGGGGATGACGATCGGTTCGTGCGCACGTATTTCTCCACCTTCTCCAAGAAGCTTGTCTACTCGACGTTCGACTGGGGAATCCGGGATGATGACGGCTACTACTTCATCCTCGGGCGCACTGACGACGTCATCAACGTGGCAGGGCATCGTCTGGGCACGCGCGAGATCGAGGAAGCGGTGAACATGCACACCAACATCGCCGAGTGCGCGGTGGTGGGTGTGGCCGACCAGCTCAAGGGGCAGATGCCGCTCGCGTTCGCGGTCGCCAAGGATGCATCCAAACTGGGCGATGCGCAGGGCCGCAAGCAGCTCGAGAAGGAAGTGATGGACACCGTCGATCGCCAGCTGGGTGCGATCGCGCGGCCGCGCGCAGTGCACTTCGTGTCGCTGCTGCCCAAGACGCGCTCGGGCAAGACGCTGCGCCGATCGATCCAGGCGCTGGCAGAAGGCCGCGATCCGGGCGATCTCACGACGATCGAAGACCCGGGCGCGCTCGAACAGGTGCGCAGTGCGCTAGGCGCGTGAGAGCCGTTACCATGCAACAGCCTTAAACCGAACATCAAACGAGGAGTTGATCGATGCGCAACCGTCCCATGCTGCAGCAGGACGACGTCAAGAAGATGATGGCCGCCTGCGAGGAAGAAGCACGCAGGAACAAATGGAACGTCACGATCGCGATCGTCGATGAAGCGGGCTACGCGGTCGGTCTCACCCGCATGGATGGCGCCGGTCTGATGACGTCGAACGTCGCGGTGGAGAAAGCGCGTACCGCTGCGCTCAGCAAGCGTCCGACCCGTTTCTGGGAGGAGCGCATCAAGGAGCGGCCGGTGTTCATGAAGTTCCCCGACAACCTGCCGATCACGGGCGGCGTGCCGCTCATGGTTGGCGCAGACTGCGTCGGTGCGATCGGCGTGTCGGGCGTGCAGTCCGACGAAGACGAGCAGATCGCGTTGGCCGGCGCCAAGTCGCTCGGCTGACGGTATCGTTGTGAAGGCGGGCTTCGGAGCCCGCTTTCAATCCCAGCGGGGCGCCTTGCCCCATCCTGCAATCGCATTTCCGGTTCGAAGATGTCGAAGAAGAAAACGAGCAATCCGCGCGGGCGTCTGTTCATGGTCCGACGCTCCGTCATCCACGGTCGCGGTGCGTTTGCGCTGCAGACCATCCCGAAGGGCACCCGGCTGGTCGAGTACAAGGGGCAGATCATCGATTGGGATGCGGTGAACCGCCTCTATCCCGACGATGAAACCGAAGGGCAGAACCACACGTTCCTGTTCGAGATCGACGAGGAGCGCGTGATCGATGCCAACGTCGGCGGCAACTCCGCGCGCTGGATCAATCATTCGTGCACGCCGAATTGTGAGGCGGTAGGCGAGGGCGACCGCATCTTCATCGAGTCGATCAAGACGATCCGACCCGGGCAGGAGCTGGCCTACGACTACAACATCCAGCTCCCCGAACGTCACACGCCGGCGGTCAAGCAGCGCTACATGTGCCGCTGCGGTACCCGCAATTGTCGCGGCACGATTCTGGGCAAGAAGCGCTGAACGGGTTGGCGGCGAACGTCCGGCGCGCGCGTGCCGCCTACTCGGGCTTGATGCCCGCGTCCTTCACCACTTTCGCCCAACGCACCTGATCGTCGCGCATGGTCTGGGCGAACGCCTCTGGGGTCGAGCCCACCATGTCGATCCCGTGCGGCGCCATCTTGGCTTTGAACTCGGTCGACTTCGAAATGTCGATGAGTGTTCCGGCGAGTTTCGCGAGCACGTCCTTCGGTATGCCGGCGGGCGCGAGTACGCCGTACCAGCTATCGACCGCGTAGCCCGGTAGTCCAGCTTCCGCCACGGTCGGCAGCTCCGGGGTGATGCCCGCGCGATTGCCGCTCAGTACCGCCAGGCCACGCAGCTTGCCGGCCTTCATGTGCGGGATGAGCGAATTGATCGCGCCGAAAATCACCTGCACGCGTCCGGCTAGTAACTCGGGGACCATCTGACCGGCACCCTTGAACGGCACCTGGATCATCTGCGTGCCGGTCATCGACATGAACAACTCGGTGGCGAGGTGATGCGGGGTGCCGCTGCCCGGTGTCGCGTAGTTCACCTTGCCCGGATTCGCCTTCAGGTGCGCGATCAGCTCGGACACATTGGTCGCGGGCAGACCGGGAGTGACCACGAGCGCGAACGTGATCATCCCGGCGAGCGTGAGCGGCTGGAAGTCCCTGGCGACATCGAACGGCAGCTGCTTCATCAGACTCGGGTTGATGACGAAGGTGTTCGCCGCCATCAGGATCGTGTATCCGTCGGGTGCAGCCTTGGCCACGGCCTCGGCGCCGATATTGCCGCCCGCGCCGGGGCGGTTCTCGATCACCACCGGCTGGCCCATGCGCTTTTGCATCTCCTGGGCGAGCTCGCGCGCCAGCAGATCGTTGCCGCCACCCGGCGGGTTCGGCACGATGAATCGGATCGGCCGGTCGGGATAATTCGACTGCGCCCGAGCCTGCAGGGGCAGCAGTGCCGCGGCGAACAAAGCGGCAACCGAAATAGTCGCGACCATTGCGACTGCGCGACGTGCTGTCATGGCGTTGCGCTCGCTGTCAGGTGGTGATCGATTCGGTCAGCACGGTCCAGGCCCACATCGCCTCGCGGCCCGCGCGTCGGCCTTCGAACACTTTGTACGCGTCGGCGGTGGCGACATACGTCTTCACGAGGTGGTCGACCCACTGCTCGACCTCCTTGGCGCGCCCGGCCTCGTACCGCAGATAGACCAGTGCGGTGCGTGGCGTCGCGTAGTGCTTTTCCAGGCTCGAGGCCAGTGCGTTCCAGAGCTTCGGCAGATGGCGCTCGAGCATGTAGGCGATCACGCTCGCTTCCACCGGCGAGGAGCGCAAACCGTGCGAGCGCACTACATCGACCAGATCCTCGGCTTCAGCCGAGGGATTGGCCAACGCATCGCGCATTTCGCGCGTCGACACACCGAGCGCTTCGAGCACCTTGGCCCAACCGGCGTCGGCATTGGCCTCGGGTTTCTTGAGCGAGTCGTAGAGCTGCGTGAACAACGCCTTGCCGTCGACCGGATCGAGTTGCGAAACCTTCGCGGCGAAGGCGTATCGCCCCGGGCCGGCCAGCGCAGGGAAGAACGCCAGGAGCAGTTTCTTGAGCGCCGGTTTGGGGAGCGATCCATCGAGTGCCGAGCGCCAGATCGGATGCTCGAACAGGCGGTTCTCAGGCCGAGCCGCATCGCGCTCCAGGAGCGCGAGGGCATTGCCACTGGCTTGAATGTCGACGTTCATCGTTTCGCTTTCTTGCTGGATGATTTCACTGGGCGCGCGGGCTTCGACTTCTTCTCATCCATGTCTGCGAGTGAGCTGTACTGGCCCTTCTTCACCAGCCACACCTCGATCGAGCCCTCGGGCAGTTCGGTGAAATTGAGCACGTCGCCAGGCCCGGCGCCCAAGGCCTTGACCACTTGCGGCGGGACGGTGACCGTCAGCTCAGCCCCGCTCTGACGAATCAACACCGGCGCTGACCACTTGATGCCTTTCGGTTCGGACATCGCAATTCCCTAGGTGATGGTTGGATGGATCGATTGCCAGAAGGAGCGCGTGTGCGCGACCACGGCGTCCGGATCTTCCTCCTGGACGTAGTGATCGACACCAGGAATCTCGACGGCTGGCAGATCGGGCCGCAGACCGCGCGTCCGTTGCCACGCCGTGGGCGACACGAGCTTCGACTCCGCGCCGCGCACGAGCAGGGTTGGCACGCGCAACCGCTGCAACGGTGCCGCGAGATCCTCGCGCAATCCCGTCGAGATCTGCATCATCGCCGCGGCGTCGGCGAGCGGTCGCAACCCACCCGCGCAATGCACCATGCCGAACTGCGCGCGCCGCTCGATCGCACCAGCCGGCAGCTTCGTGTAGCGCTGGGCGAGGTACGACCGGGCCGCATTCGCATCGGTGAATACTTGATTGCCGCCGGCCACGCGCGCATCGAGCGCATCGAACACTTCGGTTTCGATGTAAGGCGTGAAATCGATTGCCACCACCGCTCGGACCGATGCCGGATGCAGGCTCGCGGCGACCAGCGCGTTACGGGCACCGAGCGAGTGCCCGATGAGCAGCGCGGGTCCGGCGTCGAGCTTGGCTACGATCGCGGCGATGTCGGCTGCGAAATCGGTGGCTGCATACCCATACGCAGGCTTGCTCGATCGCCCATGGCCGCGCTGATCGAAGCTGACGCACCGGAACTGACCGGCCAACTGCTCGATCATCGGGAGGAACACGTAGCCGTTGCCGGTGATGCCGTGGAACATCAGGCACAACTGACCGCTGCCCGCGGTCACGCCGTGCAAGGTGACGCCCCCCAACTGCACATCAATGGTGGCGAGCGCGGCGGTCGTGGTCACGTGCAGGCAGGAGGGGAGCAGCGTTATTTCTTCCGTTCGGCGCTGCTCTTGCTGCCACTCGAATTGCCAGGTCCGTACTTGGTTTCCAGGTACCGCTCGATGCCATCGTGCATTTCGCGCCACGCCCATAGCGTGATGGCTGCTGCGCGGCGACCACGCACCACGTCGCGACGGTCCTTCACGTAGCCCTCGAACAGGCTGAACGAATGCTCGGTGTGCTCGATGTCGGCGCGCACGTGTTCGCAGAAGTACTCGATCGTCGCGTCGTCGCAGCCGTAGTACTTGCGCAGCGCGAGCGCCGTGGCGCCATGCGCTTCGGGAAGCTGCTTCTCGTCGCCCCACCAAGTGGCCAGGCCCTGCGCCGCGCTTTGACGGCAGAAGTGCGTCATCGTGCGCGGAAAGCCGATCACTTCGGCCAGCGGCTTGCCGGCCACTTCATCGAGTTCGGCATCGGTGGCACCCAATCGCTTGGCGAACTGCACCCACAAGCCGGGGTGATCGCCTTCGCCGGCTAGTCGGAAGATCTCGTCGAAGGCGTTCTCCAGGAGGTGCTCAACGTCTTCGCCCTGCAGGAACGCCGCATGCGAAAGCATCATCGCCGGATTGGCGTGCGCCTGAAACGCCCAGCGCTGGATCGCGTAGTCCTTGAGGCTTTCCTTGGGCAGCGAACCGCTGGTCAGCCGTTCCAGCAGACGGCTGCCCAAATATCGATGCTCGGGCCGATCGGCATCGGCGAGCAGATGCTGCGGCAGCTCGTGCGCGGGCTCGGGTCGGGATTGAGAGGATCTGGCTTTCGGAAATTTTTCGACGGCACCCATGGCGGCCTCGCTCGTTCCGTTCTACGGTGATCAACAGTACTCGCCCGTCTTCGCGCCGACCTTGCCTTCGACGCGATCGAGCTTACGGTTCATGTAGTCCCAGCAGTTGTCGCGGGCGCGCTGCGGGAAGATGGTCTTGCGCTTCTTGTCGATTTCTTTCTTGTCCGGGTAGGTGTGCTTCAGGCCGGACATCGCCAGCTGCAGCTGATTGCGGCACGCTTTCTCCAGGAAGATCGCCGCGAGCAGCATGTCCTTCACGGTCTTGCCGCCCACGCAGATACCGTGATTGCGCAGGAACACGCCTTCGGACTTGCCCATCACCTTGGCCAGATCGCGCCCGAGTTCCATCGTGTCGATCAGGTCGCTGGTGGTCATGTAGTGCGGCGGCGGCACGGTGAACCAGCAGCCTTCGTTGGTGTACGGCCGCAGCGTCTCGCCGGTGCACGCCGAAAACAGCGTCGACCACGGTGCATGGGTGTGCAGCACGAAGTTGAAGTCGGGCCGTGCGCGCAGGATTTCGGTATGGATCGGCCATTCGAGATGGCGCACACCTTCACCGCCCAGCACGTTGCCGTCGAAGTCGAGCAGGATGAAGTCGCCCTCGTAGACTTCCTCCAGGCCGATGTTGGCGCGCTTCAGCCACACGCCGCGGTCCCATGGGTCGCGCATCGCACCGTGTCCCCATGCGAAATCGTTGTGCCCCTCGACGTCGAGCATGCGGTGCGCCCGGGCCAGATCCCACAGGCCGCGACGCACGTCGTCGTTCTTCGCCATGATCGGGGCGTTGCGAAAGATCTTCTCCATGGGCCACGCTGTCCTTGTTGATGTGGGGCTATTCTAGCCGCGTGCACCGCAACTGAGAGCCGAACCTGAGAGCCGCATCTGAAAGCAAATCGTCGTCCGACGAGAACGCACCGAGAAAGAAGCGTCCCCCTATGATGCGACTCATCGTCGCCACGCCCAGTCCGTTCGCCCGCAAGGTGCGCGTGGCG
>CADECO010000091.1:12137-16757 GCA_902825905.1 uncultured beta proteobacterium
CGCAAGGTGGAGCAGGGCACGGCCGAACTGGCGAGGCTGCTCGGCGATCGATCCGCGTTCGGTGATGCACCGATCGGCCTGGCCGAGATCGCAACGGGCTGCGCGCTTGGCTACTTGCAGCTGCGTCTGCCTGAGTTCGATTGGGCCGGACGGCATCCGAACCTGCTTCAGCTGTTCCGAACCCTGCAGACCCGCGACGCCTTCGCGCAGACCGTGCCCGTGGCGCAGCCGATCGGCCCGGTTCGGTAGGGAATCGCAAGCCGATCCGATAAAATCGTCCGGTTGCGTCGCGATCCGTGACGCTTGCACGGAGCGATGCATGATCCACACGCCCCCTGGCCAGTCGCCCGTCGCGGGCGATGCCTATCTGGCTCCCACCACGTTCTTCGACTACGAGCACCCCAAGCTGCGCGCGTTCGTGCGCGATGCAATCGGCGCCGAGACCTCTGCGATCGGCAAGGCGATCAAGCTGTTCTACGCGGTGCGCGACAGCATCCGTTACGACCCGTTCAACATCGGATCGAGGCCGGAGCACTATGTCGCCAGCAACATCGTCGGATCGGCCGGCGAGTTCTGCATTCCCAAAGGCATCCTGCTGACCGCTGCGGCTCGGGCCGTAGGCATTCCCACCGCGATCGGCATGGCCGACGTCGTCAACCATCTGACCACCGAGAAGCTGCGTGCACGCATGGGCGGCTCGACGCACTTCATCTACCACGGCTACGCGTACATGCACTTGGAGGGGCACTGGGTCAAGGCAGCCCCGGCGTTCAACATCGAACTATGCACCCGGTTCCACGTCCTGCCGACCGATTTCGACGGCCGTGACGATGCGATCTACCAGCCCTACGACGCGCACAATCGCAAGCACATGGAGTACGTGAAGGACCACGGCGTGTGGTCGGATTTCCCGTACCAGCACGTGATCGATGCGTTCAGGGCGTTCTATCCGCCCAGCGTCTTCGGCCGCGACGCGAGCGGCGAGCGCTTCGAAGACGGCGTGCGCGTCAGCTGATCGGCATTTGCGCGCTCGCGCATCGCGGTGCGGACGCGATCACGGCATCGATCACGCCGGCAGCGATGCTGGCGCCGGCACTCTGATCGGCATGTGCTGTTCGAACGCCCGCGCCGCACGCAGCACCCGGTGATCAGCGTAGCGCGGGCCCACGATCTGCAGGCCGATCGGCAAGCCTTGCTGCGTGAATCCGCACGGGATGCTCGCCGCGGGCTGCTGGGTGAGGTTGAACGGATAGGAGAACGGGGTCCACGACATCCAGCGGCGCTCCTTGGCAGGATCGGGCGTCTCCTGGCCCGCGGCGAACGCCGGAATCGGTAACGTAGGCGTGAGCAGCAGATCGAAGCGCTCGTGATAGCGCTGCATGCATAGACCCAGCGCGCCACGCGCCTCGACCGCCTTGAAGTAATCGTGCCGCGATATGCGCTCGCCGGCGGCGATGATCTCCTGCAAGCCCGGATCGAGCATCGCGCGTTGTTCCGCCGTGAATCCGGACGCAAGAAGCGCGGCGCCGCTGAACCAATGGGTGTCGAACGTATCGCGCGGATCGTCGAAGCCTGGATCGGCAAGCTCGACGCTTGCACCGAGCGATTCGAACGCTTTGGCCGCAGCCTCGACGCTTGCGGCGATCTGCCGATCGACGTTCACATAGCCCAGGCGCGGTGAAAAGCCGATCCTCCAGCCCTTCACACCGGTGTCGAGCGCATCCGTGTAGTCACGCGCGTCGTAAGGCAGCGCGTGCCAATCGCGCAGGTCTGGTCGCGCCAGCACGTTCAGCATCAGCGCGGCATCGGTGACCGTGCGCGCCATCGGCCCGAGATGGGCAATGGTGCCGAACGGCGAGAGCGGCCACGCCGGCACGCGACCGAACGAAGGCTTCAGGCCGAACAGGCCGGTGAATCCGCATGGCATGCGAATCGATCCGCCGCCATCGGTGCCCACGGCCAGTGCGCCCATGCCAGTGGCGAGCGCAGCAGCGGCACCTCCTGACGAACCGCCTGGGGTCTTGCTGCGGTCCCACGGATTGCGCGTGATGCCGGTGAGCGGACTGTCGGTCACGCCTTTCCACCCGAACTCGGGCGTCGTGGTCTTGCCGATGAAGACCGCACCTGCCTCGCGCAATCGAGCGGTGGCGGGCGCGTCGTCGGTCCACGAACCTTCGGCCGCGATGGTCCTGGAGCCGCGCCGTGTCGGCCAGCCGCGCGTGTAGATGATGTCCTTGATCGATACCGGGACGCCGTCGAGCGGGCCGAGCGGAGTACCTTTGCTCCAGCGCGCTTCCGACTCGCGCGCCATCGCGAGCGTAGTCTCGGAGTCGAGCCAGCAGAAGGCGTTGAGCGCAGGATTGAACCGCTCGATCCGCGCAAGCACCGCCTGCGTCGCCTCGACCGGCGAAGCCTGACGGGCACGGAATAGCGCAATCAGCTGCGTCGCGCTGCGCGTGCAGAGATCGTCGTCCACGGCTCTCCCTTAACTCGGTGTTAGCGTGCTACTCGGCTGCTGCCCGCCACGCATGGCCATGCGCCAACTGCGTGGTACGCGACGGGTCAGGCGACCCGCAACGGGATGCGCAGTTCGTGGATGCGCTTCTGCCACTCGCCGGGGCCGGTGTTGTGCACCGACGTACCCGATGCATCCACGGCGACGGTCACTGGCATGTCCTTCACTTCGAACTCGTAGATCGCTTCCATGCCCAGGTCGGCGAAGGCGAGCACCTTCTGTTTGCGGATTGCCTTTGCGACCAGGTAAGCGGCACCGCCGACGGCCATCAGATACACCGCCTTGTGCTTGCGAATTGCTTCGATCGCCGTGGGGCCGCGCTCGGCCTTGCCAATCATGCCGATCAGCCCGGTCTTGGCGAGCATGGTCTCGGTGAACTTGTCCATGCGGGTGGCCGTGGTGGGTCCGGCGGGGCCGACCACCTCGTCGCGCACCGGATCGACCGGACCGACGTAGTAGATGACGCGATTGGTGAAATCGACCGGCAGCTTCTCGCCCTTGGCGAGCATGTCCTCGATGCGCTTGTGCGCGGCATCGCGTCCGGTGAGCATCTTGCCCGACAGCAGTACCGTCTCACCCGCCTTCCAGGTGGCGACTTCCTCGCGGGTCAATGCATCGAGATTCACGCGGCGTGACGATGGCGCGGCGCTCCAGCTTACTTTCGGCCAGTCGTCCAGCGAGGGCGCATCGAGCTCGACCGGACCGGATCCATCGAGCGTGAAGTGAACGTGACGGGTGGCCGCGCAGTTCGGAATCATTGCCACCGGTTTGGACGCGGCGTGAGTCGGGTAGTCCTTGATCTTCACGTCGAGCACGGTCGACAACCCACCTAAGCCTTGCGCGCCGATGCCCAACGCATTCACTTTCGTGTACAGCTCGATGCGCAATTCCTCGATCTTGTTCTGCGGGCCGCGGGCGAGCAGCTCGTGCATGTCGATCGGGTCCATGAGCGACTCCTTGGCGATCAGCATCGCCTTCTCGGCGGTGCCGCCCACGCCGATGCCCAGCATGCCGGGCGGACACCAGCCCGCGCCCATCGTCGGCACCGTCTTCAATACCCAGTCGACGATCGAGTCCGATGGGTTGAGCATGACGAATTTCGACTTGTTCTCCGAGCCGCCGCCTTTGGCTGCGACGGTGACGTCGATGGTGTTGCCCGGCACCAGATCGATGTGGACGACCGCGGGCGTGTTGTCCTTGGTGTTCTTGCGCGTGAAGATCGGATCGGCCAGCACCGAGCCGCGCAACGGGTTGTCCGGATGCATGTAGGCGCGATGCCCGCCCTCGTTGATCGCGTCGGTCAGCGAGCCCTTGAAGCCTTCGAGCCAGGTGTCCATGCCGACCTTCACGAATACGTTGACGATGCCGGTGTCCTGGCAGATCGGACGCCGGCCTTCGGCGCACATGCGTGAGTTCGTGAGGATCTGCGCGATCGCGTCTTTCGCCGCGGGCGATTGCTCGCGCTCGTAGGCGCGCGCCATGTGATCGATGAAATCCTTCGGGTGGTAGTACGAGATGTACTGCAGGGCGTCGGCGACGCTCTGGATCAGATCTTCGGCCTGGATCAGGGTGCGCATGGTGTGGGCTCAGTCGTTGTGTTCGCGTCCGTCGTGCTTGCGCGCTTCGTGTTCGGTCGGTGCCATGAGTCTGTCGCAGTAGGCGATCGCCATCGCCGAGAACAGGAAGGCGACATGAATGCCGGTCTGTGCGATCAGCGTCTTCTCGTCGTACGACGCGGCATTGATGAACGTCTTGAGCAGGTGGATCGACGAGATGCCGATGATCGCCGTCGCGAGCTTCACCTTCAGCACCGAGGCGTTCACGTGCGACAGCCACTCCGGCTGGTCGGGGTGGCGTTCGAGATTCATGCGCGAGACGAACGTCTCGTAGCCGCCGACGATCACCATGATCAGCAGGTTCGAGATCATGACCACGTCGATCAGACCCAGCACCACCAGCATGATCGTCGATTCGGTGAGCTTGGTCGGGCGCATCGCACCCTCGACCGCGACCGCCGCGATCACGTGCTCGAGCGCCGCCTTGTTGCCCATCGCGGCGCCGATCAGATCGATCAGTTCGACCCAGAAATGCCAGACATAGACCGC
>CADECO010000092.1:0-4840 GCA_902825905.1 uncultured beta proteobacterium
AGAGCTCCACCTTGATACTGCGTGAGCTCGAAAGTCTCGCGCGGGTGGCGGTATGCATTCGTGTTGGGCTACCGGAAGACGCGCATCTCGTCACGGCGAAGATCGGCCGCTTCCTGGAGGCGGGTGGTGACAGACTTGCCGGACCGAGCCGGGAAGTTTTTCTTCAACCTCCGGATCTCGACCGCATGCATGAAGCCGTGGTCGAAATGCAGTTTCCCATTCAGGCACGCGACTCGGCCGAGCTGGCTCCGCACCGATAGCAGGGATCGCCGGCACCTCATACGACGTGCCGCCCCCCAGCAAGGACCAGTGCGGCGAAGCCGACTACTTCGCGCATGTCACCGCGGCCCACACGCGCGCTTTCCGCGATCGACTCGGCCCGATGCAGGTGCGCTCTACGACGAGCGCCGTTACGCCATCCTTTGAACCGTTTCGTCGCCAGCGCGCACGATTAGGTCCCGACGCAGGGGGTCGGACCGCGATGGTACTCACTCGATCTTCGCGCCCGATTCGCGGATCACCTTCTCCCAGATCGGCGCCTCGGCCCGGATCTCGGCCTCGAACGCTTCGGGTGAGGCCGAGGGCGTGGCGTCCATGCCTTGCAGCGCGATCTTGTCGCGCACTTCCTGACGCGCCAGTCCTTTGGCGGCAGCTTCATGCACGCGCTTGATCGCTGCGGCCGGCGTGCCCGCCGGTGCGAACAGGCCAAACCAGAACGTTGATTCGAATCCCGGCAGACCCGCTTCGTCGGCGCCGGGAATACCAGGAATCGATGCCGACGGCTGGCGTTTGCTCACCACCAGCGGACGCATCCGGCCGCCCTTGATGAAGCCCATCACCGTGGGGGAGGTGGCGAACATCACTTGCGTATCGCCCGCCATGAGCGACTGCGAGGCGGGTCCTCCGCCTTTGAACTGCACGGTCGTGAACTTCACGCCCGCGGTTGCTTCGAACTGCACCGACGCCAGGTGCGGCGCCGAGCCGAACCCAGCCGACGCAGAAAACAGCTTCGCGGGATTGGCCTTGGCGTAGGCGATGAGCTCCCTGAGATTGTTGACCGGCAGGTTGTTGTTGACCACGAGCACCGTGGTGCCGGTGGCGACGCGGCATACCGGAATCAGATCCTTGTCCGGATCGTACGAAAGCTTGCGGTACAGCTCCTTGCTGATCGTCTGGTGACCGGCGTTGAGCAAGGTGTAGCCATCGGGTGCCGATTTCGCCGCCGCGTCGGAGGCAATCGTCGCGCCCGCGCCGGGTTTGTTCTCGACCACGACCGGCACGCCCAGCTCGCGCTGCAATTCGTCGGCGATGAGTCGCGTGGTGAAATCCCCCGAGCCACCCGGCGGATAGCCGACGATGATCTTGATCGGCCGATTCGGATAGGTCTGCGCGGCAACCGGAAGCGCCACGACGGCGGCGAGCAGGAAGGCGACGGCGGTGAGGGGCGAGCGCATGACGGACCTCCTCGGTCGGGCGTGATCGAACGCGGATGAAATCGACGGCTGGAGTGTCCAGCCCGGAAGGCGACCGGCCCGACTAGAAGTGCGCCAGGCCATGCCGTGCCGCCAGCGAAAGCTGCAGCCGATTGGTCTGCGCGGTCTTCGCCTTCTCGTCGAGCGGATTGATCAGCTCCTTGAGCTTGGGCAGCGCTTCGGCCACCGCCTGCTCGCCCGCAGCGATGAGCCGGCGCTTGTAGGCGTTGGAGAAGCCGGCGTAGTAGGGCAATGCCGGCTGGATCAGCACGGTGGAGTCGTCGATCTCGGTGTCGACCAGCCGGCGCTTCAGCGCGCCCAGGGTCAGCCAGTCAGTGGGGTAGTTCGGCATCAGCGGCGCTTCGTCGAGCTTGGCCTGCACGTCGATCGCGATCACCACCTCGGCACCGAGCCGGCGCGCGACGCGAATCGGCACCGGCGCCACCAGTTCGCCGTCGACGTAGTGGGCACCGTCGATCATCACCGGCAGGAACACGCCGGGAATCGCGGCCGAGGCATGCACGGCGATTGCCGCGTTGCCGCGATTGAGGATTTCGAGCTCGCCGGTCTCGACGTGGGTGCTGGTCGCTGCGAACGGTTTTTTCAGCTGCTCGATCGTGCGGCCTTCGAGCAGTTGCGACAACTTCGCTTGCAGCGCGCGTCCGGCGATGTAGCCGTAGCGCGAGACGGTGAAATCGAGCATCGTGAAGGGCGACTCGGACAGCGCGAGTTCTTCGAGCTCGTCGGGCGAATATCCCGCTGCGTACAGCGCACCGAGGATCGCACCGCCCGAGGTGCCGACGATCAGGTCGGGCACGTAGCCCTGCGCCTCCAGCGCGCGCAGCACGCCTATCTGCGCGAACACGCGGGGCCCGCCGCTGCCCAGCGCGACGGCCACCACCTGACCACCGGGTTTGATGATCGGTTTGGGCTCGAAGCGCGGGGCGTCCTCGGCCGTGTAATTGAGCGGCTGGTCGACGCAGCTCGCCGGCAGCCACACGGCGAGCAGCGTTGCGAGGCTACGAGCGAGCACCCGCAGCATGATCCTCCTTGTGTATGTCCTCAGTTCGCCGGTTTGGCGATGCGCGTCGCGCTCCAGCCCTGGCCTTCCATGCGCTCGCCGTTCACCTTGCCGGCAAGCTCACGACGCCCGCCTTTGCCATCGGGGAAGCTGAGCCGTACTTCCTCGCCGCGCAGCGTCCCCTGCACCGGCAACACGCCGGCGGCCTGCTTGAGCGAGGCTTCGATCTTCTGGTAGGTCTGGCCGATCGCCAGATCGCCCTTGGTGGCGCCGGCCTCGATGCGCCAGGTGCCACCCACCTTCGCCGGCACGATCCACAGGTAGGCGTTGCGTCCGTCGACTGTGGCGGTCTCGTCGGCGGCCCAGTCGCCCATGTCGAAGGCGTGCGCAACGACGCGCGTGCCCGCTTTCATGTCGAGGATCTTCGGCCGCAGCTTGATATTCAGACTCGGCAGCAGATACATGGTGATCACCGTGGCCTTCGAGAAGTCGGTCTCGAAGATGTCGGCCTTCACGAACTTGACCTTGTCGCCCACGCCGGCCTTGACGGCGTTGTTGTTCGACAGCGTCACCATGTCGGGGTTGTACTCGATGCCTATCGCCGGGGCGTTGAAATTCTTGCCGGCGGTGATGGCGATGCGGCCGTCGCCCGACCCCAGGTCCATGACGAAATCATTCGCCGTGACCTTGGCCATGCGCAGCATGCGATCGACCAGGCCTTCGGGTGTCGGCACCCAGATGACGTCCTTGCCGGCCTGACCCACCTGCGGCTCGAACTTCGAATCGGTCTGCGCGGTCTGCGCGCAGGCGCTGAGTGAGAAGCTGGCGGCGACGGCGCCAATGACAACGGAACGAAGCAAAGAACGAACGGACATTGCGATAAACCTCGTGATGGGAGACGCGGCGTTGGCGCCTGAGCCGGCCCGGTGTGGTGGCTCGCGGCGACCGCAGAAGCGCCGGTCGATGGTGAATCCTCTGAATCGATTGATTTGGTTTGACTCGTTTGACTCGTGCGATCCGCTTGATTGCGACACGGCCACGACGAATTTCCGGACCTTAGCAGAACAGGGGGGGGGCTCGCCACCGCGAGGGACGCGCCGTCTCGACCGGTGTTCCAGCGTCGATCGCGCGTGAACGCCGATGTACACTCGTCGGCGCGTCATGACCGGTTGGCCGCCTCGCACAGGCCGGAGCCGCGGTCGCATCGGCGTGTCCTCTGCACGGATCGAATCATGGTTTCAGCACTTCCGCCTGCCTCGGTCGGCATGCCGGTCAACGAGATCGACACGCCGGCACTGACGCTCGACCTCGATGCCTTCGAGCGCAATCTGGCGACGATGGCCAATGCCGTGCGCGGCTCGGGTGCGCGCCTGCGTCCGCACGCCAAGAGCCACAAATGCCCCGACATCGCCAAGCGCCAGATCCAGGCCGGCGCAATCGGCATTTGTTGCCAGAAGGTGAGCGAGGCCGAATGCTTCGTCGACGCCGGCGTGCGCGACGTGTTCGTGTCCAACGAAGTGGTCGGGCGCGCCAAGGTGCGCCGGCTCGCGCATCTTGCGCGGCGTGCACGCATCTCGGTGTGCGTCGATAACACCAAGAATGTTGCGGAACTGTCTGCGGCGGCCAACGAGGCCGGCGTGGTGATCGACGTGCTGGTCGAAGTCGAGGTCGGCGGTAATCGCTGCGGCGTCGCGCCGGGTGATCCTGCGCTGCAGCTGGTACGCGCGATCAAGGCCGCGCCATTCCTGCGCTTTGCCGGCATTCACGCGTATCACGGCTCGGCCCAGCACGTGCGCTCGGTCGCCGAGCGGCGCACCGCGATCGAGCGCGCCGCGGCGGCGGCGAAAAAGACCCGCGATCTGCTGGCGACCTATCGCATTCCGTGCGAGACGATCACCGGTGCGGGCACCGGCTCGTTCATGTACGAGGCCGCGAGCGAGATCTACAACGAGTTGCAGCCCGGCTCGTACATCTTCATGGATGCCGACTACAACGCCAACGCGTGGGACGGGTTTCCGCGCTTCGAGCAGAGCCTGTTCGTGCTCGCTACCGTGATGAGCACCCCGACACGCGAGCGCATCGTGCTGGACGCCGGCCTGAAAGCTTCCAGCATCGACTCGGGTATGCCGGTGGTGACGGGCTGGCCTGGGCTGGACTACGTGAAGGCCTCCGACGAGCACGGCGTCGTGCGCGTCGCCGATAGCGCGCGCATGCCCGAACTCGGCGACAAGCTGCGGCTGATCCCCGGCCATTGCGACCCGACGGTCAACCTCTACGACTCGCTCATCTGCGTGCGCAACGACCGCGTGGAAGCGATCTGGCCCATCGCCGCGCGCGGAGCACTAAC
>CADECO010000092.1:4940-6376 GCA_902825905.1 uncultured beta proteobacterium
GCGGCTGTCTCGATTTGTTTCGCAGGGTAAAGCTGCGTTGCCTCGCACGGACGCGCAGCGGAACTGTGGTTCAATCCTGCCCGACTCCAGGGCCCTGAATCTGACGATGTCGTCCACCCACTCGCACTATCACGTGCGCCGCTCCGTTCGTGTCGCTTGCGGCGCCATCGCATCGAGCTTCGTTCTTCTCGCTCTGAACGGCTGTGGCGAGCCGCATGCGCAGCCCGCGCCGGGCAAAGCGCCCGAGGGCGCGAGCAAGGCCGCTCCCCCTGGGGCCGGTGGACCGCCGCCCGAAGTGGTGGTGGTGAAGGTGTCGCCGGAGAAAGTGACGGTGTTCGAGGAGTACGTCGGCCAGGCCGATGCGGCCGACACCGTCGAAGTGCGCTCGCGCGTGATGGCGTTGCTCGATCGCCAGGCGGTACCCGACGGCGCTCCGGTCAAGCGCGGCCAACTGCTCTTTACGCTGGACCGCCAGACGTTCGCCGCCGCGCTCGACCAGGTCAAGGCACAACTGGCGCAGGCGCAAGCCAACGCCGCGAATTCCAGGCAGGTGCTCGATCGGCTGCGGCCGCTCGCCAACGACAAGATCGTTAGCCAGCAGGATCTGGACGGCGCGATCGCCAAGGAGCGCGCCGACGCGGCCGCGGTGGAGGTGGCGCGCGCGCTGGTGCGCACCGCGGAGCTGAATCTGTCTTACACGCAGATCGTCGCGCCGCGAGACGGGCTGATGGGGCGCGCGCAGATCCGTCCCGGGGGCATGGTGATGCAAGGGACGACACTGCTCGCCACCGTCTACTCGACCAATCCGATGTACGTGAACTTCACCGTGCCCGAGGGCCGGGTGTTCGAATTCCAGAAAAAACTGGCCGCCCTGAGCGGGGCCAAGAACGCGAACACGCTGCCGTTCGCGCTGCTGTTGCCCGATGGCACCGAGTACGCGCAGGCGCCGAAGTTGAGCTACGTCGATCCGATCGTCGATGCCAAGAGCGGCACGCTGCAAGTGCGGCTGGCGGTGCCCAATCCCGAAGGCCAATTGAAGGCCGGGCTGTTCGTCAAAGTGAAAGTGCCCGCGTACGAGACCGACGCGGCGGTGCGCATTCCGGGGCGCGCGGTCACCGAGATTCTCGGCCGGCGCTCCGTGTATGTGGTGCAGCCCGACGGCAAGTTCGAAGCGCGTGAGTTGAAGGACGCCCGCCGCGCCGGGCAGGACTGGGTAGTCGAGAAGGGCTTCACGGCCGGCGAGATGGTGATCATCGAAGGGACTGCGCGCATTCGTCCGGGTCTCGCGCTGGTGAAGCCGGTGGCGCCGTCGAAACCCGGAGCGGGCGCACCGGGTAAGCCCCCGGCCGATGGCGCTCCTGCCAATGCCCCTTCGGGCGTCGGCCCTGCCGCCAAGGGCGAAGCAAAGGCCGCGGGCAAGTAGCGCGTCGCCATCG
>CADECO010000092.1:6476-11567 GCA_902825905.1 uncultured beta proteobacterium
GGCGCCAACGCGCAGACCGTGGCCGAGTCGGTGGCCGCGCCGATCGAGCAGCAGGTGAACGGCGCGAAGAACATGATCTACATGGACTCGCGCTCCACCAACGATGGCGCGTACACGTTGAACGTCACGTTCGATGTCGGCACCGATCAGGACATCGCCGCGGTCGAGGTGCAGAACCGCATCGCGATCGCGCAGCCGCAGTTGCCGCCGGATGTGATCCGGCAGGGCATCACGATCCGCAAGCAGTCGCTCGGGTTCCTGCAGATCATCGCGCTGCGCTCGCCCGACAGCCGCTACGACAGCGTGTTCCTGTCGAACTACGCCACGCTCTACATGCAGGACTCGCTCTCGCGCGTGCCCGGCGTGGGCGCCGTGCGGATCTTCGGCGCGCGCGACTATTCGATGCGCATCTGGCTCGATCCGGACAAGATGGCGCGGCTGGGCGTGACGCCGAGCGACGTGCAGGCGGTGATCGCCGAGCAGAACGTCGTGGCGCCGGCCGGACGCATCGGCGCGCAACCGGCGCCGCCTGGCCAGCAGATGCAGTACTCGGTCACGGTGCGCGGACGACTGGCCGAGCCGCAGGCGTTCGAGAACATGATCGTGCGCACCGGCGCCAACGGTCAGGTGGTGCGCCTGCGCGAGATCGGCCGCGTCGAACTGGCCGCGTCCGACTACAACATCAGCTCGACGGTGAACAACCAGCCCTCGGTGATGATGGCGATCTTCCCGCAGGCCACCGCCAACGCGCTCGATACCGCCAAGGGGATCAAGCAGGCGCTCGATCAGCTGGAGCGCGCCTATCCGCCCGGGCTCACGCATTTCATCGCGTTCGATTCGGTGCCGTTCATCACCGAGTCGCTGAAGAGCGTGATGTGGACGCTCTCCGAAGCTTTCCTGCTGGTGGCGCTGGTGGTGTTCATCTTCCTGCAGAGTTTCCGCGCCACGATCATTCCGATCCTGGCGGTGCCGGTGTCGCTGATCGGCACCTTCGCACTGCTGCAGGCGTTCGGGTTCTCGATCAACACGCTCACGTTGTTCGCCCTGGTGCTCGCAATCGGCATCGTCGTCGACGATGCCATCGTGGTGGTCGAGGCGGTCGAGCAGAAGATGCGCGACGAACACCTCAACGCGCGCGATGCGACCTACGCCGCGATGCGCGACGTGACCGCGCCGGTGATCGCGATCATGCTGGTGCTGTGCGCGGTGTTCGTGCCGGTCGCGTTCATGGGCGGGCTGGCCGGTCAGCTCTATCGCCAGTTTGCGCTGACGCTGTCGGTCGCGGTGGTGCTTTCGGCGATCGTCGCGCTGACGCTCACGCCGGCGCTGTGCGCGCTGTTCCTCGACAAGGTGCCGCACGGCAAGCGTCGCGGCCCGCTCGGCTGGATATTCAACGCGTTCAACAGCACCTTCATGGCGTTCACCAATGGCTACACCGCGACGGTGCGGCTGCTGATTCGCTGGTCGGCGCTGGCGATCGTGCTGTTGGCGGTGATCATCGGTGCCACCGGCTGGCTCGGTACCAACCTGCCACGCGGCCTGCTGCCCGAGGAAGATCAGGCGTACCTGCTCGCCGCGGTGAACATGCCGCTCGCCAGTGCCAACGAGCGCACCACCCAGGCGGTACAGCAGCTCACGCAGATCGCAATGGCGCACAAGGCGACCGAACGGGTCCAGGTCATCAACGGCTTCAACCTGCTCACCGGCGTGACCTCGTCCTATCAGGCCACGCTGATCGTCGTGCTCAAGCCATGGGCTGATCGCCCGGTCGAGGAACTGCGTGCGCCGCGGGTGCGCCAGCAATTGACCGGTATGTTCGCCAAGGTGACCGATGCCAACGTCGTGGTGCTCAACCCGCCGGCGATCCGCGGTGCGGGCAGCGCGGGCGGCTTCGAGTTCGTGCTGCAGGACCGTTCGGGCGGACCGCCGGAGCGCTTCAACGAGGTGCTCAACGCGTTGCTCGCCGAGGCGCGTCGCCAACCGGAACTCGGGTTCGTTTTCACCCAGGTCGACAGCCGCGTTCCGCAGATCGAATACACCGTCGATCGCGATCGGGCCAAGTCGCTCGGCATCCGCCTGAACGACATCTACTTCACGCTGCAGACGTTCATGGGCGGGTTCTACGTCAATGACCTGAATCTGTTCGGTCGCACCTATCGCGTGGTGATGCAGGCCGAAGGCGGCGCGCGCTCCTCGCCCGATGATTTCGCGCGCTACTACGTGCGCAACGGCTCCGGCGAGATGGTGCCGCTGTCGACGGTCATCTCCGCGCGCACCATCAACGGCCCGGAATTCTTCCAGCGCTACAACCTCTATCGTGCCGCGACCATCAACGGTCAGGCGGCGCAGGGCTTCGTCTCCGGGCAGGCGGTCGAGGCGATGGAGCGGGTCGCCGAGCGCGTGCTGCCGCCCGGATTCAGCTACGAATGGAGCGGCGCGACCTATCAGGAGAAGAAAACCGGCGGCCAGACCGGCATCGTCCTGGCGCTGTCGGTGGTGTTCACGTTCCTGCTGCTGGCCGCGTTGTACGAAAGCTGGGCACTGCCCACCGCGATCCTGCTGGCAATTCCGTTCGGGGCGTTCGGCGCGCTGCTTGCGCTGACCTTGCGGCCCGGCTTCGACAACAACGTCTACACCCAGGTTGGCCTGATCATGCTGGTGGGGCTGGCGGCCAAGAACGCGATCCTGATCGTCGAGTACGCGAAGATCGCACGCCAGCGCGGTCGCGATATCGTCGAGGCTGCGGTCGAGGGCTCGCGCTTGCGCCTGCGGCCGATCCTGATGACCTCATTCGCTTTCATCTTCGGCTCGATGCCGCTGGCATTGTCGGTCGGTGCCGGAGCGGGCGCGCGCCAGTCGTTGGGCACGGCGGTGGTGGCAGGTATGGCCGCCGCGACGGCGATCGGCATCTTCCTGATTCCGGTGTTCTACGTGCTGATGCAGCGCTTCTCGGAGTGGCGTGCGCGGCGAAGAACCGCAAGTGATCGGGCAAACGAGACGCCGGAGAAATTGAGTCCGCGTCCGGCGGGGGAGTGATCGTGCAGCACCTGTTCCGTCACCTGTTCCTTCGTCCGTCTTTTCGCCTGTCCCCGCAACGGATTGGGGTCGCGTTGATCGCCGCGGCCCTTACCGGATGCGCCACACGCGGCGACTACGTACGACCGCAGGCCGCGCTGCCCGAGACGTTTCGCGACGTCGACGCGGCCGCAAGCACGGGCACCGGCAAGACGTTCGCCGAGCTGGACTGGTGGGAGATCTATCGCGAGCCGCAGCTCGAATTGCTGATCCGCCGCACGCTCGATCGCAATCGCGATCTGAAGATCGCGGCGGCACGCATCGCCGAATCGCGCGCGAATCTGGGCGTGGCCGAGTACGGCCCGCTGCCGGCTATATCGGCCGGGGCAGGGTTCACGCGATCGCGCGTGTCATCGGTCGGCTCGACACCGCTCCCGCCGAACACCGGCCCCAACCGACGCAACTGGCGCGCGACGATCGATGCCTCCTACGAGATCGATTTCTGGGGCCGGCTGTCCTCGCTGTCCGATGCGGCATTCAACGACTTGCGCGCACTCGAAGCCGCGCGTGAAACCATCACCACGACGTTGATCGGCGACGTCGCCACCGCGTACTTCGATCTGGTGGCGCTCGACCAGCAGTTGAAGATCACCGAGCAGAGCGTGGCCACGCGTCAGGAGTTCCTCGATCTCACGCAGCGGCGACTGCAACTCGGTGCTGGCACGCGTGTCGATGTCGATCGCGCGCAGGCGAATCTCACCGCGGCGCGCGTGCCGATTCCCGATCTGCGCCGGCGCATCACGCTGGCGGAGAATCTGCTGCGAGTGCTGAGCGGCGATGCGCCGGGCGCCGTCGAGCGCACCAAAGTGTCGGTCGATGAGCTACCAGGTGCGCCCGAGGTTCCGGTCGGGTTGCCGGCGCGCCTGCTCGAGCGTCGCCCCGACGTGCGTCAGGCCGAGCACGGGGTCTATGCCGCCAGCGCACGACTGGCCTCGCAGAAAGCGGCGCTGTTCCCGACGTTCTCGCTCACCGGACAGTTCGGGTCCGATAGCGGCCTGCTCGAGAATTTCCTGACGGCTCCGTCGCGCATCTGGTCGATCGGGCCGAGCCTGCTGCTGCCGATCCTGAATGCGCAGCGCAATCGGCTGCAGGTCGATGCCGCCGCAGCGCGCGAAGTGCAAGCGATCGAGCAATACCAGAAGGTGGTGGAGCAGTCGCTGCGCGAAGTGGCCGACGCGCTGGTCGGGCGGCGCGAGTTCGCGCAGGCGCGCCAGGTGCAGGCCGAACAACTCGATGCATTGCGCGACGTCAATCGCGTGGCGCTGCGGCGCTATGAAGCCGGCGTGGCCAACTACTTCGAGGTGATCGACGCGCAGCGCGAGCTGCTCGCAGCCGAGCTGGCGCTGGTGCAGGCGCAGCGCAACGTGCTCATCTCCAGCGTTCAGCTCTACAAGGCGCTCGGTGGCGGCTGGACCGCGCAGCCGTAGTTACGAGGACCATACATGTCGAACGCACTGTCACTCTCGTTCAGCCACCTGGGTATCTTCGTCACCGATCTCGACAAGATGGTCGCGTTCTACACGCGATTTCTCGGCTTCATGGTGAGCGACCGAGGCGCGGTACCTGGGGTGGGGGAGTTCGCGTTTCTCACGCGCGATCCGCGCGAGCACCATCAGATCGTCATGGCCACCGGCCGCCCGCAGGGCTCGTTCGACACGGTGCAGCAGATCTCGTTTCGGGTCGACAGCCTGAAGACACTGCGCGAGATGTACGTGGCACTCAAGAACGAGCCCGCCGTATCGATGGATGGACCGGCGCTCGGACCCATCTCGCATACGGTGGCGCTGTCGGTGTACTTCGCCGATCCGGAAGGTCATCGCGTCGAGTTGTTCATCGACACGCCCTGGTACATCACCCAGCCCACGCGCGTGCCGCTCGATCTGTCGCTGTCCGACGATGCGCTCATGAGCTCGATCGAAGCCTACGCACGCAAGCAGCCGGGGTTTCGGCCCTTCAAGGACTGGCAGGCCGACGCAGCGAAACGGCTCGCCAGCGCCTGAGCCGGCGCGCAGCGAC
>CADECO010000092.1:11667-16539 GCA_902825905.1 uncultured beta proteobacterium
GTCGAGTCGGGCGCCGCGCGCAGTGCGTTGACGACCTTGTTCTCGCGGCCGCGCCGATGCACGATCAGTCGCTCGACCATCTCGTGCGGACGCTGCATCAGAAAGCCGTGACCCGGCGCGAGCCAATCGAGATCCTCCTTGTACAGCCGCTCGAGTGACGCGAAGTACTCGACCATGTTGCCGTCGGGCGGATTGATCACCACCGTCGAGCCCTGCATGATGTGATCGCCGGTGAACAGGATCTTCTCTTCCTCGAGCAGGTAGCAGATCTGGTTCGACGCATGTCCCGGCGTATGCAACGCGCGAATCGTGCAGCCGGCGATTGTCAGGCGATCGCCTTCCTTCGCGACCTGATCAGGCACGAACGCCGTGTCCTGATTCGCCGGGTATTTCGCCACCATGCCGTAGGTGGTCGCGCCGGTAGCCGCCTTGAGCGCCTGTGCGGCCGGAGAGTGATCCTGGTGGGTGTGCGTGCACAGAATCCAGCGGATCGGGCCGTCGGCCAACCGCTGAATCGACTGCACATGCTCGTCGATCGCCGGGCCCGGATCGATCACCGCGATGCCGCTTGCCGCATCGCCGATGAGATAGGTGTTGGTGCCCGGCCCGGTCATCATGCTCGGATTGGACGCCGTGAGCCGGCGCACGCGTGAAGACAGCCGCACCACCTCGCCCGGCGTGATCTCGTAGGACGCCGTGCCCTGCTGCTGCGGATCGAGTTTGCCCACCTCGGCGTAGGCGTAGTCGCCCGGCACCAGGAACTTGCGGCCCTGTTTGCCGCTGGCCGCACGCGGTTCCATTGGCGCCATCGGGCGCGGCGTGCGCGCGTAGTCGATCGCGGCCTGCACATCACGGAGCTTCGCCAGCACCTCGATCGTTTTCATCGTCGGGAACATCAGATTGAACTGACCCTCCCGACTTCGTTCGAGCGCTTCGGCGGGCGAGATCCAGACGTGATGGACGAGTTCTTCGCCGTCGTGCGACGAGGTCTGCCGCGCCGGCGCTTGCGCCAGCAGGAAGCGCGTGTCGTAACGGCGCGGCCTGCCTGCTTGGGTGATCCAGTGGCTGAAGTAGTGCAGGCGATCAGTGGCCAGTCGCAACTGATGTGTGCGCAACAGATCGATCAGCGGCAACTCGCCCTGCGCCAGGCGCCCGCGTGCGGCGGCGAACGTTTCGGCGTGCGCGCCGTCGATGTCGATCAGATCGCCGTTGCGGCCGTAGGCGAACAGCAGCCCGGCTTCCTCGAAGCATTCGCGGATCGCGGCGATCCAGTAAGCCAGGCCGCCACGCGCGACGCCAAGCCGTTTGCTCGCCGCATCGTCGTCCAGGCCGTGGGCGAGCGCGGCGATATCAGGGGTGTCGTCGGCCTTGTCGACCGCACCGCCGGGAAACACATACACGCCGGCGGCGAATTCGGCCGCTTGCGTGCGCCGCGCCATCAGCACCTCCATGCCGTGTGCAGCGTCGCGAACCAGGATCAACGTGGCCGCGGGGCGCGGCGTAACCGGAGTGGTGCTCATGCGGGTCTGTTCGTGGTGGGGGGCGCCAGTGGTTGGCGCGCAAGCCCGAGCCGATCGTGAAGGTGGGTGATTATAAGAGTCACCACCACCGCGACCAGCGACGCGGCGGCGTAAGTGGCGACCATGCCCGTAACGGGCAGCAGTGAGGCGACGACGTAGAAGAACACCCCGAACCCGAACAGCCCGAGCATGAAGCCGCGCACCAGTTGATTGGTCGCGGCCGCGCCGTACAGCGCGAGCGTGAACGCGGGCAGCACCGAGCCCGAGATCGGGAACGACAACAGGATGCCAGATAGCCGCGGACCCATCGACGCGGCCAGCAGCGTGGCGACTGCTGCGATCAGGAACGCGAACAGCATGCGCACCACGATCTCCCCGCGCGGAATTGCCACCGGGCCATGGTGCCGCTGGGTGCGCGGCAGCACCGACAGCGCGATCACCATCACCACCAGCGTTACGGTGAGCGACCAGCCCAGTGGAAACAACCATTGGGTGATGAACGCACTGGTCGCAAGGAACACTGTCCAGGCGATCAACAGCGAGGCGAGCCAGCCGAAGCGCCGCGCCGCCAGCCCGAATGTGAGGCAGTGCAGCGCGGAGGCCGGCGCGGACTGCAGCACGGCGTGCGCGGTCGCTGCGGCGAATGCGGGTCCGGGGTCGAGCGCAAGAAAGATGCTGATCGGTGCGGCGATCAGCGGCAGGCCGGTGATCCATCCGGTGGCCGCGTGGCCCCAGCGTCGTCCCGCTTCACTCGCCAACCATACGACGAGCGGAACCAGCAGCAGTTTCAGTGCGAGACTCATGGCGTGGCGGTGATGGCGGGCGGCTATTTTGTACTATTGGCCGCTCCGTTCCGACAGGAAATCGATGACTTCCGCTTTGCCGCGATCGTTGATCGCCACCGCATTGCCCGGCATTCCCGAGATTGTTCCCGGCGACGACGTCGCGCGCGCGGTGGGCGATGCGTTCGAGCGTATCGGTCTTGTCCCCGCGGCGGGGGACGTGCTGGTGCTCGCGCAGAAGATCGTCTCGAAAGCGGAGGATCGATTCGTCGCATTCGAGGCGATCGAGCCCTCGGCACGCGCGCTGGAGCTGGCCGCACTCACCGGCAAGGACGCGCGCGTCGTCGAAGCCATCCTGCGCGAATCGAAGGCGGTGCTGCGCACGCGCAAGAACGTGCTGATCGTCGAGCATCGCTCGGGCATGGTTCTGGCCAGTGCCGGCGTCGATCAGTCGAACGTCGCACCGGATCGCGACGGCCGCGCGCGCCTGTTGTTGCTGCCCGAAGATCCCGATCAGTCGTGCGCGCGCATCCGCGCGTCGCTGCACACGCGGTTCGGTGTCGATGTCGGCGTGATCATCAACGACAGCGTCGGCCGCGCCTGGCGCAACGGCATCATCGGCACCGCCATCGGTGTCTCAGGTGTGCCGGCGTTGATCGATCGCCGTGGTGCGCCCGACCGCGAAGGGCGCAAGCTCGAGATCACCGTGATCGGACTGGCCGACGAGATCGCCTCGGCCGCATCCATCCTGATGGGGCAGGCCGACGAAGGTTGCCCGGCGGTGCATATCCGCGGCGTGCCGTACGAGCGGCGTGAAAGCTCGATCCGCGAACTCATTCGACCGCAGGCGGAGGATCTGTTCAGGTAGCAGCGGTTGCGGTCGCGCTGGTGTCGAGCGGACCGGCGTCAGCGCGCACCACCGACTGTGCTGTCATGCCGCGGCGGCCGGACATATGATTGGTCGTCTCCACTCAGGATGGCCTCAGATGAACATCGCCCGTTCGATGCTGTTCGCACTGTGCTTCGCGCTTGCCCAGCTTGCCGGTGCGCAGGCCTACCCGTCGAAACCCATCGCGCTGGTTGTGCCGTTCGCGGCCGGCGGCGGGACCGACATCGTGGCGCGTCTGCTCGCCGAGCGGATGCGCGAGCCGCTGAAGGTGAATGTGCTGGTCGAGAATCGCCCAGGTGCTTCGGCGCAAATCGGCAACAAACACGTCGTCGACGCCGCGCCCGATGGCCACACGCTCCTCGTCGGCACCACTTCGCTCATCAACGGGCCGGCGCTGTTCGGCAACAAGCTGCCCTACGATCATACGAAGCAGTTGCGTCCCGTGGTGAGCCTCGCCGACCTGCCCATCGTGCTGGCGGTCAACACGCAGAAGTGGAGCATGACGACGGTGCGCGAGTTCGTCGAAGCCGCCCGGAAAGCGCCGACCATGAACTACGGGTCGGCCGGCCCGGGGACGACGCTGCACATGAGCGCCGAGTGGTTCAAGCAGGCCACCGGCGTGCAGGCCACGCACATTCCGTACAAGGGCAGCGGCCAGTCGGTTCCGGCGCTGGCCGGTGGTCAGGTGGACTTCAACATGGAGAACCCCGGGCCGGTGCTGCCGATGGTGCAGAGCGGGCGGGTGCGCTTCCTCGCGCTCGCTTCGCCGGTGCGTCACCCGGCGTTTCCCGACCTGCCCACATTCAAGGAAGCGGGCCTGCCCGACGTGAATCTCGCTACCTGGATTTTCCTCATGGCGCCGGCCGCGACCCCCGAGCCGGTAGTCGGCCTGCTCAATCGCACCATCAACGACATCCTGAAAACGCCGGAGATGAAGGACAAGCTGCTGCAGCAGGGGTTCGTGCAGACCGGTGGCACGGTGGAGGCAATGGCCGCCCGGATGCAGGCCGAGACCGAGCTGTGGGGCACGGTGATCCGCAAGGCCGGCATCAAGGTCGACCAGTAAGACTGCAATCAAGCGTTCAACAGATCGCGTGCGATCGATCGTGCAATAGCAACAGGGAAGGAACCCGTTCGTGTCGGAACTCGTGCTGTATGACAGGCAAGACCAGATCGTCACCATCACGCTCAACAACGCGCCGGTGAACGCCGTATCCACCAAGGTGCTCAACGCGCTGAACGCTGCATTCGACCGCGCCGAGCGGGAGGACGACGCGCGGGTCATCATCCTCGCCGGCAGCGGCGAGAAAGCGTTCTGCGCGGGCGGCGACCTGCGCGAGGAGAAAGACTTCGGTGACCCCGAAAACGCGCGCGCGTTCCGCACGCTGGGCCGCAACACGCTCAATCGGATCGAGAACGGCAAGCTCCCGGTCATCGCCGCGCTCCACGGCTATTGCATCGGCGGCGGCACTGCGCTTGGCTGGATCTGCGACATCCGTGTCGCCGCGGACAACACGGTGTTCCGCGCCGGCGATGCCTACCTCGGCATCCTGCCTTCCTGGGGCATGGGTCTTACGCGGCTGCCGCGTTACGTCGGGCGCAACAAGGCACTCGACATCCTGCTGCTCGGTGAGAATTTCGGACCGAAGGAGGCTGCCGAAATGGGCCTGGTCACCAAGGT
>CADECO010000093.1:0-14399 GCA_902825905.1 uncultured beta proteobacterium
ATCTACATGGTGCAGGCAGTGCCGTGGCAGGTCGAGCAGCTCGACTGGGTCGGTCGCAAGGCGTACGTGCGTGCCACGCGTGCCGACTACTACACCGACGCCATCGACTACACCAAGCTCAAAGTGCTGGAAAGTTTCGAAGACGCCGCGGGCAGCCACGCGGTCGCGCACCACGGCGAGGTCCACGTCGTGCGCCGCGTGCCCGGCTACAAGAAGATCCGCTACTACACGCACGAGAACATCGGCTACGGCCACGTGCACCTCCCCGATCTGGAAATGCACACCAGCGCGCTGTGGTGGCAGCTCGAACCCGCCGCGCTGGCACAAGCCTTCCCCACCCGCCACGAAGCGCTCGACGGATTTCTCGGCGCGGCCTATGCGCTGCATCACATCGCCGCGCTCGTTTCGCTGGCCGAGCGCCGCGATCTGGGCCGATCGGTCGGCGATGGCAATGGCGCCTGGTCGGTCGTGGTCGACGCGCAAGGCCGTGGCACGGTGCGCGGCGCAGCGGGCACGGCAGGCGATGTCGAAATAGACCTCGAACGCGCCGCCTCGTTCCGACCGACCTTGTTCCTCTACGACAACTACCCCGGCGGCATCGGCCTGTCGGTGCCACTGTTCGATCAGCGAAACGAATTGGTCGCACGCGCGCGTGAACTGGTGCGTGGATGCACTTGTGCGAGCGGCTGCCCCGCGTGCGTCGGCCCCATCCCGGCGCAAGCGGCGCGCGGTTCGCAACAATCCGCGAGCCAGGCGGCAAGTCGCCCGCAACCCCTCGATCCGCGTCGTGCGGCGTTGCGGCTGCTCGATCTGCTGGCCGATCAATCGTTGACCGCAGAAGACGTGCCGGGCCCGCAGGCGTCCACCCCGCACCCGTCGACAGCAAACACATCGAGTCGATGAATGGCAGCCAGCCATGATTGTCGCTCCCATCCGCGCTGACATCGTGCCCGCCGGACGATCGGCCTCTTCGGCCACGACGTTGCGCACCCGGCTCGACGCGTTGCGCTCCGCGCGCGGCTTGCCCGCCAGCGATGCCGCGCCGATCGATCCACCTCGCTCGGCACTGAGTGACCTGCCGGGCCCCATCGCGCAGACGCTCTCGCCCACGCTGGCCGAGCGCCTCGCGCGCCTGCGGCCGTGGACGGTCGGCGACCGGCATACCGAGGTCGACGAATCCGAAGTGGCGCGACAGCTCGGCGGCGAGTGCATCGCCCCCGGGGTGATCCGGATCGCGCGTTCGTATCCACTGCCACTCGATCACGGCCGCGCATCGTTACGACCTACTGTTGATGGTGTCCCGGCCCTGTTCATCGACACCGAAACCAATGGCCTGGCCGGCGGCACAGGCACGATCGCGTTCGTCATCGGTCTGGCGCAGATCGACGGCGCGCGCTGCTCGCTCATCCAATGGTTGCTGACCGCATTCTCCGGCGAGCGCGCCATGCTCGATGACTTGAGCGCCGGGCTTGCCGCCATGCCGGCGAACGCGAAGCTGTATACCTACAACGGCGCTTCGTTCGATCTGCCGCTGTTGCATACGCGGCTGCGCCTGCACGGATTGGCCGATCCCCTCCACGACCTTTCGCACTCCGATCTGCTGCATTGGGCCAAGCGCGCGCGCCCGGAGCAGTGGCCCGATGCTCGCCTGCACACCGTGGAGCAGCGCGGATTGGGGTTCGAGCGCATCGATGATCTTCCCGGCGCGGCGGTTCCCGGCGCTTGGCAGACCTGGCTGCGCGCGGGCGATCCGCGTCCGCTCGCCAAGGTGCTCGAACACAATCGCAACGACCTGCTCAGCCTTGCAGCACTGCGCGAGATCGCGCAGCGCCATCCCGACGCGCGGACGGTGCGCCGCGACGCCCGCCAGCCCAGGCTGTTCGAATCCGCCACACCCTGGCCCGCGTTGCGCCGCACCCCCTCGTTCGTGCGTGCGCCGTTCGGGAATCGGGCCGCAGTTAGTGCCTCGAACCCCCAGGCGGCGGTGCCGAAGCCGCAAGCCGCGGTGCTATAGTCATCGCCGATCCCTCGCCCGCCCGCGTGCCTCGCTTGCCCCGGTGCGCTCACGCCGCGGCGAATCCCCCGTGCCGGGGAGCTTGTTCCACCCGTTCCGAGATCGTCCTGACAGGAGTCGACCATGTCTCAAGCTTTCATCTGCGATGCCACCCGCACTCCGATCGGCCGTTACGGCGGCGCTCTGTCGTCGATCCGCACCGACGATCTCGCCGCACTGCCGATCAAATCGCTCATGGTCCGTAACGCCAAGGTCGACTGGAGCCAGCTCGGCGACGTGTGCTACGGCAACGCCAATCAGGCCGGCGAAGACAATCGCAACGTCGCGCGCATGGCTTCGCTGCTTGCAGGTCTGCCGCACAGCGTGCCCGGCGCGACCGTCAACCGTCTCTGCGGCTCGGGGCTGGACGCGGTGAATTACATCGCGCGCGCGATCATGTCGGGTGACATCGGTATCGGCATTGCCGGTGGCGTGGAAAGCATGTCGCGCGCACCGTTCGTCATGAACAAGGCCGACTCCGCGTTCTCACGCAACGCGCAGATCCACGACACCACCATCGGCTGGCGCTTCATCAATCCGCTCATGAAAAAGCAGCACGGTGTCGACTCGATGCCCGAGACCGCCGAAAACGTCGCCGAGGAATTCAAGATCGCCCGCCAGGACCAGGACGCGTTTGCGCTGCGCAGCCAGCAGCGCTATTTCGCCGCGTTCGAGTCGGGACACTTCAAGGAAGAGATCACGCCGGTCACGATCCCGCAGGGCAAAGGCGACCCGAAGATCTTCGCGGCCGACGAGCATCCGCGTCAGACCTCGATGGAGAACCTCGCCAAGCTCAAGGGTGTGGTCAAGCCCGAAGGCACGGTGACTGCCGGCAACGCCTCTGGTGTGAACGACGGTGCGTGCGCGCTGCTGCTGGCCGATGAGGCAAGCGCAAAGCGCTTCGGCCTTACGCCGAGAGCACGCGTGGTCGCCACTGCGGTAGCGGGCGTGCCACCGCGCATCATGGGGATCGGGCCGGCGCCGGCCGTGCAACTGCTGCTCGAACGCACCAAGGTCAAGCTCGATCAGGTGGACGTGATCGAACTGAACGAAGCGTTCGCCGCGCAGGGCCTGGCCGTCACCCGCATGCTCAACCTGCCCGACGACGCCCCGCACGTGAATGCGCAAGGCGGCGCGATCGCGCTGGGCCATCCGCTCGGCATGAGCGGAGCCCGATTGGCCACCACCGCGATGATCCAGCTGCAGCGCAAGAAAGGGCGCTACGCCATCTGCACCATGTGCATCGGCGTGGGCCAGGGTATCGCCATGCTGCTCGAGCGCGTGTAACGCACCCGGTCATCCCGTCTCGCAGCTACCCCTTCGCACCTGCATCGAGCCACGCGACCAGCCCCTGCGCGTTGAGTTCGATGTCGATGCCCAGCACCTCGAGGAGTTGTTTCTCGGGGTGCGGCAAGCCTTGCTGACGCGCTTCGCCCAGCATCAGGCCGCGCATGCCATTCAATAACCTGGCGTAGCGCGCGTCGCCGTCGTTCGCGTGGGCGCGTCCGAGCGCCGCATAGGCATCCACCATGCGATGCAAGTTGGCGACCAACCTGGGCACCTCGCGCACCTGGCTGAAGTGGGTGAGGTAGACGGCTTCGGGCTGGTAACTTGCGATCAGATCGAGCGATTGGTGCAGCGCCTGCGGCTCGAACTGCGTCGGACTCGACGTAGGCAGAATGAACGCGCGACCGGCGTGATCGAGTTCCCGATACGACAGTCCGAACGTGTCGCCGACGAACGCATGGCCGGAGCGTGAATCGATGATCGCCACCTGATGGCGGGCGTGTCCGGGCGTATCGCGAAACAGCAGCGTGCGTCCGCCCAATTCGATCGTCACGCCGTCGCCGGTTTCGATGATGCGGTCCTTGGCGATCGGCACGATCTCGCCGTACACCGCACGCGCACGCTCCGCGCCATAGACAGCCACCGTGGCCTCCCACAACCGCGTGGGATCGATCATGTGGCGCGCGCCGCGCGGATGCACGGTCAGCTTGGCGCCCGGACATTGCTGCATCAACAATCCGGCACCACCCGCATGGTCCAGATGGATGTGCGTGAGCACGACGTAGTCGACCTGCTCGGGCACGATACCAAGCGAACGCAGTGCCGCGAGAGTCGCGGGCACCGAGTAGTTGGTGCCGGTATCGACTACCGCTGCATGTCCATCCTCGACGATGAGGTGAATCGCCGCGAGCATCGGGCGCTCGTACTGCGCATCGAGTGCGCTGATGCCGTGGTCGTAGTGGATCAGGGGCGATTCGGTGGACATCAGAACCGCTCGACCCAAGGACGCAACTCGATCTCCCAGCTCCAGGCGCTGCGCGGCTGGCGCGCAACGTGGAAATACGTCTCGGCGATCGCGTCGGGCTCCAACAGTGCGTCGGGCTGGTCCGCCGGAGGTTGGCGCCCGGGCGAACGGATGCCGCCGTCGATCACGAAATGCGCGACGTGGATGTTCTTCGGTTGCAGTTCGCGCGCCAGACTCTGCGCCAGCCCGCGCAGCGCGAACTTGCCCATCGCGAACGGCGCCGACTGCGCATAACCCTTCACACTCGCCGACGCACCGGTGAAGAGCAACACGCCACTGCCCTTGGCCAGCATGCGCCTGGCCGCCTGCTGCGCCACCAGAAAGCCGCCGTACGCCGAGACTTCGATCGTCTTCTTCACCGCTTCCGGGTCGAGATCGACGAACGGACCGCGCGTGCGAAAACTCGGGTTGTAGACCACGACGTCGGGCACGCCCGGGCCCGCCTCGCATGCGGCGAACATCGCCTCGACCTGTGCGCGATCGGACGAGTCGCAGCGGACCACGGTTGCCTTGGTCTCGCTCGCCAGCGCTGCGATTTTGTCGGGCGAGCGCGAGGCCAGCACGATGCGCGAGCCCTCGCGCGCGAATCGTCGCGCGATCGAAGCGCTCAGTCCGCCGCCCGTCCCCACCACCAGCACGGTTTCATTGCTGCTCATCGGGTCGCTCCTTTGCGAACTCAAGTTCAAGGTTGCTTGAAAGAAAGACGCCGCCGCTCATAAGACCAAGGTACAAGTTGCAAGTCGACGCGCCGCTTATCCGCGCGCATTGTATCGACCGACCGCGCGTGTCCCGACTCATTGATCGGCTTGCCACCGATCGGTCTGGCTATACTTCACGACCGCGCACCATAACAAAGGACGAAGGAGAGAGGTATGAAGGCCCCACTCCACGCGCGGTTCGCGGCCATCGGCGCCGGCACTACGGTGCCGTTCAGCGTGTCTTTCGCGGATGGCTCGACGTTGCAGGCTGGCGAACCGCCCAATCGTTTCGGCATCCGCTTCAAGTCGCGGCGCGCGCAATGGCGCACTGTCGTGTTCGGGCACATCGGTCTGCTCGACGGTTACTTCAACGGCGAGATCGACGTCGACGGCGAACTGCCCGCGATGTTCAATCTGGGCACCACTCGCGAGTTCGATCTGCCCAATCCGCTGGTGACGCTGCGCAATCGCTGGCACGAAGTCACGCACGGCAACACCGATTTCGCAACCGCCAAGGACAACGCGCGCTTCCATTACGGCTTGGGCACCGAGTTCTATCGACTGTGGCTCGACGATCCATTGATGATGTATACCTGCGCGTACTGGAAGGAAGGCACGCGCACGCTCGAGGAGGCGCAGCGCAACAAGGTCGAGCACGTGTGCAGAAAGGTGCGGCTCGCGCCGGGCGAATCGGTCATCGACATCGGCTGCGGCTTCGGTGGATTCATGTTTCATGCAGCCGAACGCCACGGCGTAACCGTCACCGGCACGAACACGACGACCGAACAGATACAAGCGGTCGCCGAGCGCATCGAGGGTTCAGCGCATCGCGACCGACTCAAGGTGGTCGAGGCCGATTTCCGTGAGGTGCACGGCCAATTCGACAAGGTCGTCTCGATCGGCGTGCTCGAGCATGCCGGTCGCGACCAGATCGACGCCGTCGTCAAGGCACATGCCGACTCGCTCAAGCCCGGTGGATTGGGCATGCTGCATTTCATCGGGCACGTCGGCCATCGCGAAACCGAATTCTTCATCCGCGATCACGTGTTCCCCGGCGGCTGGATCCCATCGCTCGCGGAAACCATTCAGGCGATGGAGCGCCATGGCCTGGACATCGTGGACATCGAGAATCTGCGCCGGCACTACGTGCTGACCCTGGAGGCGTGGGCCGAGCGGTTCGATCGGAACTGGCCACGCATCCATGCGATCGACCCGCAGAAATTCGACGAGCGCTTCCGGCGCATCTGGCGCACGTATCTATGGGGCTGCGCCGAGATGTTCCGCGCATCGAACGGCGTCACCCATCTGTTCCAGATCACCTTCAGCAAGGGCAATCTGACGCGGGCGACCTATCCGATGAGCCGCGCCTTCATCTACGAACGCGAGTTGGCCGAGCGCACGACGACGGCCGCGCCGGCGCGTACCGAGGCTGCGGCGTGAACACCTACGCTGAGCGCACCGCTGCGCTTGCCGCTTCGCTCGCGGCCGGTTCGGACCGCTCGGTCGCGCTCGCCAAGCACACCTCCAACCTGTTTCGCGACCGGGCTCGAGCGCAGCGGCAGAAGCTGGATGTGCGGCACTTCAATCACGTGCTCGCCGTCGATGCGGACCAGGGCTGGGTCGACGTCGAAGGCATGACCCCGTACGAATCGCTGGTCGAGGCGACGCTCGCCCATGGCGCCATGCCGGCCGTTGTACCGGAGCTGAAGACGATCACGATCGGCGGCGCGGTCGCCGGTGTGGGCATCGAGGCCACTTCGTTTCGCCACGGTCTGGTGCACGAGACGGTCCGGGAGATCGACGTGCTGTGCGCCGACGGCAAGGTCCGCACTTGCTCCCCCACCAACGAGCACGCCGACCTGTTCTTCGGCTTTCCGAACTCGTACGGCACGCTTGGTTATGCGTTGCGTGTTCGCGCAGCCACGCTACGTACCGCGCCGTTCGTCGAGGTCACGCATCAGAAGTTCGACGATGCGGCCGGCTTCTTCGCCGCGATCGCGGCCGCACGCGAGTCCGACTGCGATTTCCTCGACGGCGTGGTGTTCGACCGGCGCACGCTCGTGGTCAATCGCGCCAGGTTCGTCGACGAGGCTCCCGCAACCAGCGATTACACGTTCGAGCAGATCTACTATCGCTCGCTGCTCGACAAACCCGTCGATCACCTGCGCACCGCGGACTACATCTGGCGCTGGGACACCGACTGGTTCTGGTGCTCGAAGAACGTGTACGCGCAGGTGCCGCTCATCCGACGACTGTACGGGCGCGATCGGCTGAATTCGCGCACCTACACGAAGATCATGAAATGGAACGCGCGCGTCGGATTGACCCGCCGGCTCGAACGGCTGAGCGGCTGGCACTCCGAATCGGTGATCCAGGACGTCGACATCCCGATCGACCGAGGGGCCGAGTTCCTGGCGTTTTTTCTGGACGAGATCGGGATCGCACCGATCTGGGTCTGCCCGATCCAGCCCGGGCCACGCGCACGCGAATTCGTGCTGTTTCCGATGGACTCAAGCCGCTTCTACGTCAACTTCGGGTTCTGGGACGTGAAGCGCACGCGCGAGGCGCACCCGGCCGGGCACTTCAATCGGCTGATCGAAGCGAAGGTCGCCGCGCTGGGCGGAATTAAGTCGCTCTACTCCGACAGCTACTACAGCCGCGACGCGTTCGATCGCGCGTTCGGTGGCGAGGCGTATCGAGCGCTGAAAGCGAAGTACGACCCCGAAGGTCGCTTTCCTGCGCTATACGACAAGTGCGTGCTGCGTCACTGATCCGATCCGGAGACCGTTGCGCCTCGGTTTCGTCCCACTGCTTCGTCCCGCTGGCCTACCCCAATCGACTCCGCGCCAGCGCCGCCCCTTGCGCCAGCGCATCGAGCTTCGCGCGCGCGATGTCGCGACGCATCGGCGCCATGCCGCAATTGGTGCACGGGATCAGCCGCTCCTTGGGCACGTAGCGCGCCGCCTGCGCGATGGTGTCGGCCACCTGTTCGGGCGTCTCGATCACGTCGCTCGCCACATCGATCGCCCCGACCAGCACGTCCTTGCCGCGCAATAACTCCAGTAGCGCAAGCGGCACGCGCGAGTGGATGCACTCGAGCGAGATCTGATCGATGCGGCTGCGTGCGAGTACCGGAAACACCTGCTCGTACTGGCGCCACTCGTTGCCTAACGTCTTCTTCCAGGCGATATTGGCCTCGATGCCGTAGCCGTAGCAGATGTGCACCGCCGTCTTGCACGACAAGCCGTCGATCGCGCGGTGCATCGCCTCGATGCCCCAGCTGCCCACCTCGTCCATGTAGACGTTGAACGCGGGCTCGTCGAACTGGATCACATCGACCCCGTCGGCCTGCAGCGCGCGCGCTTCCTGATTGAGCAGGTCGGCGAACGCCATGGCCAGCGCTGTCTTGCTGCCGTAATGGCGGTCGGCGATCGTGTCGACGATCGTCATCGGGCCGGGCATGGTGATCTTGAGCTTGCGCCAGGTATGCCGGCGCAAGAGCTGCGCCTCGGCGGCGTGAGCACGCCCGGTCAATCGCAGCGGCCCCGTCACGACCGGCACCATCGCGTCGTAGCGGTTGTTGCGGATGCCCATCTTCACCTTGTTCTGGAAGTCGATGCCCGCCACGAATTCGAGAAAGCCGTGCACGAAGTGCTGCCGGTACTGCTCGCCGTCGGTGACGATGTCGATGCCGGCGTCCTCCTGCTCCTTGAGCCAGAGCAGCGCCGCGTCGCGCTTGGCCTGCTCCAGCTCCGCGCCGGCCAGCTTCCAAGGCGCCCAGAGCCGGTCGGGCTCGGCGAGCCACGACGGCTTGGGCAGGCTCCCCGCGATGGTGGTTTCGAACATGGAATTCCTTTCTAGCGGTGCGCGCCCGCACACCCGTCAAGGCAGGACACTCAAAAATACTGTCTGTTTTGTGAAAAATTCATCGTTGCGTATCGATCGTTTCATGTTTGGATCGAAATTGTGATGAATTTCCCCTACCACTTGAGCGCCTTGTTGGAGGATTGACACCGATTCTTGACACTGATGCCAAGCGCGAACTTAGCCGAAACGGAGACACGACAGATGGGAGCGTACGATCGCTTCATGCAATTGGTGACCGAAGATGGTCGCGAGTCGTTAGTACCCTGCACTCAATCACCATTCCGCCTGCTCGTCGACGACGAGGCACGGCGCGAAATCATCGAACGCGTCGGTCGCTATGGCGCCTCGCGAGGTCATCGTAACCCGGTGAAAGCCGAGACCGAGGACCTGGAGATGGAGTCTCCCGAAGTACGCATCTAGAGCGTCGCCGAGCGTCACGCTTCGATGCTGTGACGCTCCGATTCCGGTTGCACCCTGCCGCCCCGCCAATGGTGGCAGTCGCTTCTGTCGATTGACTGCATACTGGCGCGCCTCGGTCCCATCGAGCACGCCATGCAACGAAGCGTCGATCGCCTCCTCACCACCCACACCGGCAGCCTGCCGCGCCCGCCTGCATTGCTCGAACTGCTGCAGGCGCGTGAGCGCGGCGCTGCGTTCGACGCCCAAGCACTCGCCCGCGATAGCGCGGCGGCGGTCGCGGACATCGTCCGCAGGCAGCACGCCATCGGCATCGACGTCGTCAACGATGGCGAGCAGGGCAAGCCCGACTACTCGACGTACATCAAGGACCGCTTCAGCGGATTCGCCGGTGAGCCGATGGCCCATCCGGTCGCCCGCGACGCGCGCGATTTCCCCGAGTTTTTCGGCACCGGCCATCGCGCCGGCGGTCCGACGACCACCCGCCCCACCTGCGTAGCGCCGATCGCGTGGAAGGATTTCGCCGCGGTAGAGCGCGACATCGCCGATCTGCGCGCGGCCCTGGCCACGACGCCGGTCACCGAAGCATTCATGACCGCGGTTTCACCCGGCCAGGCCGCACGCTTCATGGGCAATCGCCACTATCCGACACACGAGGCGTACTTGCGCGCGCTCGGTGGGCTGTTGCGCGACGAGTACAACGCCATCGCACGCGCGGGCTTCATCCTGCAGGTCGACTGCCCCGATCTCGCTTCGGGCTGGAACAACCAGTTCGCCGATGCCACGTTGGACGAGTTTCGCAAGATCGTGGCGTTGCATCTGGACGTGCTCGACGAGGCCACCCGCGACGTGCCGCCCGAGCAGTTGCGCCTGCACCTTTGCTGGGGCAACTACCCCGGGCCGCACAACCACGACATTCCGCTCTCGGAGATCATCGGTCCGGTGTTGAAGTCGCGCGCGATGGCGATCTCGTTCGAAGGCGCCAATCCGCGACACGAGCACGAGTGGAAGCTCTTTCGCGACATCAAGTTGCCGCCGGGGAAAATGGTCGTACCAGGTGTGCTCGATTCAACCTCCAGCTTCGTCGAGCATCCGGAGCTGATTGCCGACCGGCTCGTTCGCTACGCCGATGTCGTGGGCCGTGAGAACGTGATCGCCGGCACCGACTGCGGATTCGCAACGTTCGCCGGCCGGCTCACCGTTCATCCGAGCATCGTCTGGGCGAAGCTCGAAGCGATGGTCGAGGGCGCCAGACTCGCCTCGCGACAACTCTGGCGCTGAGCAAGTAGCCGACGTTCCAGGCAGAGTTGCCGTTCAGCCGCGCTTCGCCGCGGCCGCTTGAATTGCGCCCCACACCCGATTAGGCGTGACCGGCATCTCGATCTGCGTCACGCCGAGCGGTGCGAGTGCATCGATTACCGCATTGATCACCGCCGGGAGTGCGCCTACTGCTCCGGCCTCGCCCGCGCCCTTCACGCCCAGCGGATTGCGTGGCGTGGGCACCGAGTGACTCTTGACCTCGATCTCGCAGAAATCGTCGGCACGCGGCATCGCGTAGTCCATGAACGAAGCGGTGAGCAGCTGCCCTGAATCGTCGTCGTACACCACGCGCTCGAACAGCGCCTGACCGGCGCCCTGGCCGATACCGCCATGGATCTGCCCCTTGACGATGATCGGATTGATCACCGTGCCGACGTCGTCGGCCACCGCGTAGCGCGCCAATCGCACCACGCCCGTCTCGGGATCGACCTCGACCTCGCACACGTGCGTGCCGTAGGGATAGGTGTTGTCTTCCGGTGCGAACACGCCGCTTTCGAACAAGCCCGGTTCTATGCCCGCCGGCAGCTTCCCCACCGTCAACGCGGCGGCGGCAACGTCGGCAAGCGACACGCTTCGATCGGTGCCTGCCACCGTGAACTTGCCCGCGCCGAACACGACGCCGAACACGACGTCTTGCTCGGCCGACTCGAGCAGATGCGCCGCAATGCGTTTGCCCTTGTCGATCACCTTGGTCGCGGCAATCACCAACGCGGTGCCACCTGTGGCCGCCGAGCGTGATCCGAACGTGCCCACGCCGAACGCGACACGATCGGTGTCACCGTCGACGTAGTGGATGTCGCCGGGCGCCAGCCCGAGGTGGGTCGAGAGAATCTGCTTGAACGTAGTCTCGTGCCCCTGCCCCTGGTTCTTGCTACCCATCAGCACCGTGGCCTTGCCGCGCACATCGAAGCGTATCTCGGCGTACTCGAACCCCGGCGCGGCAGCCCGCTCGATCGGATTGGTGAGCGCGAACCCGCGCAGCAAACCCTTGGCGCGGGATTCCTCGCGACGCGCTACAAGACCCTTCCAGTCGGCCATCGCCAACGCCATGTCCATGCAGGTCTCGAACTCGCCGACGTCGTAGAAAAACCCCAGCGGGGTCTTGCGCGGCATGGCATTCGGTGCGATGAGATTCTTGCGGCGCAGGTCCACCGGATCGACCCGCAACTCGCGCGCGGCATCGTCGATCAGGCGTTCGATCACGTACGTCGCCTCCGGACGCCCCGCGCCGCGATACGGTGCCAGCGACATCGTGTTCGACATGACGCAGGTGAATCGCACGTTCGCCGCCGGAAAATCGTACACGCCGACCATGCCTGGCGTGTTCTGGAACGACGCCTGAAAATTGCGATCGCTGTTGACGTACGCACCGACATTGGCGATCCAGTGTGATCGCAGGCCGAGGAACCGGTAGTTCGCATCGAGTGCGAGTTCGGCTTCGTGCACGTTGTCGCGCGCATGCTCGTCGGAAAGCAACGTTTCGCTCCGCTCGCCTTGCCACTTCACCGGCCGGCCGAGCCGTCGCGCTGCCCACAGCAGCACGCGGTGCTCCACCGCCTGCGGTCCCTTGCCGCCGAACGCTCCACCGACGTCGTAGGCGACCACGCGGATGGCGTTCTCCGGCACTCGAAACACATCCTTGGCCAGCAGCTCGCGCACCCGATAAAGCGTCTGCGCGTCGCAATGCAGCGTGAATTTTTCTTCCAGCGGATCGAACGCACCGATCGCCGCACGCGGCTCCATGTACTGCGACTGCACCCGCGTGATCGTGTAGCGGCGCCGCACGATGTGCCGCGCGGCGGCGAACGCGGCATCAGTCGCGGAACGATCGCCGATTTCGTACACGTGCGAGACGTTGTCCGGGCATTCCGCCCACACCCTTGGGGCATCGGGTGCAAGCGCCAACGCGGTATCGGTCACCGCAGGCAACGATTCATAGTCGATCGCCACCAGATCGGCCGCATCCTTGGCGAGCGCGATCGACTCGGCCACGACGAGCGCGACCGGATCGCCCACATGGCGCACCGCGCCACGCGCCAGCCCTGCGTGCGCACGCCAGAACATCGGCGAGCCATCTGGCCGCTTGCGTTTGAATGTGACCGACGTCGTGCCGAGTTCGTCGCCCAGATCGTCAACCGTGAATACGCCAAGCACACCTGCCGCCGCCCTGGCCGCGGCGGTATCGATCGATCGGATCGTCGCGTTTGCGTGCGGCGAACGGATGAACACGCCGAAGGCCTGATTCGGCAGATTGACGTCGGCGATATAGCGGCCGCGGCCGCGCAGAAAGCGATCGTCCTCCTGCCGCGGTAGCGAGCTGCCGATGCCCGAACTGCCGATGTCCATACCGCGCGATGGTTCCGCCATGAAAGTTTCCAGGAGCTGAGCAAGGAGAGATGGCCGTGAGCGCTACGCGGCCGCCGTGGGGCGACGATGAGCATACCCAAATTCATCATCGTTTCCTGCAGGGTCGAATCGGGAATTCTCCGAACGCGCGATCCGAGGGACAATCGGGGCCGTTCGATTCGCATTCACATCAAAGCTGAAGACCCGTCATGCCCCAAGCCCGCAACGTCTTGTTCATCATGTGCGATCAGCTGCGCGTGGACTACCTGTCCTGCTACGGCGCCAAGCACATCCACACCCCCCACATCGACGCGCTCGCCGCGCGCGGCACCCGCTTCGATGCGGCATTCACCAACGCGCCGGTGTGCGGACCCTCGCGCATGTCGCTCTACACTGGGCGCTACACGCTCTCGCACGGCGCGACTTGGAACTTCGTGCCGCTGCCGGTGGGCGAGCGCACGCTTGGCGATTACCTCGAGCCCGCGGGCGTGCGTTGCGCCGTGGTCGGCAAGACGCACCATGAGCGCGACCTTGCCGGCATGCGCTGGCTCGGTCTGCCGGAAACCGAGGGCATCGGGCTGCGCATCGCCAACGGCGGGTTCGAGCCGTACGGCCGCGATGACGGCATCCACCCCGAAGGCAAGGTGTTTCGCTACGCCGCCTACAACGAGTATCTGCGCGGCAAAGGCTACACCGGCAGTAACCCGTGGCACGACTATGCCAACGCCGCGCTCGACGAGAAGGGTGAACTGGCCAGCGGCTGGTTGCTGCGCAATGCGCATCGTCCGGCGCGCATTCCCGACGAGCTTTCCGAATCGGCCTGGACCGTCGACCGCTCCATCCAATTCATGCGCGAACAGGGCGACAAGCCGTTCTGCCTGCACATGTCGTTCATCAAGCCGCACTGGCCCTACATCGTCTCGGCGCCCTACACCACGATGTACGGCCGCGAGAATGCGCCGGCACCGATTCGCTCGGCAAAGGAGCGCGAATCCGCTCATCCGATCTTTCGCGGCTTTCAGGAACATCCCGAGAGCGTCACGTTCTCACGCGACGAAGCGCGCCTGAACACCATTCCGGCTTACATGGGTCTAGTCAAACAGGTCGACGATCACCTCGGCCGGCTGCTCGCTTATCTGAAAGAGTCCGGCCGTGATCGAGACACGCTGATCGTCTTCACCGCCGATCATGGCGACTATCTCGGCGATCACTGGCAGGGCGAGAAGGAATTCATGTACGAGCAAGGCGTGCGCGTGCCGATGATCGTCGTCGACCCCACCGATGATGCCAAGCGCGGCGCGACGAGCAACGCGCTGGTCGAGGGCGTGGATGTCGTACCCACGATCCTGGAGTCGCTCGGCATCGCGATCCCCACGCACATCATCGA
>CADECO010000093.1:14499-16501 GCA_902825905.1 uncultured beta proteobacterium
AAAGGCGCGGTGCGCGACGAGCTGTACCACCACTTCTTCGACTGGCTGCGCGAACGCCGCAATCGCATCGCGATGACCGACGAGGCCGTCAATGGCCGACCCAGTCCTGCCGGGGCTGGCGGCGTTACGATCGGCGCGTGGTAGACCTTTCGCTCAGCCGATTCGCCCGCACTTGCCGCTCTGCGGATCGAACATGACGGGCCACGCGCTGTCGTAGATCCCCTTCGTGCAGCGCGCCTCGCAGCCCTCGTGCGCGAGCGTGACACGACGCGGATCCTGCCAGATCAGGAGCCTGCAGCCGCTGCCGTCGCGCGCCTGCAGTTCGATCGGCGAGGTGCGCGTCTGGCGGAAATCGGCGAACTCGAAGCGACACGAGCCGCGACGCCCGACCCACAGCTGCCACGACAGCGCCTTCACCTGGTTGTCGATGACGTCCAACTTCGCCTGCTCGCGAAATCCGTCTTCCTCGGTCTGCGAACAGCTGCCTGCGATCGTGATCGGCCGATCAGCGATCGGTGGGCGCCCCACGCTGGGGCCTGGTCGCGGCAATGGAATGGGCACACAACTCGCCAGCAACGCGGCGAGCAGCCCGAGGATCAGCGCTCGGCGCCAACGCCCTCGTATCGACAGCGAATTCATCAGCATCTCTCCTTGCGATTCCGTTATGCACCCGAACGCGGAAGTTCACGTTCCGAGTACGCCAACCCGACGAACGCATCCGGCGGGATCGGCACCATGTCGCGCTCCCAGCGCGCGTACTGCTCGCGGTATTCCACCACCAGCGCCGGATGCAGGCCGGCGACGTTCGCCCGCTCGCGGCTGTCGCGCGCCAGATCGAACAGATACTCGTACTCACCGATGCGCAGATACTTCCAGCGTCCGGCGCGCAACGCCGCCTGCTTGCGATGGTTCATGCGCCAGTACAGCGTGCGCTCGGACAGCGCATCCGGATTGCGCAGAACCGGCAGCAGCGACATGCCATCGAGTGCGAACTGCGGGTGCGCCGCCAGTTGGGCCGCATCGAGGAATGTCGCCATCCAATCCATCGAAATGGCCATCTGCCCGGTGACCCCGCCAGCCGGAATCACAGCCGGCCAATGCGCGATCAGCGGCACGCGAATGCCGCCTTCGAGCAGATCCATTTTCTGGCCGATGAACGGCCAGGTATCGGAGTAGCGCTCACCGCCGTTGTCGCTGGTGAACACGATGAGCGTGTTGTCGAGCTGCCCGGTCTCGCGCAGCGCGTGCACCAGCCGGCCGATGCCCTCGTCCATGTGTTCGATCATGCGGTAGTACGTGGCGAGCGAACCGCCGTCGGTATGGTTGATCGTGCCGTGCACGCGATCGGCCTCGGCCTTGTCGTCGCGCGTCTCCCATGGCCAATGCGGCGCGGTGTAGTGCAGGCTGAGCAGGAACGGCGCGCTGTCTTGCGCGCAGCGACGCACGTAGTCGACCGCGCGATCGGAGAGCAGATCGGTGAGATAGCCCTCGACGTGCACCTCCTCGTCGTTCTCGTGCAAATCGTGCGCGCCGCTACGCGTGGTGTGCCAGAAGTAATCGACACCCCCGCTGCGCGGCCCGAAAAACTCCTGGTAACCGCTCTTGAGCGGACCGAACAGCGGCGGCCAGCCCAGATGCCATTTGCCCACGAGCGCGGTGCGATAGCCCGCATCCTTCAGCAGCGATGGCAGCGTCGGATGTTCCGGCGGCAAGCCGATCGACAGATTGCTCTTGACCCGATCGCTGAGCGGCTCTTCCGCCGCCCCGCGCAGCCGGTACTGATAGCGGCCGGTGATGAGACCGAAGCGCGTGGGCGAGCACACCGGCGAATTCGAATAGCCATCGGTGAAGCGCAGCCCGCCCGCCGCCAGTCGATCGAGCACCGGGCTGGCCTTGATGCGAGCGTTGTAGCAGCCCAGATCGGCATAGCCGAGATCGTCGGCCACGATGAAAACGAAGTTCGGACGGGCAGACACTAGCGCGCTCCGGTTGGAAGACGACG
>CADECO010000094.1:0-7247 GCA_902825905.1 uncultured beta proteobacterium
ACGATCGAATGCGTGGAAGGCGACAAGGTGCGCATCTTCGTCACCAACAAGCTGCCCGAGCACACCACGGTGCACTGGCACGGCATCCTGCTGCCCAACGGCATGGACGGCGTGGGCGGGCTCACCCAGAAGCAGATTCCGGTGGGCAAGACCTACGTGTACGAGTTCGAGATGAAGCACTCGGGCACGTTCATGTATCACCCGCACGCCGACGAGATGGTGCAGATGGCGATGGGCATGATGGGCTTTCTGGTGGTGCATCCGAAGAACCCGAAGTTCATGCCGGTCGATCGCGATTTCTGTTTTCTCGTCAACGCCTTCGACATCGAGCCGGGCGCGGCCACGCCCAAGATCAACACGATGCTCGATTTCAACATCTGGTCGTGGAACAGCCGCGTGTTCCCGGCCATCGATCCGCTGGTGGTGCGCAAGAACGATCGCGTGCGCGTCCGCATGGGCAATCTCACCATGACCAACCATCCGATCCATCTGCACGGCTTCAACTTCAGCGTGTCGTGCACCGACGGCGGTTGGGTGCCCAGGAGCGCGCAGTGGCCCGAGGTGACGATCGAGTTGCCCATCGGCGCGATGCGCGCGTTCGATTTCGTCGCCGATGCGCCGGGTGATTGGGCGATGCATTGCCACAAATCGCACCACACGATGAATCCGATGGGTCACAACGTGCCGACGATGATCGGCGTCGACCATCGTGGCGTGGCACGCAAGATCATGAACCTGGTGCCCGACTACATGGTGATGGGCGAGCGCGGCATGGCCGACATGGGCGAGATGGAGATGCCCCTGCCCGACAACACGCTGCCGATGATGACCGGCGCCGGGCCGTTCGGGCCGCTGGAGATGGGCGGCATGTTCACCGTGCTCAAGGTGCGCGACAACATCGCGCGCGGCGACTACAGCGATCCGGGCTGGTATCAACATCCGCCGGGCACGGTTGCCTACGAGTGGACCGGGCCGACGCCCAAGGCCGAACGCGCCCCTGACACATCCACCGCGCGCGCTTCGCTCAGCGCGCGCAAACCCACCGGACATTCCCACCACTGATCACAGGAGATCACCATGAAACGCAAAATTTGGATGACCGCGGCCCTCGCGCTGTCGCTCAGCGCATCGCTTGTCGCACGAGCGCAAACGCCGATGACCGAAGCCGAGGTACGCAAGGTCGACAAGGAAGCCGCCAAGCTCACGCTCAAGCACGGTCCGATCCCCAATCTCGAGATGGGCGCGATGACGATGGTGTTTCGCGTCAAGGATCCGGCGATGCTCGATCAGGTCAAGCAGGGCGACAAGATCAAGTTCAGCGCGGAGAAGATCGGCGGGCAGTACACGGTGACCGGCATCGAGGCGCCGCAATGATCCGCTCTCGACAGGCAAGCATCGCCCGAACGATCGGTGCCGCGCTGCTCGCAGCCACGACCTTGGCGGCGTGTTCCTCGATGACACCCTATGCCGGGCAACAATCCCGTCCGATCAAATCACTGTCCGATCGAGAGGTCCGCGATTACCTGAGCGGCGCCGGCATGGGCTTCGCGCGCGCGGCCGAGCTGAACAGCTATCCGGGACCGATGCACGTGATGGAGCTCGCCGATGCTTTGCAGTTGTCGGGGCAGCAGCGCGCTGCCACGCAGGTGTTGTTCGATGCGCACAAGGCCGAGGCGCGCGCCATCGGTGCGCAGCTCGTCGAAGCCGAGCGCGAGCTCGACGCGCTGTTTCGCGCAGGCGCCGCATCCGAGCAGGTGCTGGCCGATCAGGTGTCGCGTGTCGCGCAATGGCATGGCCGTTATCGGCTGTCGCATCTGGAAACGCATCGGCGCATGCGCGCGCTGTTGAGCGCCACGCAGATCAGCCGCTACGACGAACTGCGCGGGTACGTACGCTGAGAGAGAGCGGTCGAGGCATTCGATCGATCGGGGCAGGCGCGTGTGCGCGTGACATAAGAACGCTCGTCGCGCATGGATTCACCGTCAAAGCGGAAAAGTGCTCGTTCCAAGGCGCCAGACGAGCAGCCATTGCCACTGAAACCCGGACAATGGCTTAACAAAATCGGCGGGAGTGTCGGACTGTGAACACCCGTCTGGAGTACGCCTCCTCCACCCATGACACCTAGTGCCAAGGTCCGGGTTGTTTCGATAGGCGCGTTGGGCGCAACAATATTGGTCGCGGTGTTGATCGGTATTGCGCTGACGGCGGCCTGGCGTGCAATCCACATCGAACAACAAGGGCGCGACAAGCTCGCGGCCGCGATCGCGTTGTCGCGCGAGATGCTCGAGCTGAAATATCGACTGGCCGAGCTCAATGCCTGGCATGCCTCGCAGGCGCTGGAAGCCGTGCGCAATGCGAGCAACTCGGTGGAGCGGCACAGCGCCAACCCCGCTTTTCTCGAATCGGTGAATGGGCTGCGCTCGAAGCTGGCGAGCGTCGACACCTCGCGCCTTGCCTTCGAGGATCAGCATCAGTACCTGCAACTGCAGCGCTCGGTCGCCGAATATCTCGACTCGCAGACGCGTGCGGGCGAGCGTGTCGAAGCTCAAAAACTGAGCGCAATCGCCGTCGCGGAACCCGCACCGTACGAGCAGGCGCGCGCCCTGGTTGCCACGTTCGCCGATCGCGTGGTCGAGCGCTCGGAGCGTGCGGCGGTCGAGGCGGCGCGCGCGAGCGATCAGGCTACGACCTGGAAACTGACCTTCGCCGTGGCAGCTATCGGCCTGGCGCTGCTGTTCTTCGCGACCAGCCTGCGCGTCGTGGTGCAGCCGCCGAAGGTAGTCAACGTGATCGACGAGCAGGTGCGTACCGACCAGGCAACCGGCGTGGCCACCCGCCAGCGCTGGAATGAAGAGTTTCCGCTTGCGTTGGAGCGGGCGCGGCGCACCGAACGCCCGGTGGCGGTGGCGATGCTCGATCTGGATCAGTTCGATCCGAACGACACCAACGGTCATCTGGCGCGCGCCAGGTTGCTGTCGCACGCGGCCAGGGCGTTTGCCGGCCGGCTGCGCGAAGGCGACCTGATCGCGCGCTATCACGGCGAGCAGTTCGGCTTGATCCTGCACGGCTGCGGTGCCGATGCGGCACGCGAGATCATCGACCGCGTGCGCGAGGCCCTGCCCAAGGGACAGATGCTCTCGGCCGGCGTGACCGACTCCGACGGTCATGAGGAAGCCAACGGCGTGCTCGGCCGCACCAGCCGCGCGCTGTACGCCGCGCAACACGCCGGCAGCAATCGCACCGTTATCATGCGGCGTGACGCAACGGTCGAACTGCAGCGCGACGCCGAGATGCCCTACGCGGCATTGCCGCAGACGTAGGGCAAGGCAGCCGCGATACGCGCGCCGGTCGAATCGCGGCCGGACTTGCGGCGGCAGGCAGCCGACCCCTTTCGTGGAGCAATCGACGGATGGCGCACGACTCGCACGGTCACGATCACCACGGGCATCATCATCACAGTGCCCACGCGCACAACCACGCGCACGGCCACACGCATGGGCACGCTCATCATCATGGCCACGCCGATCATGGCGCTTCGACCACGCACGCGTTCGCGTGGGGCATCGGCCTCAATACCACGCTGGTCATCGTTCAGTTCGCCGTGGGTGTACTCGCCGGTTCCCTCGCGTTGCTTGCCGATGCCGGACACAACCTGTTCGACATCTTCGGGCTGCTGGTGGCGTGGCTTGCGGCAGTCGCTTCACGCTGGCGACCCACCCGGCAACTGACCTACGGACTACGCGCAACCTCGATCTGGGCTGCGCTGTTCAACTCGACGCTGATCCTGGTGGCGTGCGGCGCAATCGCGTGGGAAGCGATCGAACGTCTCGGTGCGCCTGCGCCGGTCGATGCGTCGCTGGTGGTGTGGGTGGCGTTGCTCGGCGTGCTCGTCAATGGTGCGTCGGCCTGGTTCTTTCATCGCCATGCCGCCCACGATCTCAATGCGCAGGGCGCGTTCCTGCATCTGCTGGGCGATGCGGGCGTGTCGCTGGCGGTGGTGTTGTCGGCGCTGGGGATTCTCGCGACCGGATGGCTCTGGCTCGATCCCGCCTGTAGTCTGCTGGTGGTCGTGGTGATCGTGTGGGCGAGCTGGCGGTTGCTGCGTCAGTCCGTGCACCTGGCGCTGGGCGGTGTGCCCAACCGGATCGATCCTGCAGCGGTGCGCGGCTACTTCGCCGAGCAGCCCGACATCACCGACGTGCACGACCTGCACGTATGGGCGATGAGCACGACGGAGGTCGCGCTCACTGTGCACCTGGTGTCTCCATCGGGTCACCCGGGCGACGATTTTCTGCAGCGGGTGACACGTGAGCTGGGCACCCGATTCGGCATCCATCACGCGACGATCCAGATCGAGCGCGGCGACCACGCTTGCGCGCTTGCACCCGAACACGTCGTCTGAGTTGGTTCGCTGAGGTATAACCCGGCCTCCGCGATACGGAGCCGGTCATGACGCAATCCACCAAGCCCAGGCACGAACAGCTCGCCGCGTTGCTCGATCATCGGTTCGGCGATGCGCCCGCAATCGACCCGGCCACGCCCGGACTCGATGCGCTGCTCACCATCGCCGACCATCGGGTGAAGCGCCACTACACCGATCAACCCGTGCCGCTGGAGCTGGTGCGCATGCTGTGTGCGCTGGCGCAATCGGCGCCATCGAAAAGCGATCTGCAACAGCGCGACATCGTCATCGTGCAGGATGCCGCGCAGCGCGCGCGCATCACGTCGTTCTTTCCCGGCGATCCGTGGATGGCCAAGGCGCCGATCTTCCTGGTGTTCTGCGGCAACAACCGCCGCCAGCGTCAGTTGCACGAGTGGCACGGCGTGCCGTTCGTGAATGACCATCTCGATCCGTTCTTCAACGCCGCGGTCGATGCCGGCATCGCGCTCGGCACGTTCATCGGCGCCGCCGAGGCTGTGGGGCTGGGGTGTTGCCCGATCAGCGTGATCCGCAACTACGCCGAGCAGGTGTGCGAGATCCTGCAGCTACCCTCGCACGCGTTTCCGGTGGCCGGCATGACGCTGGGCTGGCCCGCCAATCATCGCGAGATCAGCCTGCGCCTGCCGCTTGCCAGCACCGTGCATGTCGATCGTTTTGACGACACCAACATTCGCGCGCAGGTCGAGGGCTACGATCGGCGCCGCAACAGCGTGCAGCCGTTTCGCCAGCAGCGCGATACGGCGAAATTCGGCGAATCAGCGACCTACGGCTGGTCGGAGGACAAGGCCCGCCAATACGCTAAACCCGATCGCGCGGACTTCGGCGCGTTCGTACGCCGGCGCGGGTTCAAGCTCGACTGACTAAACGAATTTCTGAACAAGGGGGCTCGCCCCCTCGTAACTCCCTGAGAAGTATGGGACCTCCGCATCACCGGAGTAGGTTATGCGGAGATTCCGAAACGCTACTTGCACGCGCCGATCGACCCTGCGGCGCATGCGCGCGTGATCGCGGTGCCGTAGCCGTCGCGACGCTCCAGCCAGGTCGCACGCGACAGATCGGCGCCGTCGAGCTTGGTGCCCTGCAGTTGTGTGCCCACCAGCGAGGCGCCCTGCAGATTCGCGCCGCTCAAGTCGGCCCCGCGCAGATCGGCTTGATCGAGATTGGCTCCCGCCAGGTTCGCATTGCGGAAGTTGGCGCCGCTCAGCACCCGCAGGCTCAGGTTCTGACCGGACAGATTGGCGTTGGCACAGCTGGTGTTCGCTTCGACCTTGCAGTTGCCCACGACGAGTGGGGCGCCGGCGCAGGCGGCGAACAAGGTGGGGGTGGCGAGGGCAATGACGATCCTGCGGAGCATGGTGAGTCTCCCGAGTGGTTGCGTGGGCGAGCGCTGAACGGCGAAGCGGATGTACGAAGCGCGCGGCGTTTCGGATGCAGTCCTCTTCTAAGAATCGGTGATACGCGGACGCCGATGCGGATTCTCCGGGATCGTGGAGCCGCCGCACCGCCAGGATACGCGGGGCGCCTTATTTGAACTTCGGCGAGCGTTTCTCGCGCAGCGCCGCCAGTCCTTCCTTGAGATTGTCCGAGCGCTGACTGGCAACGTACGCCGCCTGGATGGCCGGTGCATCGAGCTGCCCGCGCGCGATCAGATTCAGATGCCGTTTCATGCTGCGCACCACGTCGCGCGGCGAGTCGATGAGCGTCTGCACCATGGCGTCGACCTCACGCTGCAGTTCACCCGGATGGACGAGCGCGTCGTAGAAGCCGAGTTGCTGCATCTGCTCGCACGGCGTGGGCCGGCCGAGCAGGAATAGCCGTTTGGCCGCGGGCAATCCCAGCCGCTCGACGTAGCGGCGCATCGCGCCCGGGTAGTAGTGCAGCCCGATCTTGGTGGCGGGCATGACGAAGCGCGAGCCGGTCACGCCGACGCGGAAATCGCAGGCGAGTGCGATGTCGGTGGCACCGCCATAGATGCTGCCGTTCATCGCGGCGATGGTCGGGATGGGCAGATCTTCGATCTGGTCCATCAGGCCGTCCCAGGTCACGCCATGCGGTTCGGTCTGCAGGTTCACCAGCGCTTCGAGCGTGTAGCCGGAACTGAAGGTCTTGTCGCCGGTGCCGGTGATGACCAGCACGGCCACCTCGGGCGCGCCGGCGACTTGCTGCAATTGCGCGGCAAGCACGGGCAGATCGCTCGGATCGATCCGATTGTGCTCGCGCGGGCGATTGAACCGCAGCGTTGCGCGCGCGCCGTCGATCGTGAGCAGCGGGGCGCTGGCCTGATCGGACATGCGCGCGTCAGTGCAAGTCGAGCGCGTGCTGCTTCAACGCATCGAGCGACACGTACTTGAGCGCACCCTGGTGGGTCGATTCGAGCACGACCTTCGGTGCCATGCCGGCCTCGAATGCCTCGACCCAGCGCAGCACGTGCAGGCACCAGCGGTCGCCCGCCTTCAGGCCCTTGAAGCGCAGTTCCGGCCGCGGGGTCGACAAGTCGTTGCCGCGGCTCTTGGAGAATTCCAGGAACTCACTGGTGACTTTGACGCACACGAGATGGGCGACGCCGTCGGTGCGGTGCGTGGCACAACTGCCATCGCGGAAGAAGCCGGTGAGCGGGGCATAGCTGCATGCGAGCAGCGAGCCACCGAGGACATTTTTTTCGCTGGTGAGCGTTTCGGGCATCGGGTGAGTCGATCGATGAAAGCAGGCGGGCGCGCTATTCTCCATGTCCGGCGCAAAAGCGCCAAGCCAGCGCTGCCCGCACCGGGCCGGCGCGCAACGCAGACTCGCTCATGTCCAGCAGAAC
>CADECO010000094.1:7347-11350 GCA_902825905.1 uncultured beta proteobacterium
AGGCAGCCTATCGACTCCTCGATGCAACCCCCGAACGCCTCCGGGCAATCCTGGCGCATCGGCATCGACACCGGTGGCACGTTCACCGACATCGTCGCCGTCCACGGCGGCACCGGCCGGATGCTCGTCACCAAGGTTTCCAGCACTCCGCACAACCCCGCGGTCGGTCTGCTGAACGGCGTGAAGTCGGTGATGGCGTTGGCCGAGGAGCCGCTCGAAGCAGTGGCCACGCTCTCGCACGGCACCACTGTTGCCACCAACGCGCTGCTGCAAGGCGCGATCGACTCGTTGGGCCTGATCGTCACCGAGGGGTTCCGTCACATCCTCGAGATCGCGCGCCAGGCGGTGCCCGACGGTTATGGCAACTCGTACTTCTGGGTCAAGCCGGAGCGGTTGGTGCCGTTGCATCTGGTGCGCGAAATCGGCGGCCGTTTGAATTTCCAGGGCAAGGAATTGCGCAAGCTCGACGAGCAGAGCGTGCGCGAGGCGGCGCGATTCTTCAAACGCGAGGGCATCCGCGCGGTGGGGGTATGCCTCATCCACGCCTACGCCAACGCCAAGCACGAGCGCCGCGTGCGCGAGATTCTGAAGCGCGAGTATCCCGAGCTGGTGGTGTCGCTGTCGTGCGAAGTGCTGCCCGAGTATCGCGAGTACGAGCGCGCGATCACCACGCTGGTCGATGCGTTCGTCAAGCCGCACATGAGCGTGTACCTGCGCCGCATCAAGGACGAATTGGGCCCAAAGCTTGGCGCCCGGCCGTTCCTGGTGATGCAATCTTCCGGCGGCGTGATCAGCGCCGAACAGGTCGTGGGCAAGCCGATCACCACCGCGTTGTCGGGGCCGGCCGCCGGTGCGCTCGGCTGCTCGGTGGTCGCGAAGCTCGCCGGCTTCGATAACGTGGTCACGCTCGATGCGGGCGGGACGTCCACCGACATCTGCCTGATCGAAGGGGGCCATCCGCACATCACCAACGGCTCGTCGATCGGTGCGTTTCCGGTGCGCATACCGATGATCGACATCGAGACCATCGGCACCGGCGGCGGCTCGATCGCGTGGATCTCGCGCGAAGGCCATCTGAAGGTCGGACCGAAGAGCGCCGGCGCGGTGCCCGGCCCGATGTGCTATCCCAACGGCGGCGATCAACCGACGATTACGGATGCGAACCTGGTGCTGGGTCGCATCCCGCCGGCGCTGATCGGCGGGGGCATCAAGCTCGATGCCGACCGATCGCGCGCCGGCATCGAGGCACTGGGCAAGAAGCTCGACAAGCGCATGAGCGTGGAGCAACTGGCCGCGGGCATCATCGAGATCGCCAACTGGAGTCAGGCCAACTGCATCCGGCAGATGACGATCCAGAAGGGCATCGACCCGCGTCGATTCGCGCTGCTGTCGTTCGGTGGTGCAGGGCCGGCACAATCGCCCGCGGTGATGCGGCTGTTGGGCATGGCCGGGTGCATCGTGCCGTTCAATCCGGGCAACCTCTCGGCGTTCGGGCTGCTCGCGGTCGACTGGCGCACCGATCACATTGCCACGCGCGTCACGCATGAAGACGCGATCGACGTGGCGCAACTCGCCGCGACCTACGAGCGTCTCGAGCACGAGGCGATCGAGACGCTCGCGCGCGATGGCATCGACCCGGCCCGTTGCCGCACCGTGCGCGAAGCCGACGTGCGCTACGTCGGTCAATCGATGGAGGTGCGCGTTGCCGCACCGGCAGGGCCGATCGATGCGCGCTTCGTGCAAACGCTCATCGCCAGTTTCCACGCGGCACATCGCAAAGCGTTCGGCTATGACTATCAAGGCCGAGTGGCACGCGAAGGAGGCCCCCGGATCGGTGGCCAGCGCGTTGAACTGGTCAACTTCGTGGTGTCGGGGTTCGGTGTGATCGAGCGGCCGGCGCTGCCCAAGCTCGAACCCCGGCCCGGCGTGATCGCCGCGCGCAAGGCGGTGCGGCCGGTCTATTTCGATGAGCGCTGGATCGACACGCCGATCTACGACCGCGCCGTCCTGCCGGCGGGCCACCGGCTCGAAGGCCCGTGCGTGGTCGAGGAGTTCGGCTCGACCACCGTGGTGTGGCCGGGGCAATGGCTGGAAGTCGATGCGCACGGGATCATGCTGGTGCGCGAGAAGGTGACCGATATCGGAGCACGGCAATGAGCGCAGGCACGATGACCAAACCCTGGCCGGTTCCGCCGGTGCGACGCAAGCTCAAGGACGTCGACCCGATCGTGCTGCAGATCGTCGAGGGCACGATCAACTCGATCGAGCGCGAGATCGAAATCGCGATCGAGCGCACCTCGCGCTCACCGATGATCCGCGAGGCGCACGACTACCGCGTCGGCCTGTTCGACCGCTATTGCCGCAAGCTCACCGGGCGCTCGTATTCGGCGATGCCCAATGCGGTGGTGCGTGACTATCCGCCCGAGACGATGAAGCCGGGCGACGTGTTCCTGATGAACGACACGTACCTCACCGAAGGCTCGATTGGCCATCTGCCTGACGTGTGTTCGACCGTGCCGGTGTTCCACGACGGCGAAGTGGTGGCGTACATCCAGGCGTTCGGCCATCACGACGACATCGGCGGGCGCGTGCCCGGTTCGATGCCGGGCACCGCGGTGTCGGTGTTCGAGGAAGGCCTGGCGATCCCGCCGATCAGGATCTACAGCGAAGGCAAGCGCAACGACGACGCGTTCAAGATCGTCCGGCGCAATACCCGCGTGCCCGAGATGCTCGAAGCCGATCTCGACTCGGAGATGCAGGCGATCATGATGGGCGCGCAGCGCATGAGCGAGTTGTTCGTGCGCTTCGGCACCGATACGGTCGAGGCGTGCTTCCAGGCCATCCTCGACAAGTGCATGCGTATCTATCGCGACGAGCTGCTGCCGAAGATTCCCGACGGCACCTTCGCCTGGGAAGATTACGTCGAGCACGACGGCGTCACCGATCCCAAGCTGCACAAACTTGCGCTCAAGATGACGAAGAAGGGCGGCAAGATCATTCTCGATTTCAACGGCACCGATCCGCAATCGAGCGGACCGATCAACTGGCCGGCCGACTACGCCGACGGTGCGTTTCTGGTGAAGTGGATCGCGCCGGTCCTGCGCAACCTCGCCGACACGCCCGAACGCGCCGCCGAGATCAGCGTCAACGAAGGCGTCTGCGAAGTGTTCGACGTCGTGTTTCCGCCGAAGGGCACGCTCATCACACCGGAATGGCCTGCGGCCACCAACGCGCGCTCGTTCGTGCTGTTGCGTTCGCTCGGTCTGCTCGCTGGCGTGGTAGCCACGGCCAACGGCGGCGAGATGCCGGCCGATCAGGAAACCATCCGATACACCGGCTTCTACGGCAAGGACCGGCAAGGCAAGTCGTTCCTGTCGCGCGAGGTGCTGGGCGGCGGATCGGGCGGGCGCTACTACGCCGACGGCAACGACGCGATCCATATCGTGCCTGACTCGCGCAACCAGCCAGCCGAATTCACCGAAAACCGCTTTCCGATCATCGTCGAGAAGCTCGCCCTGGCCACTGACTCGGGCGGCGCCGGCAAACGTCGCGGCGGGCTCGGCTACGAGAAGCACTATCGCGTGCTCGTCGACTGCCACACCATCGTGACCGCCGACCGCGTGCGCCTGGGCTGCTACGGCCTGAACGGCGGCAAGGCCGGCAAGCCGTTCTGCGTCACGGTCGATCTGTACGGCAAGGCGAAAGACCTCGGTGGGCTGGTCGACGGCGAACCGCTCGAGGCGGGCCAGGTGATGCGCGTGTTCACCACCGGCGGCGGCGGCTGGGGCGATCCGCTCGAGCGCGAACTCGAACTGGTCGTGCTCGATGTGCGCCAGGGCAAGGTCTCTGCGACCGCCGCACGCAAGGACTACGGCGTGGCGTTCAAGCGCTCACGATCGGCCGACGAGCTTGTCGTCGACGAGAAGGCCACGGTGGCGTTGCGCGCGAAGTTGCGCAAGGCGCGCCCGAAGCGCCTGCCGATGATCGATCGCGGGCCGGGGTA
>CADECO010000094.1:11450-16462 GCA_902825905.1 uncultured beta proteobacterium
CGCCTGCATCGCGGCGATGCCTTCATGCGCGGGCAGGCGCGCGAGCGCCCGCATCACCGCGACCGAGAACACGAAGAACACACCGGCCATCATGCCGCTGCCGATCGCGGCGGCCAGTGTCAGCGTGAACATCGATCAGCCCATCGCAGCTCAGCGCACGATGTCGACGGCCACCGTGAACACATACCCCTCGCCGCGCTCGGTCCTGATGAACGACGCGTGCTCGGGATCGTGCTGGAGCTTGCGCCGCAGCCGCGCGATCTGCACGTCGATCGCCCGGTCGTACACCTCGGCGTTGTGCAGGCGTGATTGCGTGAGCAGCTGATCGCGCGTGAGCACGCGTTGCGCCGCGGTGAGGAACGCAACCAGCAGCCGGAACTCGCCGTTGGTGATGCTGACTTCGTCGCCCGCCGGGTTCTTGAGTTTGCGCAGGCGCACGTTCAACTCCCAGCCGGAGAACCGGTACGCGCGCACCTTCGCTACTTCATCGGCAACGGTCATCGCCGCTTTCGAGCGGCGCAGCAGCGCGCGGATGCGAGCCAGCAATTCGCGCGTGCTGAACGGTTTGGTGAGGTAGTCGTCGGCGCCCAGTTCCAGGCCCATGACGCGATCGGCCTCATCGATACGACCAGTGAGCATCAAGATCGGAATCGACGATTCCTCGCGCAGCCGGCGCGCGATCTGCATGCCGTCTTCGCCGGGCAGGCGCAGGTCGAGCACCACCAGGTCGACCGTATCGCGCGCCAGTGCGGCAGTGAGTTCCTTGCCGTTGGCGACCGTGGTCACGCGCAGGTCGTTCTCGGCGAGATAGTCGGCCACCACCTCGCGGATCGCAGGATCGTCGTCGAGCGCGACGACGTGGGGAAGAATCGGCGGCGTCATGTCCATCGCACGGCTTTCGAAGCTGGAAGGAGCATCACTGCGGAGGTACGGAGGTGTGCCGCAGGTGACGGTGGATGACTGCTCGGCAGCGGCCGGGATTACCGGAATCGACCCGATAAGCCCGGACGTTCCGTGACAAAGGTAACACTGCTTGCCCGCAGCCGGGGAGGGGGCGAGCGTTTCAATCGACATCGATCGCGCTCATCGGGCCATCGGTGGACAGCGTATGGGATCCACCGTGCGCGGCCACGGCATTTCGGCCCTGCTCAATCCGCTCATCCATCGCCGAGGATCCGCCCCATGCCTAACACCGATGCGCAAGGTCTTGCTCTGAGCGGCGCGACCGGTCAGAGCCTTGCTCAACTCAACGTCGCGCTGCATCAACTGCGCTGCTACATCGGCGACCCGGTGGCAACCGGGGACGCCGCGCTCGCTCACAGCCCTGATCTCGTCATGGGACACGTGCTGCGCCCGATCCGGCATCGCTCGCACCGGTTCGGCGGCAGCCACGCGCAGCGCGATCTGCTCGATCTCACCCTGCTCGAGTCGGCGATCCGTTCCGGTGAGCCAAGCCTCGCGCAGGCGTTCGCCGCTGAACGCCTCGCGCTCAAACCGCACAGTCCGCTCGCGCGCTTGTACATCGAACGCAGCGTTGCCACGGGCGGCATGACCCGGTCGCACCCGCTTGAATGTGTCGATTGAAATGTCCACCACCTACCGCGCAACTGGCGGGAAACCCGCGGCGCGGAACATCATCCTCATCGCAGTCTGCCGCAAGGTCACCCCATGAAACGTCTGCCCGTTGCCTCGATCGTTCTGCTCGCCACCTTCACGCTTGCCCATGTAGTCCGTGCCGACGTGCTGCAACCCGAAGGCGAGATGCCCACCTGCGAAATTCCCGGGATCACCGCGCCGCGCGATCGCGCCGTGTCGCTGGAGTCGATCGTGGGCGTCAGGGTCAGCGCCGAGCCGTCTCGGCCCAACTGCTAGGGGGCCGATCATGATGCGCGACGTCGTGTGGGGATGGCTCGGATCGCTGGTGATCCTGATCGCATTGCTCACGTGGATCGGCGAACTCGACCCGCTGTTCGCGCCGATCCCCTCGACGGTGCACGCGGCGCAGCAAGCCGATGTGCCGCCGCTGTAGCAGCGAGCCGCCGGCTCGGTCGGCGCATTCGTTGCAATTAGACTGACAACTACAACAGGATCGAGGAGGTCGACCGATGCGGCAATTGCAACGCGGCGACGACACCTATAGGCGGCTGTTCGGCGATGAAGACCTCGCCGTGTTCGTGATGGGTGAGGCGATCGAGGACTGCAACCCGAGCGCCTGCCGCCTGTTCGGCCGTTCGCAGGACGAGATCCGCGGGCGCACGCCGCTCGAGTTGTCGCCGCTCACCCAACCCGACGGAACCCTCTCGGCCGAGTACGGCAGGCGGCGGACCGAGGCCGCGCTGGGTGGTCTGGCGCAATCGTTCCTCTGGGAATTTCGCCGCGCCGACGGCACACCGATCGAAACACTGGTGCAGCTGGAAGCCGTGCGCCTGGATTCCAAGGTGCGCCTGTTCAACTACGTGCGCGACATCTCGCACTTGTGGCAGGCGGAGGTATCGCTCAAGGAATCCGAAACGCGACTGCAGCAGATCCTCAATCACACCTCGACGATGGTGCTCGCCAAGGACATGGAGGGGCGCTGCCTGTTCGCCAATCCGGCGGTCGAGCGGGTGATCGAGGTACCGGTCGAACAGCTCATCGGACAACCGGTTGCCGACTACTTCCCTGCCGACGTCATCGCGCGCTTCGAGCGGCAGGACGCACAGGTACTCTCCGAAGGCCGCGCCGTCGAAGTCGAGGAACAGGAACTGGTGCGCGGTGAACTGCGCACTTATCTGGTCAACAAGTTTCCGCTGCGCAACGCGCACGGCGAGCCGTACGCCGTCTGCGGCCTGGGCACCGACATCACCGAACGCAAGCGCACGGAAGACGCGCTGCGCGAGGCGGCGCTCGCCATGTCCAGCGCCGGCGATGCGTCGATTCTCGACCGCCTGACGCAATCGCTCGCCAGCATTCTCAACGTCGATGTCGCGTTCGTCTCCACGATGGTGCCCGGCAGCGAAACCCGCATGCGCATGCTTACCTGCGCGATTGATGGCGCCCAGGGGCCGTGTGAGGTGTACGACCTCGACGACACGCCCTGCTGCAACGTAGTGGGGCAGGCGTTCCGATTCATCCCGCGCGGGTTGCGCGAACAGTTCAAGGCCGATGCGACGGTGCAGACGCTCGGGCTGGAAAGCTACGCGGGGTTTCCGCTCAACAGCCCGCGTGGCGAGCCGATCGGGTTGGTTGCGGTGGGTTCGCGCCGGCCGCTGCGCAACGCTGGGCTGTGCGAGTCGATCCTGAAGATCTTCGCCGGCCGGATCGCCGCCGAGATCGAGCGAGCGCGCACCGAGGAGGCGCTGCGGCAATCCGAAGTCAGCTACCGCACCATCTTCGACGAGAGTGAAGACGCGATCTTCGTGCACGACCGGGACAGCGGCGCCATCGTCGATGTCAACCCCAAGGCGTGCGAGAGCGAAGGCTACAGCCGCGAGGAGATGCTCGGCGTGAGCGTGGCCGACATCAGCGCGGGCGTGCCGCCGTTCAGTGCCCAGGAGGCGCTGCGGCTGCTCGAGCAGGCGCGTAGCGGCCCGGTGCGATTCGAGTGGCGCGCGCGTCACCGCAGCGGCAGACTCGCCTGGAAGGAGATCTGCCTCAAGCCCGCACGTATCGCCGGCGTGCCTCGCATCCTGGCGTTCTCGCGGGATATCACGTCGCGCAAGATGGCCGAGGAGGCGCTGCGCGCGAGCGAAGAACAATATCGCGGCATCTTCAACGCATCGCTCGATGGGCTGGTGCTGCGCGATGCGCGGCTGCGGGTCGTCGACGTCAATCCCGCGTTCCTCGTCATGAACGGCATCACGCGTGAGGAGCTCATGGGCGCGGAGCATCTTTCCTACATCGCACCCGAGCAGCGCGTGCTGAGCGCGGGGCGTTTGCAGGCGGCACTGGGCGGGTTGTCGCTGCACTACGAATCCGAAGGCGTGCGCAGCGACGGCACGCTGTTCGATACCGAAGTGCGCGTGGCGCCGATCCGCTATCAGGGGCAGCCGCACGTGCTCAGCATTGTTCGCGACATCACCGAGCGCAAACGCATCGAACGGGAGCGCACGCAGATCGAAGGGCGGCTGCGCCAGGCGCAGAAGATGGAGGCCATCGGCCAGCTCACCGGCGGCATCGCGCACGATTTCAACAACATCCTGGCCAGCATCATCGGCAACATCGAGCTGGCCGCCGACCGGCCTGCCAGCCACAACGATGCGAAGGTCTCGAACTATCTGGCACGCGCGCACCGTTCATGCGAGCGCGCACGCGATCTGATCCAGCAGATGCTGCTGTTCAGCCGTGGCCGGCGGGGCGATCCGCGCGTGGTCGAATTCGCCACCATGCTGCCCGAGACGGTGAAGCTGCTGCGTTCCACCTTGCCCAGCTCGCTCGAGCTCCGGGCGCAGGTCGAGCCGGACACGCCCAGTGTGCTCATCGATCCGGTGCAGGTCGATCAGGTGCTGATGAATCTGTGCATCAACGCGCGCGACGCCACCAGCGCGAGCGGGCACATCAGCATCGGTGTGCGTGGCCTCACCGCGCACGGTCTGGTGTGTTCGGCGTGTCGCAATGCCGCGACGGGACGATTCGTCGAGGTGTCGGTGAGCGACAACGGCGCTGGGATGAAGCCCGAAGTGCTGGAGCGGATCTTCGAGCCGTTCTTCACCACCAAGGAGATCGGCAAGGGCACCGGCATGGGGCTGGCGACCGTGCACGGCATCGTGCATGAGAGCGGCGGGCACGTCATGGTGGATAGCGCACCCGGCCGCGGCACGACGTTCCGCGTGCTGCTGCCGATGCACGAGGCGACGACGCAGGCGGAACGTCCTGCCAAAACGGTGTCGCCGGCCAAGGAGGAGCGCAGTCCGCTCGCGGGCCACGTGCTGCTGGTGGACGACGAAACCATGGTGAGCGAGTTCATGGTCGATCTGCTGAGCAACTGGGGACTGCAGGTGACGACCGCGCGCGACGGAGCCGAGGCGGGTGAG
>CADECO010000095.1:0-1874 GCA_902825905.1 uncultured beta proteobacterium
GGTCCGGTCGGACTGGTTGCCGCCTGCGTGCTGGCCGAGGCGGGCACTCGCGTCACAGTGTGCGAAGCCGAAGACCAGCTGCCCGAGAATCTGCGCGCCTCCACCTTCCACCCCGCCACGCTCGACCTGCTCGAGCAGTTCGGTGCGAGCGCGCGGCTGATCGAGATGGGTCTGATCGCGCGGACGCTGCAGTATCGCGATCGCGACGGCTGGTTCGTCGAGTTCGATTTCGCTTCGATCGCCGATCACACGCGCCACCCGTTCCGCGTGCAGTGCGAGCAGTACAAGCTCAACTTCGTGCTGGCCGAACGCTTGCGGCGTTACCCGCATGCCTCATTGCGCTTCGGCGCGCGTCTCACCGGAGTGGAGCAGTCCGCCGAGGGCGTGGTTGCAGACATCGCGACCGCATCGGGGACAGAGCGCGTGGCCGGGACCTATCTCATCGGCGCCGACGGCGGACGCAGCGTGGTGCGCGAGGCCATCGGCGTGAAGCTCGAAGGTTTCACCTGGCCGGAGCGGTTTCTGGTGGTGTCCACGCCGTTCGATTTCACGGCGCACTTCGAACGCCTCGCACCGGTGAGCTACTTCGCCGATCCGGAGGAATGGTTCTTTCTGCTGCGCGTGCCCGGCCCGCTGTGGCGGGTGATGTTTCCGACCCGCGCCGAGGAAAGCGACGCGTCGATCATGGCGCCCGACAATGTTCAACGGCGCATGCAGCGGGTGCTGGCGCACGGCGAACCGTATCCGATCGGGCACCAGACGCTCTACGCGGTCCATCAGCGGGTAGCCGATCGCTATCGGGTCGGGCGCGTGTTCCTGGCCGGCGATGCGGCGCATCTGAACAATCCATTGGGCGGCATGGGCATGAACGGCGGCATTCACGACGCGTTCAGTCTCGCCGGAAAGATGGCGCACGTGCTGCGCGGCGAGGCCGGCGTTTCGCTGCTCGATCGCTACGAGCCGGAGCGCCGGCCGGTCGCGCTCGACTACGTCGATCGCATCAGCACGCAGAACAAGCGCAATCTCGAAGCGCGCGACCCCGACGAGCGCGCGCGCTTCCGGCGCGAGATGGAACAGACCGCCGCTGATCCGCAGCAGGCGAAAGCGTACCTGCTGCGCATTGCGATGATCGCCAGCCTGCAGCCGCAGGCCGACCAGAACTAGCCGTAGTACTTCTGCACCCGTTCGACCTCGTTCTTCGAGCCGAGCACGACGCCGGTGCGCTGATGCAGCGCCTTCGGTTGCAGATCGAGAATGCGCGTGCCGCCGTCGGTAGCCGCGCCGCCTGCCTGTTCGATCACGAACGCCATCGGATTGGCTTCGTACATCAGCCGCAGCCGCCCGTCCTTGTGCTTGGCGTCGCGCGGATACATGAAGATGCCGCCGCGGGTGATGATGCGATACACATCCGCCACCATCGAGGCGACCCAGCGCATGTTGAAGTCTTTGCCGCGCGCGCCGGTCTTGCCGGCCAGACACTCGTCGATGTAGCGCTTGACCGGTGCGTCCCAATTGCGTGCGTTCGACGCGTTGATCGCGAATTCGGCGGTGTCTTCCTGGATGCGGATCTCCGGCTGCGTCAGCACGAATGAACCGACTTCGCGATCGAGCGTGAAGCCCACGGTACCGTTGCCCACGGTCAGCACCAGCACCGTCTGCGGTCCGTACACCGCGAAGCCCGCCGCGACCTGATTGCGTCCGGGTTGCAGGAACGCCGCCTCGTCGGGTTGCATGCCGTCAGGGCAGCGCAGCACCGAGAAGATGGTGCCGATCGACACGTTCACGTCGATGTTGGAGGAGCCATCGAGCGGATCGATCAGCAGCAGATACCCGCCGCGCGGGTATTTGTCGGGCATGACGTAGGGCCGCTCCAT
>CADECO010000095.1:1974-4288 GCA_902825905.1 uncultured beta proteobacterium
TGTTCGACCAGATATTGGGTGAGGGTGACGCGTCGCATAGGATCTCCCGGATACTGCTGCAGCTCGAATCGTGAGCGGAAGCGACCGGAAATTATCACGCAGGGCAAGCCGATGGCGATGAAATCGCGCGGACGATGAGAACAGCACCATGGGCACGGGCCGCAGGATCGCGCCCGGCGCAGCAGGGCCATCGGGCCTCGCCGGTGCGCTCAGTGCGGATGATGCGCACGAAGTGAGTCAACGGTCGCGATTAGCCATGAGCGGGCTTGACCGCCACGCCGACGCGGCTTAGAACGAATAAGCACCCTGCCCCGTCCCTGGTCATGAACGATCGCGCCGCGCACGCCGTCGACGTCCGCGTTTCACTGCAACGCCTGCTCAATCCGGAGTCGGTGGCGGTGCTGGGCGCCTCCGACAACACCGAGAAATGGGGCGGCCGCATTCTCAAATACCTGGTCGATCATGGGTACCAGGGCCGCATCGTGCCGATCCGGCCGCGCGCGGGCGTGGTGCAGGGGCTGGTCGCCTACGCTTCGATCAAGGACGCGCCCGCGACGATCGACGTGGCGATCCTCGCCATACCGGCCACCAGCACCGTCGACGCGGTGCGCGAATGCGCCGAAGCCGGTGTGGGCGCGTGCATCATCATCGCGTCGCAGTTCGCCGAGGCCGGGCGCGAAGGTGAATTGCGTCAGGAAGCGATGACGCAGATCGCGCGCAGCTACGGCATGCGGCTGCTCGGGCCGAACTGCCTCGGCCTGGTCAACCCGCACGCGCGCCTTGCGCTGTCGGCATCGCTTGCACTCGGACACATGCTGCGCCTGCCGGCCGGCGCGATCGGTCTGGCCAGCCAGTCCGGCGCGCTGATGGGTTCGCTGATCGCGCAGGCGTACGAACTCGGGGCAGGATTTTCCGCGTGCGTGTCGGTGGGCAATCAGTGCGACCTGGAGCTGTGCGATTTCTTCGAGCACTTCATCGACGATCCGGGCACGCAAGTCATCTGCCTTTACGTCGAAGGGTTGTTGCGGCCGGAGCGTTTCGCCGTGGCAGCACAACGCGCCCGCGCGCGCGGCAAGCCGGTGCTGCTCACCAAGGCCGGGCGCTCGACCATCGGTGAACGCGCCGTCGCCTCGCACACCGCCAGCACGACCGGGGCCCACGATGTCATGCGCGCCGTATGCGACACGTACGGTGTGGTGCTGGTCGATGATGCATTCGATCTGCTGTGGCTGGCCGAAGCGATCGTACGCATGGGGCGACCCGGTGGAGACGGCGTCGCGCTGCTTTCCGGTTCGGGTGGCGCTGCCGCGCTGCTGGCCGATGCGCTGACGGAGAACGGGCTGCGGCTGGCCAAGCTTGCACCGGCCACGCGGCGGCGGCTCGAGCCGCTGCTGCCCGAAGGACGCCGCGAGTTGCCGATCGATCTGGGCGTGCTGCATGAAAGCCGTGATACCGACTACGGCGACTCGGTGAGCAACACCCTTGCCGCGGTGATGGATGATCCCGATGCGGCAGTCGGGCTGTATCTGATGACCACGCAACCGAACATGGAGCAGGCGGCCCGCGCCGTGGCCCGCGCGCAGAAGGCCGTCGGCAAACCGATCCTGTTCGTCAACGCGGCGGGCGGAGCAGGCAGCCGTGCGCGCGCCGCGCTCGCCGAATCGCGGCTGCTCAGTTTCGATCAGCCCGCCAGCGCGATGCGGATCCTCAAGCTGCTGCTGGCTTCGCGCGCCGAGCCGCTGCGTTCCCCGCCGGTCGCGGTGATTCCGATCCATCTGGATGACGTACTCAACAAACTGCCGCGCGGCACGCTCACCGATTTCGAGACCAAGCAGCTGCTGCAACAGGCGGGCATCGCCGTGGCGCGCGAGCGCCTGGCCCGGTCACGCACGGTGGCTGCGGCAGCGGCGCGTGAGCTGGGATTTCCGGTCGCATTGAAGATTCAGGCGCGCGGCCTGCTGCACAAGAGCGACGTGGCCGGCGTGCGACTGAATCTGTCGACGCTCGACGACGTGGTGGCCGCCTACACCGATCTCACCCGGCGCGGCAGCGAACTGCGCGGCGCGCAATTCGAAGGCTGCCTGGTGCAGGAGATGGTCCAGGCCGACTACGAGCTAGTGCTCGCCACGCGCTGGGACGCGCAGTTCGGCACCGTCGTGATGGTCGGCATCGGCGGCACGCTGGTGGAGTTGGTCTCCGATGTACTGGTGGCGCTCGCACCAATCGACCCGGCCCAGGCGGAGAAGCTGCTTCGCAATCTGCGTCTGGCCTCGCTGTTGCAGGGCTATCGCGGCCGTGCCCCGCTCGATTTCGC
>CADECO010000095.1:4388-11729 GCA_902825905.1 uncultured beta proteobacterium
CGCGCCGATGCCGATGGCAGTGACCAGCTCCCGATCGAGCGCCACGCGCAGCGGCTCACGTTGCGCGTCGAGCAGTTGCACGACGCCGTGCTCGTCGAGCCGGCCACGCTGAACCTCACGATTCAGGAGCGCGCAGGTGAGCGGGGCCAATACCGCACCGAGCCAGGTCGCCGAGGAGCTGCGAATGCCGCTCGCCGAGGCCAAAGCCGGGGCGACGGCCGCCGCGCGATTGCCGAACAGGAACCCGAGCAGTCCTGGCCCCATCGTGGTGAGTCGCTCCAGGGCGCCGGTATCCTCGGTGAGCAGCGACGCCGGCCGCTCGAGAACCAACGGATCGGCCGGCACGCTCGCCGCCGATTTCACCAGCACGCCCACGTTGTCCGGTGAACCGCGCTGCAGCATCGTGCCGAGCAGGACGGGGACCATGCCGTTGACCGCAGCGCGCAGTTGCGGCTCGGGTTCGCCCAATCGGTTGGCCACCTGCGCGACGAAGTCGGTGTTCAGCGCGTCGCGGAACGTGTCCAGCAGGTTGGCAGCCACCACACCCCCATCGTTCGCCATTGTTCGATCTTGTCGCTATGGTCGTTCGTGTCCCTGATGCCGCTCGCATCGATACGAGTCGATGCGAGTCGATCGATCGTGCCGCGGTTTTGGGGCTGTTGTTCGATCGCAGCGACGAATGCGAATGTTACGCCTAAAATCCGCGCCGATTCTGCCCCATTCACCCCGGTTCATCCCACACGCAGTGCTCGAACGCTGACGCCCTCATGGCCCAATCACCTACTGTTTTCGCCGACCTCAATCCGTTGCCCCGCCTGTTGATGGGCCCCGGCCCGATCAACGCCGATCCGCGCGTGCTGCGCGCAATGTCGGCCCAGTTACTCGGCCAGTTCGATCCGCAGTTCCGCGCCTACATGCGCGAGACCATGGTGCTGTATCGGCAGGTGTTCGAAACGAAGAATGAATGGACGCTGGTGATCGACGGCACCGCGCGTGCCGCCATCGAGGCGCTGCTCGCTTCGATCGTCGAACCCGGCGATCGAGTGCTGGTCGCCAGCTTCGGGCGCTTCGGCCAGTTGCTGACCGAGATCGCGCGACGCGCCGGCGCCGATGTACGTGTGATCGAAAGCGAATGGGGGACGGTGTTCACCCCCGAGCGCATCGAAGCAGCGATCAAGCAGCACGGCCCGAAATTGCTGGCGGTGTGCCAGGCAGACACCTCGACGACGATGCTGCAGCCGCTTGCCGAGATCGGCAAGATCTGCCGGCGACATGGCGTGCTGCTGCAGGTGGATGCCACTGCTTCGTTCGGCGGAACGCCGCTGCCGGTCGACGCATGGCAGATCGACGTCGTGACCGCGGGTCTGCAGAAGTGCCTCGGCGGTCCATCGGGTTCGGCGCCGGTCACCCTGTCGGACGCAGTGAGCGAGCGCATCTATCGCCGTCGCCACATCGAGGAAGGGTTGCGCCCCGGCGACTACGTGCCCGGCACCGGCCGCATCATCGGCTCGAACTACTTCGACATGGCGATGGTGATGGACTACTGGAGCGAGAAAGGCCTCAACCATCACACCGAGGCGACGACCATGCTCTACGGGGCACGCGAGTGCGCCCGCGTCGTGCTGCAGGAGGGGCTGGCGCAGTGTCATGCGCGGCACCTGCTCGCCGGTCAGGCGATGATGGCGGGACTGAAGGCGATGGGTCTGACGATCTTCGGCGATCAGCAGAACAAGATGCCCAACATCGTCGGCGTCTACATTCCGCAAGGCGTCAACGGCGAGAAGGCGCGCAACGCGATGTTGAACGACTTCAACATCGAGATCGGCACCTCGTTCGGGCAATTGGCCGGCAAGATCTGGCGCATCGGCACGATGGGGTACAACGCGCGCAAGGACGCAGTTCTGATGACGTTGGGTGCGCTCGAAGCGGTGCTCGCCGCCGAAGGGTTCAAGATGCCGCGCGGCGCCGCGGTGGATGCGGCGCTCGCGATGTATCGAGCGGCCGGCTGATCTTTTCAACCGGCCTGTTTGCTCGACCGGCTTACCTCGCGACCGTCTGACTTTCTCAGCCGGCGGACACAGCGCGGCGTCACGCGCTCCAGGTGACGTCAACGCTCGAGCGCGCGGCGCGATCGAGCAGATCGAGCAGCGGTTTGGCGCGCGTCGACAGCGCGATCGGCGGCTCGGTATCACGATCGTCGCCCGATTTGCTGCTTGGCGCTGCTCTGCCCGCCGGCGCTTCCTCCTGAGCACGCGCCGACAGCCCGCGCTTGAGCGAATCGAGCGCCGCGGGCAGGTCGGCGGCAAGTACCGCGCCGGGCACCCCCCCGCTTTGACCCATCAGCTTGAGCATATTCACCGCGACCTCACCGAACATGGTGATGTCGCCGACTTTGCTGCGAAAGGTCACCAGCATGGCCACTCCGCGGAAGGACTGAACTCGGGGATAGAATCGCGCGCTGATTGTAACGGCAGCGACATGCTGCACCTGCTTCGAGCGGGCGCAGCAGGCCGGTGCGGCGGGTCCACCGCAACGACACCATGCACGCCACCCTCACCTTCCAGGATCTGCGCCCCGGCGAACGCACGATCACGCTTCGCGGACGGCTCGACGCGACCAGCGTCGCTGCGCTGTGGCCGCAGGCGCACGCGGCAGTGGAGCCGGCGCGCGTGGTCAATATCGAAGCCAGCCAGATCGACTACTGCGACGGTGCCGGCCTGGCACTGTTGTTCGACCTGCGACGCAGCAAGCCCGGTGCCGTGCACATCAACGGGCTGCGGCCGGAGTTCAACGGCCTGCTCGAGCAGTTCGAGCCGGCGACGTTTCCAGCCCCTTCGGCGAAGACACTGCCGGCGCGCGCCGGTTTCGTCGCCGAGGTAGGACGCTCGTTCGCGCGTCTCGCCGAAGACTGGAAGCTGCAGATCGCCTTCCTCGGCGAAGCAGGCTCGGCGCTGATCTTCGCGGCGCGCAATCCGCGCAGCGTCCGCTGGAAGGATGCGTTACTGATCGCCGAGCGGGCGGGCGTCGATGCGCTGCCGATCGTCGCACTGATCTCTTTTCTGATGGGCCTGATCATCGCGTTCCAGTCGGCGATTCCGCTACGACAATACGGCGGCGAGATCTACGTCGGCGACCTGGTGGGCCTGTCGATGCTGCGCGAGCTCGGTCCGCTCATGACCGCGATCCTGCTCGCAGGCCGCTCGGGCGCGGCGTTCGCCGCCGAGCTGGGCACGATGAAGGTCAACGAGGAGATCAGCGCACTGACGACCATGGGGCTCGATCCGGTGCGCTTCCTGGTGGTCACGCGCGTGCTCGCGGGCCTGGTCGTCACGCCGATCCTGACGGTGTTCGCCGACATGGTCGGACTGATCGGCGGCGCCGTGACGATGTTGACCTTCGAGATTCCCACGCGCACCTACTTCACGCACGTCGGCGGCTTCGCCAACGTCAGCGACTTCCTGAGCGGGCTGGCCAAATCGGTGGTGTTCGGCTTGCTGATCGCCGGCATCGGTTGCCTCAAGGGTCTGCAGACCAGGAGCGGTGCGGCGGCCGTGGGCGATTCCACCACGCGCGCGGTGGTTGCGGCGATCATCATGATCGTGGTGGTGGATGGCCTGTTCGCGCTGATCTACTACATGCTCAACCTCTGAGTCGAGCCGACATGCCAAGTCAAGCGCGCGAACCGATCATCCGAGTGGAGCGGCTCACCGTCGGCTACGGCGAGATGGTGCTGATCAAGGAGGCGAGCTTCGAGGTAGGGCGCGGCGAGATCTTCGTCATCCTCGGCGGATCGGGCTGCGGCAAATCGACGCTGATGAAATCGATGATCGGGCTCACCCCGCCGCTGGCAGGGCGCGTGTTGATCGACGGCGCCGACATCACCCATGCGCACGGCGATGAACGCCACGGCATCCTGCGCAAGTTCGGTGTGATGTATCAGCTCGGCGCGCTGTTCGGCTCGATGACGCTGCTGGAAAACGTTCGCCTGCCGCTGGAGGAATACACCGATCTGCCCGAGGCGGGCATCGATCTGGTGGCGCGCATGAAGCTCAAGCTGGTCGGCCTCGACGCATTCACCGAACACATGCCGGCCGAGCTCTCGGGCGGCATGCAAAAGCGCGCGGCGATCGCGCGGGCGATGGCCCTCGATCCGTCGATCCTGTTTCTCGACGAGCCCTCGGCGGGGCTCGATCCGATCACCTCGAGCGATCTGGATCAGCTGATCCTGTCGCTGTCGCGCAATCTGGGGATGACGTTCGTGGTGGTGACGCATGAGCTGCCGAGCATCTTCGCGATCGCGGACCGCGTGATCATGCTCGACAAGCGGGCCAAAGGTATCATCGCCGAGGGTGATCCCGAGATCTTGCGAGACACCAGCGAGAACCCGCTGGTGCGCCAGTTCTTCAATCGCGAACCTTCCACGGCGAACGCGTAACCCGCCCGCAACAGGCCCGCTCCGACTACAAAAACATCGGGACACCGGAACCTCGGAATTCGGGAACACGGGAACATGGAACAAGGACCGCTCCATTGAACACGCCGACGAGCCGCTACTTCAAGCTGGGCCTGTTCGTGATTGTCGCGCTGGCGCTGTTCGTCGCGATCGTGCTGATCGTGGGTTCGGGCGGATTCCTGTCGGGCTCCCGCATCCGCATGGAGACGTACTTCAACGAGTCGGTGCAGGGACTCGATATCGGCTCGAAGGTGAAGTATCGCGGCGTGACAGTCGGCGAGGTGAGCGCGATCACCTTCACCCACACGCGCTACGAGCGCGACAAACCGGCCACCGATCGCAAGCAGTTCGTGCTGGTCGAAGCAGGACTCGACCCGCGGTTGATCGGCACCAGCTTCGGCACCAGCGCCGATCGCACGCAACTGTTCGCCCAACAGGTGGAACGCGGTCTGCGAGTGCGCCTGAATCCGCAGGGCATCACCGGCACCAGCTATCTCGAGATCGACTTCGTCGACCCGGCCGCGAATCGTCCGCTGGCGATCGACTGGCAGCCCGACCATCTCTATCTGCCTTCGGCGCCGAGCACGGTAAAGCAGTTCGTCGATGCCGCTTCCGATCTGCTCACCGAATTCCGTCGGCTCGACGTGCCCAATCTGGGCCTGGTGTTTCGCGAAACGGTCGCGAGCTTCAATCAGCTCGCCACCACCGCCAATAGCCGCCTGGAGAAATTGCAGGTCGATCAGCTGAGCGCGGATCTTTCGGGCCTGGTGGCCGAGCTGCGCACGACCAACCGCCGGCTCGACCAGGCCATCGCCAAGCTGCCGATCGAGCGGCTGGGCAACGATGTTGCGGCGTTGATCGGCGAATTGCGCGCGTCGAATCAGCAGGTCAATCGTTTCTTCTCGGATGCCGCACTGACCAGACTCCCCGAACAGACGGCGACCATGGTCAACACGACCAACAGCGCGTTCGAGCGGATCCGCAGCTTCGTCGACAACCCCGAGCTGAACCGCTCGATCACGGCTCTGCAGCGCTCGATGGGGCGCCTGGAACGGCTGTTGGTCGGCCGCGAAGGCGACATCGCCTCCACGCTGGAGAACCTGCGGCTGATTTCGGAGAATCTGCGCGACACCACCGAGACGGCGAAGCACTACCCGTCACAACTGCTGCTCGGCGAACCGCCGCAGCCGGTACGGAGCAATCGATGAGAGCCAGCGCGTTTCTGCTCCGTTCGCCACGGGCACTTCCGGAACAGGGCGACGAGCCGCAGCGTCCGCGGACAGGCGCCGCAATCGCCGTCATCGCCGTGCTCGCCATGGTTGTAATGGTGGGCGGCTGCTCCTTGTCGCGGCCTTCGCCGGTCAAGCAGTCGTACCTGCTCAACGCCACCCGCGACGGCGCCGCCAAGGTCAAGGCGTTTCCAGGCGCACTCCGCGTCAACCGCTTCACCGTGGCACAGTCCTTCAACGGCCGGGCGATGGTCTATCGCGCTGATGATCAGCGCTTCGAAGTCGATTTCTACAACGAGTTTCTAGCCCTGCCCGCAACCATGATGACCGAGCGGACGACGAGCTGGCTATCGGCTTCGCGACTGTTCGAATCCGTGGTGCCTATGACATCCGGCATGGACACCCGCTATCTGCTCGAAGCCGAGGTGACCGACTTCTATGGCGATTTCCGCCAGGCGAACGCCCCGCGTGCCGTACTCGCCGCGCGGTTCTATCTCGCGCAGGAAGGATCGGGCCACGTGCTCTACGAGCGCGCGATATCGCGATCGGTGACCATCGACGATCCGAGTGCGCCGCAACTCGTCCGTGGATTGGAGCGGGCATTGTCCGAGACATTGAGCGAGCTGGAGGCCGACCTGATGGGTCTTGGGAGCAAGGGGCCAGCTGCCGAAGCCTCCCCGGGCGGCGCATCCCGATAGCCATGCGCGCGCTCGGTATTCGTCGGCAACGGCCGGCCTCGAGCAGTCGCCGAATCGACACGAACCGGAGGCGCGATCCGGCAGACAGGCGCTCTTCCGACGAACGGATTGCTTCTGATGGGTGAATGCCCAATCATCGAGGGGCGCGCTCCTCCCCGAGTCGACGCGATTGGGCTATCTTGAGTCACCACTGGCGCGATCCATAGTTCCTCCCGGGAGGGCAGCACACCGGAGGACAATCGCAGGTCTCCCCAGCAACGTTTGTCGACGAGCGATCTCCATGCCCAAGGGCTTAACCCGGAGTTTTTCTACGTTCCTGAGGCCGCTTGCGGGCTCCAAGGCCACGACGGAAAACGACTCCGAAGAGCGTGCGTCGACACCGCAGCCGGCCACGGGGCTTCACACCACGCTCGATCGCGTCGACACCACGCTGGACCGCATGAGTCGTGCGCTGTTCGCAGTCGATACCGTTCCCAAGGCGGTCGCTCTGGCCAAGGCCAATCAGATGTCGCGCTCCGCGGGCCTGCGAGAAGCCGACGGGAACGGCCGCTCACCGATGGAGACGACGCCCCCGCTCGCGCGATCAATCAATACGCGCGCCGCGGCGCTGGCGCGCGCCGCCGAAGAACTGCGCGAGCTGGAACTGCGCGTGCACGAAGCGAACGCGTTCGCAGCCGATGCGCTCAACGACAACGAAGAATTCGAGCCCGAGCGCATCGATCCGACCGAAGCACACCATTTCCAGGCGACCGAGACGGCCCAGGCGGAATTGCCCACGCCAATCGACGAACCGCCGCTGCTGGTCGATGTGGTCTCGCTCGGGCCGAACGTCATCAGCCTGGAACCACCCGCTCCGAGCAGCGTGGAAGCCTTGGCGCCCACCGCTCCAACGGTGGCGCCCGTTGCGCCAGCCCTCGCTGCTCCAATCATTGCACCCGTCGTTATCGCACCCACCGCTCGA
>CADECO010000095.1:11829-13641 GCA_902825905.1 uncultured beta proteobacterium
CTGCGACAGCTGGAGTTGGCTGCCGACAGCGTGGGTATTCGCGGCATCGTGAGCTTCGCCTCGCATGCGACCAGCCTGCTCGATGCGCTGATCAACACCAGTGCGCCGGTGCCGCAGGAGATGTTCACCACGCTGCGCGACGCGATGAGGTGCCTCAACCACATGAGCGATGTCGTCTGGGGCAATGCGAAGCTCGGCGGCGATGTGGCCGAACAGCTCGAAGCGCTCATCGAAGCCGAACTGCGCGCAATTCTCGATCTGACGCTGCGCGTGGAGGAGCCGAGCTACTCGGCGAGTTTCGAGCGACAGACTCAAGCGGAAGTGCCGTCGTCGACTGGGGTGCAGCCGTCGATTCGCGTGGGCACGCCGTCGGCCCGCAACGCCTAGAGCGCGCGGTCGCTTACGACGCGTTCCCCGCGGTAATCACGCATCGCTTGGCCACAGCGCCGGCGGCACGCCCCGCCGCGGATCACGCAACGTTTTCGGTATGCCAACGCTGCATGTTGCGCAGCCCCTTCTGCCGCGCATCCATCGCCAGCCGCTTGGCCTGGCGCTCGCCGTACTTCTGCACCGAGAACAGCTTGTGTTTGTGCACGCCCGGCTCCGGCGACCACGACGCCTCCCAGAACGTGCTCCAGTAGGTGTTGCCGTTCTTCTTGCGCGCCTTGTCGATCCGGCGCACGCCGACGATGCCGCTCTTGTTGCGGCTGGTCTTGGATTTGGCGATCTCCACGCGCGAGTACGGTTTGAGCTTGCGCAGCACATCGTCGCGGAACGCCTGCGCCGCCTTGAGCGCCTTGGCCTTGCCACTCCACTTCAGGTCGCCGAAGAACTTGTGTACCGATTCGCCACGTCGGTGGATCTTCACTTCCCATCCATGCGTGGCGCCTTTGCCTTCTGTTTTTGGAATATCGATGCGCGCGATACAGAATCGCGCCGTAGTCCGCGGCATTTCCGCCCCCTTGCAATGCTTCGCTTCGATTCGCCCGGTCCGCATCACCGGCACGGTGGCGAACGCGCTACCTCCGTCCCAACCCGCTTTCATCGCAAAGCAGCGGGTCGGTTCGTCCACGACGAAACGATGGCTCAACTAGAGGGGAATCGACAAGGCCGGACGGTGAAATCTTGTTGTCGCATTGCCATGTCCGATCGAAGGCCTGATATCGGGCCTTGATTTTCACCGAGCGAGGCGATTGTCATGGCCCAGACCGGTGCATCGACACGCCCGAACGAAGCGGCAATCACCGCTTCGCCCAGGTGGCGGTCCGGCTAATCGTGAAGATAGTCGGTGATGCAGCGCCAGCGCGCTTCCTGGATCTGGCAGAGCTTGGCGCGGTTGGAACCGAGGTGCTTGGTCTTGGAATAGCGCATCTCGTCGGTGCCGAACATATCGCGCGGCACCGGATGCGTCTCGATCGCGTTCACCAGCGCATCGACGGTGAGGTTGGGGCCGGCCCTCTCGGCTGCGCCGGCGAAGTAACCCGCGATCTGATAGCCATAAGTCGACAGGATCGTCGGATCTTCCTTGTACTTGTCCTTGTAGCGCTGGAACCAGTCGCGCACGTTCTTCGACGGGTCATCGGCATACGGATAGTTGATCGTCGCCGCGGAGTAGAACCCGTTCATCGCCGGGCCGCCGAGCTTGTGGATGATGTCGAAATAGCTGGCGGTGGTGCCGATGAACTCGGGATTGAAGCCGAGCTTGCGCGCGGTGCCGATCGTGCCGATCGTCTCGCGGATGATCGTGCCCATCACCACGATCTCGCAGTTGGCGTCCTTGAGCCGCGCCACCTGCGATGAGAACTCGGTCGC
>CADECO010000095.1:13741-16400 GCA_902825905.1 uncultured beta proteobacterium
AGCGGAAACAGGTGCGGCACGCCCTTGTCGAACAGCACCGGCATCGCCGCAACGTTGGTAGGCGTGCCGATCGAGCCGATCATCGCGAAGATGCGGTCCTTCTGGATCATCTTCTGCGCGGCGAGCACCGCCTTCTTGGGATCGTAGCCGTGGTCCTCGACCACCAGGCGCAGCTTGCGGCCGTGGATGCCGCCGGCTTCGTTGATCTCGTCGATGCGCATGCGCATGCCATTCACCGCCGGCTTGGACAGCTGCACGATCGGACCGGACAGATCCTGCGCGGTGCCGATCACGATCTCGGTCTTGGTCACGCCCTGCGCCAGCGCGACGCCCGCCGCGAACGCGGCAGCCATCACTCCCGACCCTGCTGCAACGAGCTTGCCCTTCATCGTGGTCTCCTCTTCATTGGAATGCGCCGGCCGCAGGTGCGGCTCGCGGCGGGTACTTTACGGACGAACTACGGTGATTGCAAAACGGCCCGTCGCCAGTTCACTGCGAACCGTCATCGGCGCGTCGGTGCCACCGCTATCAGTACATCGAATCGATCAGCGCCCCGTACTTCTTGTTGACGAAGCTGCGCTTGAGCTTCATCGTCGGCGTGAGTTCCTCGTCCTCGGCGGTGAGCTTCTGCTCGATCAGACGGAACTTGCGTACGTTTTCGACGCGTGCGAACTGCTTGTTCACCCGGTCCACCTCGCCTTGGATGAGCGCGACGATCTCAGGGCGCTGGCACAGGCTGGCGTAGTTGGTGAACGGGATGGCGCGCTCCTGCGCGTACTGCTCGACGTTCTCATGGTCGATCATGATCAGCGCGGTGAGAAACGCACGCCTGTCGCCGATCACCACCGCATCGGTGATGTATGGCGAGAACTTGAGCTGGTTCTCGATCTCAGAGGGCGTGATGTTCTTGCCGCCGGCGGTGATGATGATGTCCTTCATCCGGTCGGTGATGCGGAAGTAGCCGTCGGCATCCACCTCGCCCACGTCGCCGGTGTGCAGCCAGCCTTCCGCGTCGATGGTCTCGGCGGTCTTCTCCGGCTGGTTGAGGTAGCCCTTGAAGACGTTGGCCCCGCGGATCAGCAGCTCGCCGCGCGCGTCGACCTTCACCTCGTTGTACGGCGCGGCGATGCCGATCTTCCCCGGGCGGACGCGTTGCGCGGGCGTGGCGGTCGAGGCGCCGCAGCTTTCGGTCTGGCCCCACACCTCGCACATAGGCACACCGAGCGCGAGATACCAGCGCACGAGATCGGGCGAGATCGGCGCGGCCCCGGTGACAAGGAACCGCGCGCGGTCGATGCCGATCGTGCGGCGCACGTTGTCGAGCGCGAGCTTGCGCGCGATGCGGTACTTCAGGCGCAGCGTGCCGGGGATGGGCGATCCGGCGACGAAGCGGTCGGCCACCTGCTCGCCGGTGCGCAGCGCCCAACCGTAGATGAGCTGCTGCAGCCGCGTGGCTTCCGCGAGGGCGATCGTCACGCCCGAATAGAACTTCTCCCACACCCGCGGCACGGCGGTGAACACCGTCGGTGCGATCTCGCGCACGTTCTCCGGCACGGTGTCCGGGTTCTCCACGAAGTTGAGCTTCGCGCCCGTGTAGAGGCCGAAGAACGCGCCGCCCAGGCGCTCGGCCACGTGGCACAGCGGCAGGAAGGCGATCCGCTCGTCGTTCTCGTCTTGTGCGACCACCAGGTTGTAGCCGCGCACCGTGTAGACGAGGTTATGGTGCGTCAGCATCGCGCCTTTCGGCTTGCCGGTGGTGCCCGAGGTGTAGATCAGCACCGCGACGTCGGCGGGCTTGCGGCTCGCGACACGCTGGTCGAATTCGCCGGCGTGCGTGGTCGCGCGCTGGCGGCCGAGCTCGCGCAGCGCCGCGAGGCTCATCACCTGCGGGTCGTCGAAACGCGCCAGGCCTTCCATGTCGAACACCACGACGCGGCGCAGTTTCGGCAGCCGTTCGCGCACCGCGAGCACCTTGTCGAGCTGCTCCTCGTCTTCGACGAACACGTAGGCGGAATCGGAATCGGCCAGCAGGTATTCCACCTGCGCCGCCGCATCGGTGGGGTAGATGCCGTTGCTGATGCCGCCTGCGCACAGCACGCCGAAATCGGCGAACACCCAGTCGCGGCAGGTATTCGAGAGGATCGACGCGCACTCGCCCGGCGCGAAGCCGAGTGCGCACAGGCCTTGGGCGATCTCGCGCACGATGCTGCCGAATTCGCGCCACGTGGTGGCCTGCCAGATGCCGAGTTCCTTCTGGCGCAGCCACACCGCGTCGCCGCGCTGGCCGACGGCGTTGACGCACATCTGCGCCATCGTGTCGCCGGGAACGACGATGTCGGTGCGGGGCTGGATCTGCGAGAGGTCCCAGAGCATGGCTACGGCGTTCGCTTCGGGTCAGGCTGGGGGCCGGGCGTGCATCGACTCATCGCCACGTCTTCCTCTTCTTCCACCGCCGCTCGCCGCGTGCGCCGGCTTCCTTCATGCCGAGGTAGAACTCCTTCACGTCCTCGTTCTCGCGCAGGCGCGCGCACGTGTCTTCGAGGACGATCCGGCCCACTTCGAGGACGTACCCGTAGTCGGCGGTGGCGAGCGCAAGATGTGCGTTCTGCTCCACCAGCAGGATGGTCGTGCCCTGCTCGCGATTGATGCGCGTGACGAT
>CADECO010000096.1:0-3556 GCA_902825905.1 uncultured beta proteobacterium
CGTTCTTCGAGCGCACGCTGTTGGGCAAGGCGATGAAGGCCGCCGCCGCCGACCGTGAAGCCGCCGCGATCGTGGGCATCAACGTGCCACGCACCGTGATGTGGGCGTTCGTGCTGGCGGCGCTGGTCGGTGCCATCGCGGGCATCATCATCACTCCCATCACGCTGACCTCGTTCAACGCCGGAACGGTGCTCGGCTTCAAGGGGTTCAGCGCCGCGATGCTCGGCGGGCTGGGCAATCTGCCGGGTGCCCTCGTCGGCGGCCTGCTGCTCGGTCTGCTCGAAGCATTCTCGGCCGCGTTCATCTCGTCGCAGTACAAGGATGCGGTCGCGTTCCTGGTGCTGCTGTTCCTGCTCTTCTTTCGCCCGTCGGGGCTGCTCGGCCGCGCCGAGGTCACCAAGGTCTGAGACGGGGCCTACGAATGCACGCACCGATCACCCGCAACACCTATCTGGGCCTGGGCGTGCTGTGGCTGGCGCTGCTGATCGTTCCGGGCATCGCGCCCAACAACTACGTATTGAACCTCGCGATTCTGTGGCTGATCAATCTGCTGCTCATCGCCAGCTTGAATCTGTTGATGGGTTATTCCGGCCAGATCTCGCTCTCCCACGCAGCGTTCTATGGCCTGGGCGCCTATGTGAGCGGCGTGCTCGCCGCGAAGTTCGGTGTCTCACCGTGGCTCGGCCTGATCGCTGCGGTGGTGATCACCGGGGCCACGGCGCTGATCGTGGGCTACCCGACGCTCAAGTTGCGCGGCCACTATCTGGCAATGGCCACGCTCGGCTTCAACGCGATCGCCTCGGTGCTCTTCGTCGAATTGCGCGGCCTCACCGGCGGCCCCAATGGCCTGCTGAACGTTCCGCACTACAACCTGTTCGGCCTGGCGCTCGACACCGACGCGTCGTTCTTCTACTTCGCGCTCGCGGTCACCGGCATCTGCCTGGTGCTGATCCTGAACCTGCTCGATTCGCGCACGGGCCGCGCGCTGCGCGCACTTTCGTCGGCCGAGATCGGTGCCGCCTGCATGGGGATCGACGTGCATCGGCACAAGCTCGTGGTGTTCGTGGTGAGCACGATGCTCGCCGCGATCGCCGGCTGTCTGTACGTGCACCACAACACCTTCGTATCGCCCGAGTCGTTCGATTTCATCGCCTCGACGATGCTGGTCGTGATGGTGGCGCTCGGCGGAACCGGCCATTTCTGGGGCGCCTTTCTCGGCGCGCTCGTCTACACCGCACTGCCGGAGCTGCTGCGCTCGGTGGGCGATCTGGAAATCCTGATCTTCGGCGTGAGCCTGATCCTGGTGCTGCTGTTTTTTCCGCGAGGCATGGGCGGCGGCCTCGATCTGCTGATCGATCGCTGGCGCGGTGCACGCAAGCAGGCGGCGGCACGTCGAGTCGCCCCATGAGCGCGGCCGCACTCGTCAGCGTCGAGAATCTATCCGTGCACTTCGGCGGACTGGCCGCGCTCGCGGAGCTGTCGTTCGACGTGCCGGCCGGTGCAATCAAGGCGGTCATCGGTCCGAACGGCGCCGGCAAGACGACGCTGTTCAACGTCATCTCCGGCGTGCAGCGCGCGAGCATGGGGCGGATCGTGCTGCAGGGCGCCGACATCACGCGCCAGGCGCCGCACGATCGCGTCGCCCTCGGCCTGGCGCGAACGTTCCAGAATCTGCAGGTGTTCCACGGCATGACGGTGCTGGAGAACGTGATGGTCGGCCGCCACGTGCGACTTCGCAGCGGACTGGCGAGCGCGTTCCTGCGCCTGCCCGATGGGCGCCGTGAGGAGCAGGCGGCACGCGTACACGCGCGGCAGCTGCTCGATCGGGTCGGGCTGGGCCGTCACGCGGACGCATCGGTGTCGAGCCTGTCGTTCGGCGATCTGAAGATCGTCGAGATCGCGCGGGCGCTGGCGAGCGATCCGAAAGTGCTGCTGCTCGATGAGCCGACCTCCGGCTTGCCCGCCGCCGAGGCGGATCGGGTCGCGCGCGCCATCGAAGCGATCAACGCCGAAGGCGTGACCGTGCTGCTGGTCGAACACAACATGCGCGTCGTCATGCGCGTGAGCCACGACATCCTGGTGCTCAATTTCGGACGACGCATCGCCGAGGGCGCGCCGGCAGCGGTACGCGCGCATCCCGATGTGATCGCCGCCTATCTGGGCACGAGCGCCGATGCTTGAGGTCAAGCGCGCGGTCGTCGGCTACGGTCAGATCGTCGCGCTCGACGGAGTCGATCTTTCGATTGCCGCGGGCGAGATCGTTTGCGTGATCGGCCCGAATGGCGCCGGCAAGACCACGCTCATGCGCACGATCGCCGGATTGCTTCGGCCGCGTTCGGGCGAGGTGTTGTTCGGCGGCAAGGCGGCGCATCGCCTGGCGCCCGATGCAATCGTGCGCGCCGGTCTGTCGCTGGTGCCGGAAGGGCGGCGGGTGTTCGCGCCGCTCACCGTGCACGACAACCTCACGCTCGGCGCCTACACACGATTGCGCGGCGGCGCGCGGCAGGAAGTGGAGCACGACACCGAGCGCGTGTTCGGCATCTTCCCGCGCCTCAAGGAGCGCGCCGGACAACTGGCCGGAACACTTTCGGGCGGTGAACAGCAGATGCTGGCGATCGGCCGGGCGATGATGGCGCGCCCGAAACTGCTGCTGCTCGATGAGCCCTCGATGGGTCTGGCGCCGCTGGTGGTCGCCGAGATTTTTCAGGTGATTCGTCGTCTGCACCAGCAAGGCACGACGGTGCTACTCGCCGAACAGAATGCGCGCATGGCGCTGGGCATCGCGCAGCGCGGCTACGTGATCGAGTCGGGCCATGTCGTCAAGACCGGCGCGGCCGCTGCGCTGGCCGCCGACGACAGCGTGCGCGCGGCCTATCTCGGCGGTGAATAGAGGAGGCAGGGTGATGACAGGAGATCGCGCGATGACCACACCGCCGGCGCTCAGCGATGCCACCGGCATCAGCTTCCGCTCGGTGGCCGCATTGGGCGAGGCTTTCCGGCAGCGGCAGCTCTCGCCGGTGGAGGTCACCGAGGCCGTGCTGGCGCGCATCGCCAGCTTCAATCCGCAACTCGCGGCCTACTACGAGATCGATCGCGACAACGCAATCGCGGCAGCCCGTCAGGCCGAGGCGCGCTGGCAGCGCGGTGAAGCGCTGGGTCCGTTCGATGGCGTGCCCGTATCGATCAAGGACCACCTCGACGTGCGCGGTCTGCGTACTGCGCGCGGCTACGCGCTCGATCGCACCACGCCCTCGACGTTCGACGCGCCGGTCAGCGCACGGCTGCTCGAGGCGGGCGCCGTCATCCTCGGCAAGACAACGATGCCGGAGCTCTCGGTCATCGTCGAGACGACCACCCGCGCATTCGGCGCGACGCGCAATCCGTGGCATCTCGACCACACGCCGGGAGGGTCGAGCGGTGGCGCCGCATCGGCCGTCGCGGCCGGACTGTGCACGGTGGCGATCGGCAGCGACGGCGGTGGCTCGATCCGACTGCCCGCGAGCTTCACCGGACTGGTCGGGCACAAGCCGACGTTAGGGCGCGTGCCGTACTTTCC
>CADECO010000096.1:3656-10089 GCA_902825905.1 uncultured beta proteobacterium
TTTGTCTTCGGTCGACAGCGGCACATCGCTCATCCAGGCGGTGCCGGGCGTGTTGTCGACGAACGGGTAGTCGACCGAGAACATCACGCGATCGGCACCCATCTCCATCACCGAACACAGCAGCGCAGCCGTGGCGAAGTTGCCGCTGGTGGTGATGTGGAAGTGGTGGCGGAAGGTCTCGCGGAACGACAGTGACTTGTTGCCCTCGCGCGAGAGCGCCTGGCTGATGCGCCACAGCGAGAACGGCAGCCCTTCGCCCAGATGGCCGACGATGATCTGCAGCTTCGGATAGGCGTCGAACATGCCCGAGAGCACCATGCGGATCGCCTGCGTGGCCGTCTCCACGGTGAAGCCCCAACCGGCCGACAGGATGTACGGGAAGTCCTTGGCGTAATCCTTGTAGTAGGCCTCGACCACCGCCGGATGCGGCATGGCCGGATGGATGTAGATCGGCACATCGAGCGCCTGCGCACGCTCGAAGATCGGCCAGAAGCGCTTGTCGTCGATGAACAGGCGCTGACCATCGACCACCGTCAGGCCGTGCACCATCGCGCCCTTGAAGCCGTACTTCGTCACCGTGCGTTCGAGTTCGTCGGCCGAGGCTTTCGCATCGACAGCCGGCAGCGTGGCGAAGCCGGCAAAGCGCGTCGGATGCGCCTGGATCGTCGCCTGCAGCCGATCGTTGGCGCCCTTGCACAGCGGCACGGCCGATGCGGCTTCCATGCGATGCGTGCCCGGTGCGCTTTGTGAGAGCACCTGCACGTCGATGCCGGCCTCGTCCATCTCCTTGATGCGCAGCGCGCCGACGTCGTCCAGGCGCGAGCGGATCTTGGGCGCACGCAGCTCCGCGCCTTCGAGATGTTTGGCGATTTCGGGATCGAGATAGTGCTCCTCGAGCGCGATGACTTTGGCGTTGGGGTAGTTGGACATGGGCGGGGCGGAAGGATGAAGGGTGAATGGTGAATGGTGAGGAGTGAAGGAGGGCGCGGCTATTGAAGGCGCACGATCTGGCGCATGCCGCTGTTGCCTTTTTCGACTGCCTCGTGCGCGGCGGCGATCTGCTCGAGCGGATAGGTCTTGACCGGCAGGTGCTTGAGCTTGTTGTTGAGTGCGAGCCCGGCAAAGTCGGCCACGGCGTGCTTGTACGCGTCGGCGGGCAGCTCGTACATGATCATGAAGCGGATCGTCGGAAAATTCGGGATGCACCAACGGCCATCGAGCGGAATGTCACCGGTGCCCGATGAGCCGTACACGATCACCGAGCCGCCTTTCTTCAGCACGCGCGGCATCAGTTTCGAGTTCGCGGCGAAGTTGGTCTCGATGATGCGATCGACGCCCTTGCCGCCGGTGAGCGCACCGATGCGGGTCGCGACATCTTCATTGCGAAAGTCGATCGCCTCGTCGGCGCCGGCGGCTTTGGCGATCGCCGCCTTCTCCGCACTGCCGACGGTGGTGATCACGCGCGCGCCCTGGATCTTCGCGAGCTGCACGACGTAGTAGCCGACCGCTCCAGTGCCGCCTGCCACCAGCACTGTCTGGCCGGCGATGGATCCTTCGATGGTGAGTGCGCGATGCGCGGTGAGCCACGGCACGCCCAGGCTCGCGCCGACATCGAAATCGCAGTTGCCGGGCAGCAGCACCGCGCGATCGGAGGGCAGCACGCAGTATTCGGCGCAGGTGCCGAACGGGCGCTGCCATTGCGCCATGTAGATCCAGACGCGCTCGCCGATGCGCTCCTTGGGCACGCCCGCACCCACTGCATCGATCACACCCGAGCCGTCCTGATGCGGAATGATCCGCTCGAACGGCATACCGGGGCGGCGGATGCCGCTGCGCGTGTACGTATCGGTGGGGTTGATGCCCGAAGCGTGGATGCGCACGCGCACTTCGCCCGCGCCGGGTTGCGGGTCGGGCATGGTGCCGACTTCGAACGCGTCACGCGGGGCACCTTGCTTGGTGTACCAGGCTGCTTTCATTGCTTCCTTCTCCTTTGTTGGCAACGTATCGAGCGATACTCAGGCCGGCCGCGGCGTTACGTGCCCGCACTTGCCGCAGGTGCGGTTCTGCTCGGAGCCGTAGAAGTCCTCGTACACCCGCGACACCGGATCGGCGTTGTAGTCGCTCACCACCTTGATCGATTCGAACAGCGGGGCGTCGCACTTGGCGCAGTACCAGTTGAACTTGTCCTGTTCGCCCGCACGGCGCTTGCGTTCGAGCACCAGCACGTACGCATCGCGTGGAAAGCGCGGCGAGTGCGGCACGCCCGCCGGGCAGTAGATGATTTCGCCTTCCTTGATCACCACCATCTTCTCCTCACCTTCCGGAGTGCGGTAGTGCAGGTTCATGTCGCCCTTGATCATGTACATCACTTCATCGGACGGATCGGAGTGGAACTCGCTGCGGTGATCGCGCCCGCGTGCCACGAATGCGAGCGTGTCGTCGGCCTGCCACAGGATGTTGACCGGCCGGGTGGCCTTGCTGATGCCTTCGGTGATCGCCTGGAGATTGACGGCCTCGAGCTCGCTCATGATGAAGTCCTCCGTGGGGCGCGCGTGTCGGACGCGCGAGGGGTGATGCGGTGACGGCCAAGTCTGCCATCGATCGACCTCAGCCGCGCAGCATCACCTTGCCGTTGCGAAAGCAGAACAGCGGCGCCGGGCCCGTAGCCGGTTCGAGATAGCGGTCCAGATGCGTGAGGATGAACTCGGTCACATCCACCAATGGCAGCTTCAGGCACTCGGCCACCGGGCGCCATGCCAGATCGAGCAGCTCACCATTGGTGCGAGGCTCGCCGTCGACGTCGGACACCTGCGCGACGAAGAAGCGCGCGTGGAACCGGATCGGACTTTGCGCCGGCGTGATCGCGCGCAGGATGAACTCGAGCCGGTCGAGCGCGGGGTGCAGGCGACCGTCGCGCATCTCGCCGATGGTGATGCCGGTCTCCTCCCAGGTTTCGCGTACCGCGGCCACTGCCAACGCGTGCGCCTGTCGTGCGTTGGAGGACGCCAGCAGCCGCTCACGCACGGTGGGTTGCAGGGCCGAGCCGACGGCCGCGGTGTAGTCCTCGGCATCGACGCGCCCGCCGGGAAACACGTACATGTCGGGCACGAAGCTATGCCGGCGCGCGCGTTTGCCCATCAGCACTTCGAGGGTGTTGGCGCGACGGCGCAGCGGAATGAGCGTTGCGGCGTCGATGGGGCGGACGGCGCGCGGCGTCGGGGTTTCAGCGGGCATTGACGTCGTGTCGTTGAGCGGGTTTGAAACGGTCCAAAGAAGGTTCAAAGCCACTTATTATCGCGGACCCGATCCGGGCATGGCTGATCATGACCGGCTTACCAGGGTCAACGACGCGATCGTCGCAGGGTCTTGCCTGCGCGAATCGCGTCAGCTACACAATCGACGAGGAGATAGAGGATGGGATTTGCACGAATGGCGCTCAGCGCCGCGTTGGGATTCACGGCAGCCGGCCTTGCGGCTGGCGTAGCCGCGCAGCAGTTCCCGACGCGCGCGGTCAAGGCGGTCATCACCTTCACGCCGGGCAGCTCCACCGACATCGTCGGCCGGGTCGTGATGCAAAAGCTCTCGGAGTACTGGGGGCATCCGGTTGTTCCGGAGAATCGCGCCGGTGCCGGCGGATCGATCGCCTCGGCGGCGGTGGCCAAGGCGGAACCCGATGGCTACACGCTGCTGATCAACTCCAACGCGCATGCGGTGAATCCGGCCATCTACGCCAAGTTGCCGTACGACACGCTGAAGGATTTCGTCAATGTCGCGCCGATGGTGATGGCGCCGCAGGTGCTGGTGGTTGCACCCGACAGCCAGTTCAAGAGTGTTGCCGACATCGTGGCGTACTCGAAAGCCAAACCCGAAGCCTTGAATTTCGCGCATGCAGGTGTGGGTAGCGGCACGCACATGAACCTGGAAGTCTTCGTCTCCGCGGCGAACATCAAGGTCACCCAGATCGGCTACAAGGGCACGCCCGAGGCGTTCACCGCGGTGATGAGCAAGGTGGCCGATGCATTCTGGACGCCGATTGCCGGGGGCATCTCGAACATCCGTTCGGGCAAGCTGAAAGCGCTTGCGGTGAGCACGCCCAAGCGCAATCCGATGCTGCCCGATGTACCGACGACCGGCGAAGCCGGTATCGCCAATGCTGACTCGCCGGGTTGGTTCGGGATCTGGGCGCCTGCCGGCACACCCGCTGCGATCGTCGACAAGATCAACGCCGACGTGCGCCGCGCGCTGAAGGATCCGGGCGTGCGCGAGAAGCTGCTCAACCTGGGTGGCGATCCGTTGGAGATGACCGCCGACGAGTTCCGCAATTTCGTGCACAGCGAAGTCGAGCGCAGCAAGTCGATCATCAAAGCGGCCGGCATCAAGCCGCAGTAACTGCGCGTTACGCGGTTGCCAGGCGGCGCCTGCCTCGTGTCAGCAGCCATCCCACGATGACGATGTTGAGCACGTTCCAGGCGACGCCGTTGGTGAACGCAGCGGTGTAGGAGCCGGTGAGATCGAAGATCTTGCCGGTGAGCCAGCCGCCGAAGGCCATGCCCATCAGCGAAGCCATGAGCACGATCCCCACCTTGGCACCGGCCTCGCGCGGGGAGAAGTACTCGCGCACGATGATCGCGTAGGCCGGCACAATCCCGCCTTGGACCAATCCGAACAGCGCCGAGATCACGTAGAGCGCGCCGAGACTGTCGAACGGGATGTAGAACACCAGGGCCATGCATTGCAGTGTCGTGCCCAGCAGCAATGCCTGCAGGCCGCCCGCCCGATCGGCGATCCAGCCGGTGAGCAGGCGGCTGATCAGGCTGAGTGAAAGCATGATGGTGAGCATCTCCGCGCCGCGGATCGCGCCATAGCCCAGATCGGCGCAGTACGCCACGATATGCACCTGCGGCATCGCCATCGCCACGCAGCAGGCCATACCGGCGATCGACAGCAGCACCAGCAACTGGTTGGGCGTCATGCCCGCCGGAATCGGCCTGAGCGGTCGCTCCTCCCAAGCCGGTTCCCCTGCTTTCTGCTGAGGCGGACTGCCACGCAACAGCGCGATCAGCGGCAACATCGTCAGCACGCTCACGATGCCGATGCCGACGTAGGTGGTACGCCAACCGAACGCATCGAACGAGATCTGCACGATCGGCGGCCAGATCGCCCCGGCCAGATGATTGCCCGCCGAGACGAGCGCCACCGCGATCCCGCGTTGCCGCTGGAACCACAGCGATGTGCTGGCGATGAGCGGGCCAAACGTCGCGGAGCTTCCCAGGAATCCGACCAGCAGTCCCTGTGCGAGTGAGAACTGCACCAGGCTGCCCGACAGCCCGGCGGCGACGTAACCCAGGCCGATGCAAAAGGTTGCGCCAAGCAGCGGACGCACGATCCCGAAGCGGTCGGTGAGCTTGCCCATGAACACGCCCCCGGTGGCGATACCAAGCAGCGTGAACGCGTACGGCAGTGAGGCATCGCCGCGCGATATGCCGAACTCGGCCTGCACCGGCGGCAGCGCCACGCTCATGATCCACAGGCCCGCATTGCCGATCGTGCCGATCAGCAGCGCCACGACCAGGCGCGTCCAGGCGTAGCGGGAATCAGGGCCGCGATCCGCGGCCGCGCGCGAGGTGCTCATGCGCCCGACGATACCCGATAACGCTCAGCGCGCCGGGTGCGCGAGTGAGCCCGCGGTCAACGAACCGGCCGACGTCCGCGTCGCGTTGCGGTTCTCGTTGTCGGTGTCCCCGCGGTGGCTGATGCGGCTGGGCGCTCGAGCGAAGCGCGCACATCCTGGATCGCCTCGATCAGCGCATCGACCGAGTCGGTGAGATCGCCCTCGCGCACAGAATCGAGTGCCGCGCGCAGATCGTTGAGTGCGCCGACGCTGCGCGTCAATGTATCGACCGCCTCGCGCGCGCGCACCAGCCTTATGGCATCGGCCGACGCAGCTGCCGCGTCGGCCCGGCCTTCGATCTCCTTGGTGAGCCGGGCCAGCTCCACGCCGCGTTCGGTGAGCGATGCCAATCGCTGCTCGATGGTGATCTGCATCAGCGACACCGCGGTGTCGCCGGCAATTGCGTCGAGTCGGTTCATGTCGTCGGTCTGCGGTCGCGAGTTCGCGATGAACTCCGTGAACCGTTGCGACAGCTTGAATCGCGGCTCGTCGGCCGTACCCCTGGCCGCACGATTGGCTTCTTCCAGCATTTGCTGGAGCTTGCTGCGCCAGGCCGCAACGCCTTCGATGCCATCCCATTCGCTCATAGCGCCCGAATCCTCCTCACGATGTCGCGCATCTCTTCCACCGCGGCGGCCAAGGCGCGCACGTCGACCGGCCGCTTGCGTTCCAAGGACGTGGCCAGATCACGGTGCGTGGCCGCCCATGCACCCAGCGCCTCGCGTGCCGCCGCGAACAGCTGGCGCCCGGTCTTCTCGCGCG
>CADECO010000096.1:10189-16299 GCA_902825905.1 uncultured beta proteobacterium
CCCAGATCCTGCTCGAGAATCGCGGCGATGCGATCGAGTGCGGGCGCCGCGGTGCGCAGCGCATCGGCCATCGAGCCGGTTGCGCGCACCGCGGCGATGTGACCGTACACGAATGCGGCTGCATCCACCGCGGTGGACAGCGCGGCGGTGGCGGGCAGCGCGATACCGGCTGCGCCGGCGAGCGATTGCAGGGAATCGGCCACGCTGCGTGCGGCGGCGTTGCCTTCGGTACCCGATGCGGCAATCGCGCCGATCGCATTGGAGTAGCTCGCCAGGGCATCGGCCGCGCGAATGCGCTTTTCCCACTGCGCGGCGAACTGCTTCGCTTGCTCGTCTGCGGCGATGGCGCGCAGGTCGGCATCGACTGCGCGTCCGCCCGAAACGATCGCTGCGCGAAACTGATTGGTCGCGTCGACGAACGGGGAGACGTCGGGAATCGTGTTCGCGCAACCGCTCGCCAGCGTGCCCGCTCCGGCGACGGCAAGCGCGACGATCCAGCGCCGCACGGTGGAGTTGGGTCTGATCACAGCCTGCATGCGACTCCTTGGTCGTGGTTATCAGCTGCGGCGTATCAGCTCGAGCACCGTATCGAGCTTGCCTTGCAACAGCTTGTTCTCGGCTTCGAGCCGGGCCACCGATTCCTGCAGCGGCCCAAGCTCGGTGTAGAAGTTGCTGCCGGCGATCTGGCGTGTGTCGCGCCCGAAACCGGCGAGCACCGGTCGTTCGACGTACGTCACGCGATGCATCACGCGCCAGGTCTTGTTCTTCTTCGCACGGTCCACCTCGCGCAGCGCCCGTGCGCCCTCGTTGTTGCCGGCGAGCCACTCCGGATCGACGACCTGTGCGAAGAAATCGTCGAAGTGAGACGTGGCGCCTTCGAGGTAGAAGCTCATGAAACGATAGCGCTTCACCTTCTCGCCGGGGAAGTACGGCCGGTCCTTGAAGTCGGTCACGCTCTGGCGCTCCACCCCGGACAGATCGACGTTCAACGAGAGTGCCTGCGTGGTCGAGACCGATTTGGTCATCGTTTGTTTCACATGGAAAGTTGCCAGCGCCGTGAGCTCGCCCTTCACATCGGCGACGTTCACCTCGCTCTCCACGCCCAGCTTGCCGCTGAACTCGATCGAGCTGCCGATCGTGTGCTCGACGGTGCTGGCGAACTGCTGGCTCTCGGCGTGGGTGCCGCCGTCGGCATCCCACACGTAAGTGTTGACGATGTTGCGCTTGCCGGCGCGGATCTGCAGATCTTCCATCTTGCGTTGCCAGCTCTCGAACACCTGGGCGCTATGCACGCCCTGCTCGTACCGGGTGCGCGAGGCCTTGAGATTTTCGGTCTGCTCCTCGGCCGCGGCTTTGCGCGATTCGTCGTCATCCACGTCCGGATCGACCTCGCGATTGAGCGAAGTCTCATCGACCAGGCGCGCGTTGAAGTTGGCGAAGTAGGTCGCGCGCTCGGTGTCGGCCTGGTCGATCTTCGCCGCCAGGTCATAGGCGTCGTACAGCCGATAGTAGCTGGCGGGATACACCGCCCCGTACTGCGCGCGCATCTGCGGTACGTCGCCGAAGAAGCGCTCGCTGGTCGGCTGAAGGCCGGTCAGGCCATCGAGGCTGCCGTTCATGACGTACGCCGGGTTGATGAGAAACGTGACGGTGTTGACGTCGGGCGGGATGCCTTCGACCGGCTTGAGTGCGTAGCTCACCATGCGCCCGGTGCGCTTGAGCCGCGTGACGAACACATCGGCCAGCGCCGAGACCACCAGCGCATAACCGACGTTCTTCGGCACGAAGCGCCGGCCGATCGTCGGGAACCGCGGCGCATCCTCGGGCGCGCCGCGCAACTCCATGCGATCGAGCGTCGTGCTGCTCGACGAAGTTTCCACCTTGGTGGAGTTCAAGAATCCGTAGGTGAAGTCCAATTCGCCTTTGAAGCCGACCTTGAACTCCCCAAGTTTCTTGGTGACGCCCAATGGGGTCACCGCGCCGTACTCGCCTTCGGTGCCGAAGAAGGCGGCCAGACTCAATCCGAGACCGGCATCCTGTTCGCGCGACCAGCCATAGCGCACCTCGTTGGCGACTTCCAGCTCGACCGACGCCGCGCCGTTGTAGGAGGGCGGATCGACGGTGAGATTCTCGCTGGGCACCGGCGGTGCGCCTTCGATATATCCGAGCAACGTCGGTTTGAACTGCGCATTGCCCACCCACTTCAACTCGAGCTGCTCGACACGCTTCTGCGCGAGCAGCGATACGCCGGCTGCCGCGGGCACCGCGAGAAAGCGCCGCATCATCGCGGTCTTGTTGCCGCTGGCGAAATCGATGCCGTAGGTGACGTACTCGTTGGTCACCAGCGCATCGGCCACCAGCGGCAGCGTGTTGTCGAGCACGACGGTCGCATTCAAGAGGGTGGCCGGTTGGGCGGGATTCGTCAGATTGGGAGTGTGAAGCGGACGCGCTGCCGTATCGCTGCCTTGCGGCATCTGCGCCGGTGCCGGCTGCGCAAGGGCGAGCGGCCAATAGCCGATCAGCCCGGGTTCGTCACCACGCAACCGGCGCCGCAAGGTCGCACCGATCGCGTCCGCGCTCCGGCGCACCGACCATAGACGCAACTCGGCGACCCATCCGTTGAAATGGCTCGTGCCCGAGGTGGCCTCACCCAGCGCCAACCGCGACAAGACCGGTTTGTATGTCGGTGCAAGCGCGAGCGTGTGGACCAGCACGCCGTTGGTGAAGGTGTCGAGCGTGCGCTGGCCAAGATCCCAGGCAAGCGTCTCGTGGAACCACGCCGAGTGGTCGAACATGTTCGACGTCCAGACGATCTCCGGCGTGCTCGCCGGGCCGCCGGCCACCGCGATGCGCCACTCGCGCGCGATGGTGCTGCCGGAAAAATAGGTGAGCCGTGTATCCAATCGGATCTGGCTGACGCGACCATCGGTGAACGACAGAACGCTCTGCCACGCCGTCGAGCCGTCCAGATCCGAACCGGCGTGTTGCGGCATGCCCGTCTTGACCCACAATTCGATCGTGCCCACGTCGGGCAGCTTGAGATCCGCCGGCACGTGCAGCACATCGCCGCTTCCGTCGAACCGGACCACGCCGTGCCCCGGATGACCGATCGGCGCGGAGCACACCTGCCGCATCGCGCGGTTGTCGACGTTGACGGCCCTGCCCGCGCCGAGCTGGTTCTCCAGATCGCGATCAAGCGGATACCAGGCCAGCAGTCCCGGTTCATCGCCGCTCAGCGCGGTCTTGCTGTTGATCTCGATCTCCTCGTCGCTCAGCGCGAGATTCCACACGCGCAGCTCCGCCACGCGGCCGAAATGCTGGGTGTTCGCGGGCGAGGTCCGGGCAAGCGCGTTACCGATCGTGTCGATCGGAATGCTCGCGCGGAAGGTCTTCTTGTGCAGCGCCTTGAGTCGCTTGTCGAACTCGATCGCCTTGTCTTTGATGGCGGTATCGGCATGCACCGCCGCGCGCATCGCTTCGATCGCGGTCTGCATGACATCGCCGGCCCTGACACCGTCGATGTAGAACGTCGTGCTCGCGCCTTGCTCGGCCGAGTGCGCGACCGCGGCTAGGTGATGCCAGCCGGGTTGCAGCAGCGACAGGTCGTAGCCGCAACCGCAGAACACGTCCGCGCCGGCCAGATAGATGCCCAGCTCGCGCCCGCGCCTGGCCAGGACGTGATGCTCGCCGCCGCCGCTGCCGCGCAGCAACGTGTTCCACTCGGCGGTCTTGGGCAGCGGCGTCTGGAACCACGCTTCGATCGTGTACTCGCTGGGCAGCTCAATCGCCGGGCTGAGCGTCAGCGCGGCACCAGCTCCGAACTCCATACACCCGCGCGCCTCGTCGGGCAGCCACTGTTCGTGGCTCGTGTTGCCCGTGGTCGCGGCTGCGTCGTAGCGGGTGAGGCGCATGCGACCGTCGCGATCAAAGTAGGCGAGTTGCACGTTGCCGTCGGCGGTCTCGCTGATCGTCATGCGCGAGGCCGCGTCGACGAACCTGAGCCGTGCGGCGCGCGTTTCCAGCCCGCGCGACTCGTTCGAGGTGAGGGCGCGCATGCTCACCGCGGCGGCTGCGCCCTGCAGCACCTGATCACCGTACCTGCGCATCTCGGCGTGAACCAGCGTGAGGCTCGTGTCGGCGGCGTCCCGATAGAGCCGCCACTGCGCCACCTTGGCCGCACCGTCGCGCATCGCCGATTGCAGTGCGCTCAGCTCGGCGCGCTTGGCGATGAGTATCTGGTTCGCGCTCTGGTGTCGGAGTTGGGCTTCCGGTATTCGGGTGGTGGCCTGCTCGCCGGTCGGCGTGAGCGTCCATTCGCGTGCGGGGGAGGCTTCGCGCATCTCCTTGGTCACGCCGTCGCCGCGCGCCGACAAGCCCAGGTCGGACGCCGCGAGCACCAGCTCATAGCGACCATTGCTGTTCGCGGCCACTTTGCGCCACTGCGTGTAGACGCGGCGCGACTCGAGATCGGCGCGCAGGACATGCCGATCCAGCAGCACGCCGGTGTCCCCCAACAGCAGCACGCCGTTGTCGCGCTGCGCCTTCGTGGTGATACGGAACTGGCCCGAACCGTCGGGGAGGAACGCCCACAGACGATGGTTCACCGGCCCACCGTCGTCGCGCTTGCCGCTCAGCATCGCCAGGCCAAGCCATCCGGTGTTGGTCGCCATCGTCGGAAAGTAGATCGCGGCGAGCGTCGCATCGTTGTGCGCCGGATGCGAGATCCAACACCAGTAGTTGGTGGGATCGTGCAGCTCGGTCCGATACTCGGCGAAGGCGGCACGCTCGGCGCGTTGCGCCGCATCGATCTCCTTGAGCAGCGCCGCCTCGCGCGCCCGGCTGCCGGCGCCGTCGTTGTACAGATCGAGCAGCGTCTGCCAGTGATCGCGCTCGGCGATCAGCGTCGGCTCGCGTTGCTCGAACGACTGGTAGGCGCGCGCCGCCATCGGATCGGCGTTCGGATCGGATGCCGGCAAGGTCACGACGTCGGCGTATTCGTCCTCGGTGATGCCGGCTTCGATCGCACGCAAGCCGTGCCCGCGAATCTCCAGCGTCTCGAACCGATCCGCCTGTAGCTGCGCGATGCCGAACGTGCGCATCAGCACGAGCTCCGCGTCGGCGGCGAGTTTGAATTCGCCGATCGCCTCGAACCAACCCGCTTCATTCGGGCCGCTGAACGGGAACGTCCTGGCCGCAACCCGGCCGCTCGCATCGGGCGTCTCGGGCAGCGTGATCCAGTCCTCGGCCGAGTGCGAGCGCTTGCCCTTGTAGCGAAACACGAACAAGCCTTCTGCCTGCTGCGGGTCGCGGATCACCTCATCCGCGCCGTTCTTGATGCGGAATTCGAAGCGTTCCTGGTAACGAACACCGGCGGCCACCGCGACCAGGCTGTCGTTGCCGAATGCGATGACCGATGTGGTGCCGTCGGCCAGCGTCGAGCGCAAGGTGACGGGCGTGGCGAATACGTCGCCGTGCACGATCGCGTCGCGTCGCAGCGGGCTGAGATCGACGACGGTGCGCGGCGTGCCCTCGACGATCGCGCCCATCGGCCAGTAGCGCGCCAGGGCGGATTCGCGCCCGAGCAGCGGTCCATACATCGCGCTGGCGATCTCCTCAGGCGTGCGGACGCGTGTCCACACGCGCACGTCGGCGATTTCGCCACGGAAGCCGGCGAGTACTTGGTTGCGCCGCGCGGCGCCGATCAGCAGCGTCCCCGGATAGTCGTCCGGCAGCGTATCGGTGGAGGCGCCCCGGGCAATCAGCTTGCCGTCGACGTAGAGCGCCTGCCCCTGCGCGGCGTTGCCGAACGTGTGCGCCACGTGATGCCATTGGCCATCGGCGAGATTGGCTTCCACGCTCACCAGCGCGGGGCCGTAGCCGGCGGCGATCCAACTCCTGCCCTGGCTGTTGGACGACAGACCGATCAACGCGTCTTCGGTGAGTGCGTCGCCGGCGCCGGCGGGCACGTCGACTTCGAAGAGCAGCAGCGTCCCGCGTGCCTGCGTGGTACGGAACCACAGCTCGTGGGTCCGGCCGGTGGTCGCATCGGCATTGCGCAGGCGATAGGTGGGATCGGCGATGTAATCGCCGTTGCCATCGAAGGTGAGCGC
>CADECO010000097.1:0-1794 GCA_902825905.1 uncultured beta proteobacterium
ATGCCCAGGGCGTGGAGCATCTCGATCGTCGGCGGATGCAGCGATGCGGCGCGCTGATCCTCCACCGGTGCGGGCTCCTGCTCGAGCACGGTCACCTTGATGCCGGCGCGGTTCAACGCCAGCGCGCACACCATGCCGACCGGGCCGGCGCCGACGATGATCACGCGCTCGTCGTTGGCATTGTTGCCTCGGCCACGCTCACCGGCGCTGCCGGCACGGCTGGTACTGCTCGTATCGCTGGTCATGCTCGTCGTCGGATCAATCGAACACGGTCTCGGAATAGTGCGCGGCATCGACCACGGCCTCGATCACCACCGGGCCGTTGGCATGCAACGCAAGACGCAGTTCGCGTTCCAGATCGGCTGGGTTGCGCACGCCCACCGCCCGCACGCCGAAATAGTGCGACGGTGGCGTCTCGTAGCCGCCGGGAATCGTCTGCGTGCCGTAGTGCTGGAAGCTGCGCCGCTCCTGCTTGACCTTGATCAGGCTGAGCCAGCGGTCGTCGAGCACCACGAACGGAATCGCCAGCCCGAGTCGCTTCGCCACGGTGAGCTCGCCACAGGTCATCTGAAAGCAGCCGTCGCCGACGATGCACACCACCGGCAGATCGGGTCGCGCGATCTTGGCGGCGATCGCGGCCGGCAGGCCGAAGCCCATCGACGACCAGCAATTGGTGATGAGGAACGTGCGCGGCTCGTGCGCCGTCCACTGGCTGGCGATCTGATGCGTATGCGCGCCGACGTCGAACGCGAGCACTCCGCCGCGCGGCAACACGCGCCGAACCACGTCGATGGCCTGATGCGGCGCGAAGTTCGGCGTCGCCGGCCGCAGCGCCGCCTGAAACGCATCGCGATGCGCCTTGATGGCGCCGGCTTCCCAGCCGTGGCTGAGCGCCGGCAACCGATTGATGGCGGCCACCGATGCATCGAGGTTGCCGATCAGCTCTTCGGCGACACTCACGCTGGCGTCGACGTCGGCATGCTCGATGTCGATGTGCACCAGCGGCACCGCGCCGATCCACGCCTCGTACTCCACTTCGGCGGTGTCGTAGCCCAGGCCGATGATGAGATCGGCGTTGCGCACGAAGGCGCGCTGCAGCTTGCGCCTGGCGCGTTCGATACAACCGACCGACAGCGGATGCGATTCGTCGATCAGCCCCTTGGCCATCGTCGTGGTGGCGAACGGCAGCCGATGATGTTCGATGGCCCGGCGCAACAGCGCCGGCTGCTTCATGAGCATTGCGTTGGCGCCGAGTACGACGATCGGCCGCTTCGCCTGGCGCAGGCGCGCCGCCACGCGCGCAATCGCCGCTTCGCCAGCCGGCGCCACTTCGCGCGCTACCACCGGTTCGGGCATCGCCTCGGACGCTTCGGCGAGCGCCACGTCTTCGGGCAGATCGATGTGAACCGGACCCTGCGGCTCGGCCAGCGCGATCGACAGCGCCTCGTGCAGCGTGGCGGCGATGTTGCCGGGCGCAAGTGCGAAGCTCGCCTTGGTGATCGGCTTGAACAGCTGATGATGGTCGATCCACATCTGCACGCGGCGCCCGAGTTGCGGCCGGTGCAGATTGCAGGTGATCGCGAGCATCGGCGAACGGTCGAGATACGCGTTGCCCACGCCGGTGGTGAGATTGGTGGCGCCCGGTCCGAGCGTGGCGATCGCCAGGCCGGGAATGCCGGTCATGCGTGCCGACACGTCCGCGGCGAAGGCGGCCGAGCCTTCATGTGCGGTGAGCACGAACTCGATGCCGCCGGCGCGCATCGCTTCGATCAACGGCAGCACGTTGCCGCTGGG
>CADECO010000097.1:1894-6128 GCA_902825905.1 uncultured beta proteobacterium
ACTCGATGCCGCCGGCGCGCATCGCTTCGATCAACGGCAGCACGTTGCCGCTGGGCACGCCGAAGCCGTGGGTGATGCCCGCGGCCTTGAGGATGCGAACGATCAGATCAACGTTGTTCATGCCGGCGCGGGGGCGTCGTGACGAGAGGGTGTGGCGGACTCAAACGAGGGCCCGGAACCGCAGCGCGTGAGCACGCTCGCGTCGCAATGCACGCATGACATTCCGGAACAAGGCAGAGTCTAGCAGCCGCCACGCGACAAAAAAGCCGGGGCGCGCCCGGCTTTGGGGTGGATCGAAGCAGCCGCGCAGCCGCGGACTGCCTTCTCGACGCTACTGCAGCAATTCGATCCGCCGGTTGTGCTGGCGCCCCTCGGGCGTGCCGTTGTCGGCGATCGGCCGTTCTTCGCCGAAGCCGGTGGTGGCAAGGGAATCAGCCGCGACGCCTTTGTCGGCAAGGTACTTCTTGACCGACTCGGCGCGCGCCAGCGACAGCGTCTTGTTGCTGCCCGGATCGCCCACGTTGTCGGTGTGCCCGGCGATGGTGAGCTTGCGTCCGTCGTCCTTGAGTACGGCGGCCACCAGATCGAGGCGCGGCCGGTACTCGTTGGGAATCTCGGCGCTACCGGTGGCGAACTCGATCGTCAGATTCAGCAGCACAGCCGGGTCGAAAGCGCGCCCGGACGCACCGGCCGCCGCAACCTTGATCGCGCTCTGCAGCGAAGCACCATCGAAGAACCCGCTGATCCATTTCTCGAAGTCGGCCTTCAATCCGTCGGTGCCCACCAGACCTTCGAGGCTCAAGCGGTTGCCGGCAAGGTTGAATTTGAAATCCCCCAGCCCGCGCAGCCGCGCGAACAGATCGAGCAGCCGGCCCTTCCACTTCGGCATCGCGGCACCGGATTCGATCTTCAACTGGTCGACCACATTGCCGATGCCGTAGACCACCTGCGCCTGCAGCAGCAGCGACTGGCGCGCGGCCTCGTCGGGCACGGTGCCGGTGAGCGTGATCTTGCCCTCGGCGAGGCTTAAACCGAGGTTGGGGCCGGCGGCCACGCGCTGTGCGCTTGGCGGCTGGAACAACATCGCCGGAATCGGCCCGGCCATGGTCAGAATGACAGTAAAGATCGCCACCACCGAGGCAATGCCCAGGAAGATGATGACTATCACGGAGATGTCTTGATCGTCGTCGTCGAACACAGCGTTCCCCTTTTTGTTCGAGCTGAATGTAATCGTTGTGGGCGGTGCCGCCCTTGCCACGCGACGGTGGCGCGCGATTTCATGGGTGACCGCTGGATGCCCGCGCGGGTGATCAGGCGCAACCGGCGAGGTCGCGTGCGCGGCCAGCGAAACCGCGCGATTCTAACTCACGCCTTGCGACGTTTTCGCAGCGCTTCGGTGGCCTGCTGATCGAGCGCGCCGCTCACCGGATCGACGACGACGCAGTGATGCTCGCGTGCGAACTGCACCGAGATCTTGCAATTCCACACATCGTCGGCCACCAGCCCCGGATCACGTGCCAGCGGATCCCCGTAACCGCCCGCGCCCGGCTGCACATGGGTGACCAACGCACCGCCGTGCAGCGTACGCGCGACCTTGGAGGCGAGCGCTTCGACCGCGCCGCCCTGTTCGAGCAGATTGCGCGCGAGCGCTCCGGCCTGTCCGCCTGCCAGGCCGTACGGCGCGAACTTCATCCGATCGGCGCGCAGCTGCAGGAAGGCCTCATCAGCGAGCACGCGGTAGCTGCGCTGCAGGGCCAGTCCGCCGCGCCACTTGCCCGCGCCGCAGCTGTCGGGCACGAGTTCGTAGCTTTCGATGCGCACCGGATGCTGCGCCTCGAGCACCTCGATCGGCGTGTTCGACAGATTCTGCGAAGCGTTGGTGATCGCCTCGATGCCGTCGGCATCAGGCCGCCCGCCCCAGGCGCCGCAAATCATGTCGACGATGATCGACGGCGTCCCATCGGCGCGTCGGCTCGACAGACACACCACGGTGTTGCCGCCTTCGCCACCGGCGGGAATGCGATCGGGCACGATCTGCGCGAGACAACCCAGCATCGCGTCGAACACGCGATAGCCGGTGAGTGCGCGTGCCGCCACGGCAGCCGGCGCACGCGGATTGAGCACCGAGCCTTCCGGCGCCTTGACGTCGATGCAGCGGAACACGCCGGCGTTGTTGGGAATGTCGCCCTTGAGCGCGCAACGCACCGACAGATACGTGCAGGAGTTGGTGTACGAGACGGTGGAGTTGATCGCCGCCTTGACCTGCGGCGCCGAGCCGGTGAAGTCGCAGCTCACCGTCTCGTCGTGCACGGTGATGGTGACCTTGATCGGAATCGGCGCCGCGCTCAAGCCGTCGTCGTCGATGTGATCGGTGAAGCTGAACACGCCCTTGGGCCAGGTGCGGATCTCGGCGCGCGTCATGCGTTCGGCGTAGTCGAGCAGCTCGGCCAGGTACTCGCGCAGCATCGGGCTGCCGTAACGATCGAACAGCTTGCCCAGCTCGCGCACACCCACCTGCGCGCCGGCGTATTGCGCTCGCAGATCGCCGAGCACCCGATCGGGCACGCGCACGTTGAGCCCGATCAAGCGCTCGAGCGCCTCGTTCATCTGCCCGTGCTCGTACAGCTTCACCGGCGGCAGCCGCAGCCCCTCCTGGAAGATCTCGGTGGAGTCGCTCGCGTTCGAGCCGGGAACGCGTCCACCCACGTCGGTGTGATGGCAGATCACGACGCAAAAGCCCTCGAGTTCGCCGGCGTGGAAGAACGGCACGAACATGAAGATGTCGGGCAGATGCATGCCGCCTTCGTACGGATCGTTCATCACGATCGCGTCGCCCTCGCGTAGCGTATCGCCGTAGCGCGCGCGCACCGCCGCCATCGCCTCGGGGATCGCGCCCAGGTGCAGCGCGATCGTCTTGGCTTGCGCCACCATCGCGCCGTGCCGGTCGCAGATCGCCGCCGAGTAGTCCATGACGTCTTTGACGATCTCGGATCGCGCGGTGCGCAGCACGGTATAGGCGATCTCGTCGACGATCGCGTCCATGCCGTTCTTGATGACCGCGAACGAGATCGGGTCGATGCCGGCGCGCTGCCGGACTGCGGTGTCGATGGTCTGGTTCACGAATGCCTGGTTCACGGCGCGCCTCACAACTCGAGAATGATGTTGCCGGTGGTGTCCGCGCAGGCCTGTACGCCCGGCGGCACGACGATCGTAGTGTCGTAGGACTCGATGATGAGCGGACCGGCGCGTCGTTCGGCATCGATCTGTGCGCGCGGCACGACCGGCGTGTCGATCGGCGCGGCGCCGCGCTCGAAACTCACCTTACGCACGCCGCGCTGCCCCGCCAGTGCGCCCGCATCGACGCGCATGTCGCTGAACGACAGGCGATCGCTGCCGCGCCCGCGCACCGACAAACGCAGATTGACGATCTCGATCGGCTCATCGTTGGCGTAGCCGAACGTTTCCTGGTACGCACGCTGGAAGTCCGTGCGCAGCTGCTGCAGCACCGCGGCATCGATGCGCTCGCGCGTCAATGGAATCGACAAGTCGGAGGACTGGCCGAGGTAGCGGCAATCGGCCTTGATCACGGCGCTCACCCGTTCCGGGCCGTAGCCTTCGGCGGCCAGGGCGACCATCCCTTCCTGACGCAACGCATCGACGATGCCTTGCAGTGCGTGCGGCTCGCATTGATCGAGCCGGCGCAGCACCGCACGCAGGAAGTCGCGCTCGGCATCGGCGGCCAGCATGCCTGCCGAACAGAACACACCCGCCATCACCGGCGCCACGATGCGGCGGATACCCAGAATCCGCGCGACGTCCACGGCATGCACCGGCCCGGAGCCGCCAAACGCGATCAGGCTCATGTCGCGCGGATCGCGACCGCGTTCGACGGTCACCGCCCGGATCGCCCGCGCCATGTTGACGTTGGCGACGTTGCGGATGCCGTGCGCCGCCTCCATGACCGACAGTCCGAGCGGCGCGGCGATGTGGCGTTCAATCGCGGTATGCGCAAGCGCCGGCTGGACTGCCAGCGAACCGCCGGCAAGGGCCGTCGCATTCAGAAACCCCAGCACCATGTTGGCGTCGGTGACGGTCGGCTGGACGTTGCCCTGCGCGTAGCACGCCGGCCCCGGTGCAGCGCCCGCGGACTCCGGCCCCACGCATAACAGACCGCCGGCATCGATCCGGGCGATCGAGCCGCCGCCCGCACCCACTTCGGCGATGTCGATCGCCG
>CADECO010000097.1:6228-10996 GCA_902825905.1 uncultured beta proteobacterium
TCGATCCGGGCGATCGAGCCGCCGCCCGCACCCACTTCGGCGATGTCGATCGCCGGCACCTTGAGCACGTAGCCGCCGCCCTTGACGAAGCGGCTGGGCGAGCTGATACCGTCGCGGAACTCGTACTCGTTGGTGAGCGAGGGCTGCCCAGCCTGGACGATCGCCGCCTTGGCGGTCGTGCCGCCCATGTCGAACGCGATCGCATCGCGATCACCGGTGCGCTCGCCCACGCGCGCCGCGCCGGTCACGCCTGCCGCCGGCCCGGAGGCCACTGCGAACACCGGCTTCTCGCTCGCGGCGGTGATGCCCATCATGCCGCCGTTGGAGGCCATCACCTGGATCGGTGCGCGCACGCCGATCGCAGCCAGGTCGCTGCGAAGCCGCGCCAGATAAGTGCGCATCGCCGGCAGGATGTACGCGTTGACCACGGTGGTGCTGGTGCGCTCGTATTCCTTCATCTCCGGCAACACGTCGCACGATGCGGTCACCAGTAACTCGGGAAACTCGTTCTCGCTGATTTTCTTCGCCGCCAGCTCGTGCACCGGGTTGACGTAGCTGTTGAGGAAGCAGATCGCCGCCGACTGCACCCCTTCGCCCAGCAGGAACCTCACCGCATCGCGCACCGACTGCGGATCGAGCGGCTGCACCACCGCGCCGTCGGCACCGATGCGCTCGACGATGTCGAGCCGATAGCGGCGCGGCGCCAGCGGTTCGGGCTTGTTCCACGCGACGTCGAACATCGTCGGCGTGCGGATGCGGCCGATCTCCAGCACGTCGCGAAAACCGCGCGTGGCCAGCACGCCGGTGCGCGCGCCGGTGCGCTGCAAGATCGCGTTCGACGCGGTGGTGGTGCCGTGCACGATCTCGCTGATCGCGGCGGGCGCGATGCCGGTATGCGCAAGCAACGCGTTGATCGCGCTCACCACGGCCTTGCCGGGTGCGTCAGGCGTGGTCGAGGTCTTGTTGACGAACAGGCGGCCGTCGGACCGCTGCAGGATGACGTCGGTAAACGTGCCGCCGATGTCGCAGCCGATGCGTGCGTTCTGTACTGCTCCGCGAGTCATGCGCGCCGATCACCATAGCGAGTTGGAACCCGCGGCATTGTATGCGCGGCGCATCGAAGCCCGGAGAGAACGGCTCAGCCTGCTTTCGCAGTCGTTCGCGGCGCCGGTTCGAGGGCCGATTCGCGGGTCGATTCGCGGGTCGATTCGAGATGACGGGCCAGCAGTTCCTGCAAGTGCCGCTTGGTGAACGGCTTGGCCAGGTAGTCGTCGAAGCCCGACGCCAGGCATCGCTCCCGATCGCCGCGCATGGCGTTGGCGGTGAGCGCCACGATGTGCACGCGATCGTTCGCCTCCACGCCTTGTTCCTGCTCGGCGCGGCGAATGAAGGCTGTCGCCTCGAACCCGTCCATCTCGGGCATCTGGCAATCCATCAGCACCAGCGCGTAGTCGCGCGCGCGCACGGCTTCGACTGCCTCCAGACCGTTCTCGGCGATGTCGGCGTGATAGCCCAGACTGCGCAACAGCATGACGGCGTAGTGCCGGTTCACCGCGTTGTCCTCGGCCAGCAGGATGGCGACTTCGCCCTTGCCGGCTGCGGCCGCGACCGGCATGGTCACCGCGCCTGGGGCATCGCCGTTGCGTGCCATCACCGCCGCGAGGCGGGTGAGCAGCTCCGAGCGGCGGATCGGCTTGGTCAGATAAGCCTCGATGCCGACTTCGCGCGCGGTCCGAGCGCCGCCTTGCGCATCGAGCGAGGTCAGCATCACCAGCGGCAGGTCGGCCGTGCGCTGGTCCGACTTGAACTTGCCCGCGAGATCGAACCCGGTCATGTCGGGCAGCTTCATGTCGATGATCGCCACCTGATAGCCATGACCGGGCTTGGCGTTGGCATGGAGCAACGCCATGGCCTGCGCACCATTGATCGCGTGATCGCATTGCATGCCGGCCGCCAGCAACTGTGCTTCCAGAATCACCCAGTTGGCCTGGTTGTCTTCCACCACCAGCGCACGCCGCCCGCTCAGCTTCTCGACGATCAGCGGATCGACCTGCACCGTGGCAGGTGGCAAAGGCAACGCGAACGTGAAGGTCGAACCTTTGCCCAGTTCGCTCATCACCGAGACCTCGCCGCCCATGAGCTCGATCAGCTGCTTGGTGATGGCCAGACCCAGACCGGTGCCGCCGAAGCGGCGCGACATCGAGCCGTCGGCCTGACTGAATACCTGGAACAGCCGTCCCATCGACTCGGGATCGATGCCGATGCCGGTGTCGCGCACGGTGAAACGCAGTCTCTCGGCCGATCCTGCCTCTGCCGTAGCCGCCGGGTCCTCGCGCACGACGCTGACGTCGACACACCCCTTCTCGGTGAACTTGAGCGCATTGCTGGATAGGTTCACCAGGATCTGCCGCAGGCGCGACGGATCGCCCATCACGCCGGCCGGCACGTCGGCGGCGACCTCGATATTGAACGGAATGCCCTTGGCCTTCACCCGCGGCTCGAGCAGATCGTTCACGTCGGCCATCACCTCGCGCAGATCGAACGCGACATGTTCGACCTCCAGCCGGCCTGCTTCGATCTTCGAGAAATCGAGAATGTCGTTGATCAGGCTGAGCAGCGACTCACCCGAACGGTGCGCCATATCGGCCAATCGGCGCTGCTGCTCGGTGAGATCGGTGTTGAGCAGCAGCTCGGTCATGCCCAGCACGCCATTCATCGGCGTGCGGATCTCGTGACTCATGTTGGCCAGGAACTGCGACTTGGCGCGGCTCGCTGCCTCGGCAACTTCCTTGGCCTCGCGCAGCTCGATCTCGGCGACGCGCAGATCGGTGATGTTGCGGATCGCCGTCTGCACCAGGTAACCGTCACCTTCGGGCAGACGTCGGGAAGTCATGCGTGCATACAACGGCTCGCCGTCGGCACGCGTGAAGCGGATCTCGACCGAAGGCTGCACGTCGTCGGATGCCTGGGTGAGCGCGAGCTGCTCGCTGGCGCGCTCCATCATGTCGGCGGGGACCTTCTCGAGCACCGAACGGCCGATCAGTTGCTGCGCCGACTTGGCACCGGCGAAGCGCACGAACGCGGCGTTGGCGAAGTGGATCCGGCCCCGGTCATGCACAACCACCGGATCGGGAAGATGGTCCATCAGACGCTGATAGCGCGCCTCGCTCTCGGCGAGTGCGCCGCTGCGCTGCTCCGCGCTGCGATGCATCTCGTCCAGATGGCGGGCATGGCTGAGCAGGATGTCGGTGGCCACATCGACGGCATGCACGGCGCGCGCGATTTCATGGTCGTCACGCATGTCGAGTTCCTTGCCGCTGAACGCGCGAACCGTCTGCAGCGCCTTGCTCTCGAGCTGGCGCAGCGGGCGCACGAGATACACGGTGAGCGCGACACCGAACAACAGCACCACGCCGAAACTCAGCAGCCCGATCCGCAGGATCAACGCGCGATTCTCTGCCAGCGCCGATTCACTGCGCGCGGCATCGGTCTCCACGATGAGCACGAACGTTTCGTCGACCAGCTTGATCGGCGCCGAAGTGCGTGTCCAACGCGTACCTTCCGCCCATTCGAACACCGTTTCGCGCTCGGCCAGCGCCTGGAGCAGTCCGGGCGTCTTGCGTTCCACTTCCGGCGACGAACTGCCGAGCAGCGCCGTGGCACTCATCAGCGCGACGCGGGTGAGCGTGTCTTCGGCGATGCGCCGCGCGAAGGCGTTGTCGAGCACGCGGCCGATGCCGATCGCGCCCGACAGCCGGCCGCCCTCGCCGTACAACGGCGCGAACGCACGCACCGCCATGCCCTTCTCCGTGGTGGATGAGTCGACGACCACATTGCCGTCGAGCGCCTCCCTGATTCCGGCCAGTGCGAGCTGATCACCGGACCGCTCCGGGTCGTGGGCGCGATGGATGACGCGCTCACTGCGATCCACCACGACGAGATAGCTCACTTCGAGGTCGCGATAGAGCATGCCCAGGGTCGCCCGCAGGACCGCGATGTCGCCGCTCGCGCTGTATGCGCTCATCGCGTCGATCAGCCGATGATCGTTCTGCACCACCCGTGCCAGTGCGGACAAGCGCGTGGGCTCCTCACTCAGCGTGCCCTTGACGATCGCGACGATGTCGGCAGCCTTCTCGCGTTCGCGCTCGTACAGGCTGCGCTGCAATTGCGACTGGAACAACTGGAACAGCAGCAGGATCGCGCCGAACGCGACGACCCCGAGTGCGCCGATGATGCGCCAGGCGATGGTGGGCCGAAACAGCATCGGTGCTCCTGCGCTAGCGGCCGGGCGCCGGGGCAATCGGCGCGTTTCGGCGAGAGCAGACCGAACGCCGCGAAGCAGCGGCATGGCATGACGGGAAACGACGCGAGCGGGTCGCCGGCAAACGACGCGAACAGGTCGCCGGGAAAGAACGCGAACAAGTCGCGTTAGCGCTGATTGCAGAGCGAGAGCGATTGCGCAGCATAGATTCGGGAGGGACGAACAAGGCAGGTCCCGCTTCGTGTTGATCGTGCACCGCGTCCGGGCCGGACCATCCGCCGCGTTCGCCGCCGAGTCGGTGCGAGATCGATCACACCAAAAGGCTGCGCACTGCCAGCAGTAGTCTAGGAGCAGGATCGGCCGCAATTGGCGGCACTAAAGGTCGCGACGCGTCGACGGCCGCTGCGATGCGTGACCTAGTTGCCGCACGCACTCCAGCAGGCTCCAGTGCTGCGCAATCCGTCACCACCGTGCCGGACGTTGCCTGACGAAACGCCGCGCCTGCGG
>CADECO010000097.1:11096-16295 GCA_902825905.1 uncultured beta proteobacterium
CGGCGGCACCATTCGCGCAGCCGGCACCGGTGAAGATCGGCTTCATCGGCGCACTGTCGGGCGCTTCGGCGCTCTCGGGCGAGGCGATCACCCGCGGACTCAGCGTCGCCATCGACGAGGTCAACGCAAAAGGCGGAGTGCTCGGCGGGCGCAAGCTGATGCTGGTGCGACGCGACGACGAATCGACGCCGGCGCGGGGTCAGCAGGCCGCGCGCGAGTTGATCGAGAAGGAACAGGTCGCAGTGATCTTCGGCGGCATCGACACGCCGGTGTCGATGGCCCTGGTCGGCATCGTCCACGAGCATCGCGTGCCGTACATGGGCGTGTGGGCCGCCGGCACCGGCATCACGCAGAACGGCAAATCGCCCAATTTCATGTTCCGCGTCTCGGCCGTCGATGATCGGGTCGACTCTGGCATGCTCAAGTACGCCACCCGCAACCTCGGCGCACGCCGACCCGGCGCGCTCCTGGTAAACAACCCGTGGGGCGAATCGAATCAGAAAGGGCTGGAAAAGGCCTCGCAGCAGCTCAACATTCCGCTGGTCGGCATCGAGAAGTACGAATCGACCGAGACCGACATGACGCCGCAACTGCTGCGGCTGAAGTCGTCCGGCGCCGATGCGTTGGTATTGGTGGGCAACGCTGCGCCGGCGGCGAGTGTCATCCGCTCGCTCGAGAAGATGAACTGGAACGTCCCGGTGGTTTCCCATTGGGGCATCTCCGGCGGACGCTTCGAAGAACTGGCCGGGCCGCGCCACAAGGACGTCACCTTCGTGCAGACCTACAGCTTCACCGGCACGCAGAACCCGACCGGTGCGCGCGTCACCCGGGCGCTCATGAACAAGTACCCCGACATCAAGCGTCCGGCCGACATCGCCGCGCCGGTGGGAGTGGCCAACGCCTACGACGCGCTGATGCTCACCGCGCGCGCGATCGAAAAGGCCGGCTCAACCGACGGCGACAAGATCCGCCTGGCGTTCTACGACGTACCCGCCTACCCCGGACTGATCAAACACTACGTGCGCCCGTTCTCGCCGACCAATCATGACGCGCTGCACGACTCCGACTACATCTGGGTGCGCTTCGACGGCAAGACGATCGTGCCGGTGCGCAAATAGCGACTCGATCGAGCGGGTGTCGATCGAGCCGGTATCAGCCGGGCACGTCCAGTTGCAGCGTCCATCAGTCGAATTCGGTCGAGCAAGCCATGGTGCTCGCCACGACTTCGGCCGGAACACTCATGGCGGCGGCCATATCGCGGATCACCTGCTGCTCCGATTCATCGACGTGACCATCGGCGCGCGCGATGACGCACAGGTCGCGCACGATCTGCGTGCGCCGTAGCGGTGCCACCACCTCGTTGACGCGTGCCACGCGCTTGGGCAGATCGGCCTCGATCGCCGCGCGATTGACCTGATTCGGAATCGAGCCCGCACCCAGCAATTGTTCCAGCGCCGCCAGCGCCTGCTTGTTCACCGGTCCTTTGGCAGTCGCCACCAGCACCGCGCCCGAGAACAGCATGCGGCGCATCGCTTCGGCCGTCTCCGAGCGTTCCTGCAGGTAGCTGGGATCCATGAGCGACATCAGATCCTGCACGTCGCGCTCGAGTTGCTCGACGTCGGTCCCGCCGGCCTTGACCAGCATCGATTGCGCGAACAGCTCGGCCGCACGCAGCCGCAGCGGACTGAACGGATGCGTGGAGAACCAGTCGGCACGCGCCCTGGCATCGGCCTTCTCGTGGCGCGCCGCCTCGGCCTGCAGATCGCCGATCTGGCTCACGAGTTTGTCGATCAGGATGCGAATGCGCCCGCCGCGCAGTCCGGAGGCGAGCTTGAACAGCCCGCGCGCTACCGGCTCGAATCCCCCTGCGCACACCAGTCCGGCGCGATCAGACGAAATCTCGGCGTAGCGTTGCCAGGCGAACAACTGCAGCGCGAGCGCAGGCGAGATCGGTGCGTCACCGGCCAGCAGCGCCGTCGTGGGGATCCGATGGTGGTCGAACAGGTGATGGCCAAGCTCGTGGCCGATAACGTACTTCAGCTCGTCGGGCTCGAACGCTTCCAAGAGCGCCGACGACAGCATCACCAGCAGCAGTCCGCCTTCGGGGCGCACCGCCGCCGCATTGAACGCCGCTGACGGATACACGTAGGTCTCGACCGGCAGTTCGATGTGCAGCGTTTCGCGGCAGCTTTGCATCATCTGCGCCACGTCGGGTGCCATCTCCGGTGAAAGGCGCATCGCGGTGCCCAGCAGTTGCCGGCGCGCGCCCATTTCGCCCGCTTCCTTGTCGAAGCGCTCGACGGCACGCTGGATGTCGCGGTCCTGCATCAGCCGCTCGTACAAATCGAGATCACCGCGGGCGCGCAACTGCATGCGAGGTTCTTGTTGTGTCATGGCGCGAGACTGGTCGATTGAGACTGGTCAATGAGGCTGGCGACGATACACTGGTCGGCCTCGACTCATCTCGCGACCGAAGCGCGACCCGCCCCATGAGCTTTCTCGAATCGCCGCTGCCAAGCGTCGCGCAAGGTCTCGGTCAATCGGTCCTGCGCAAGGAAGACCCGCGCCTGCTGCGCGGTGCAGGCGCGTTCACCGACGATCTGAATCGCCCCGATCAGGCGTACGCCGTGATCGTGCGCTCGCCGCATGCGCACGCACGCCTGCGCGCGATCGACACCTCGGAGGCATCACGGGCGCCCGGCGTAGTTGCTGTGCTCACCGGCGCTGATGCCGAGCGCGACGGCCTCAAGCCTTTGCCTCATCGGCCGGTGCCGGCCAATCCGTTCGAGGTGCCGCTCAAGAATCGCGACGGTTCACCGATCTTCGCGGCGCCGCATCCGGTGCTGCCGACCGATCGGGTGCGCTTTGTCGGTGAAGCGGTGGCGATGGTGATCGCTACGTCCCGCGACGCCGCGCGTGACGCAGCCGAGCTGGTCGAAATCGACTACGAGCCGCTGCCCGCGGTGGCGCGTGCGGTCGATGCAGCCGCTCACGACGCACCATCGCTTTGGCCGGAGGCGGCATCGAACCTGTGCGTGGACTCGATGGCTGGTGATGTCGCGGCGACCGAGCAGGCGTTTGCAAGCGCAAAACACGTCGTGCGGCTCGATACCTGGATCCACCGCGTGACCGGCGTGCCGATGGAGCCGCGTGCGGCGATCGGCGAGTTCGATCCGTCCACCGGTCGCTACACGCTCTACGCGGGCTCGGGCAGCAACGTACGCGGACGTACCGACGTGGCCGGCGTGCTCGGCATCGACGAGAGCGCGCTCCGCGTGATCGCTCGCGATACCGGCGGCAACTTCGGCACGCGCAACAACACCTACCTGGAGTTCGCGCTGGTGGTGTGGGCCGCGCGCCGCGTTGGCCGGCCGGTGAAATGGACGTGCGAGCGGCAGGAGGCGCTGCTCACCGACTACCAGGGCCGCGATCTGGGTTCGGTGTTGGAACTCGCGCTGGATGAACAAGGCAACTTCCTGGCGCTGCGTGCGGTCAACACCAGCAACATCGGCGCGCATGCGGTGTCGTTCGTGCCGCTCGCCAAGGGTGCGGAGTTGATCAGCTCGGTGTATCGATTCCCGGCGGCTTGCATCAACGCGCGCGCGGTACTCACCAACAGCGCCTCGACCACGCCGCTGCGCAGCGCCGGCCGCCCCGAGGTGATGTACGTGATCGAGCGGCTGATCGATCTGGCGGCGCACCGCTGCGGCTTCGATCGCATTGCGCTGCGCGAGCGCAATCTGCTGCCCTCGAGCGCGCTGCCTTACCGCAATCCGATCGGCGTGCTCTACGACAGCGGCGACTATCCCGCCGCGCAACGCCGGGTGCTGGAACTGGCCGATTGGACCGGCTTCGCCAAGCGGCGCGAGCACTCGCAAGCGCGTGGCCGGTTGCGCGGCATCGGTCTGGCCAACTACATCGAGATCGCCTCGGGCTTTCCGCGCGAACGTGCCGAGATCGTCGTGGAAGGCGAAGGCCGCATCGACGTGATGCTCGGCACGCTGTCGCAGGGCCAAGGCCATGAGACCAGCCTCGCGCAATTCATCGTGCAATGGCTGGGCGTGCCGATCGAGCAGGTGCGACTGATCACCGGCGACACCGACCTCGCGCCGATCGGTGGCGGTGCGCACTCGGGCCGCTCGATGCGCATGGGCGCGATCGTCATGGCCAAGGCATGCGATCGGATCGTCGAGAAGGGCGCGCAGGTCGCCGCGCATCTGCTCGAAGCGAATGTTGCCGACATCGAGTTCGCACAGGGCCGGTTCCTGGTCAAAGGCACCGATCGCGCGATCGGACTGTTCGATGTCGCCCGGGCGATGGCGCGAGATGCTTTGCCGGGCGACGTATCGGGTGACATACAGCGCGATCTGCCGCAGGCGCTGCGCGGTGCGTTGAGCGGACTGGCCGACGAAACGATGGCGCAGCCCTCGTTCCCCTACGGCAGCCACGTGTGCGAAGTGGAGATCGACCGCGACACCGGCGAGGTCACGATCGCACGCTACACCGCTGTCGACGACGTCGGCCGCGCCGTCAATCCGCTGTTCGTGCATGCGCAGACGCACGGCGGGATCGTCCAGGGTGTGGGCACGGCGCTGTGGGAGCAGTGCCACTACGACCGCGCCACCGGCCAGATGCTCACCGCCACGTTCATGGACTACGCCATGCCTCGCGCCGATATGGTCCCCACGTTCACCACCGAGGTGAGTGAGGTGCCGGCCACCTCGCATCCGCTCGGCATCCGCGGTGGCGGTGAAGGCGGCAATACCGGTGCCTTAGGCGCGGTGGTGAACGCCGTGGTCGACGCGCTCGCACCGTTCGGCGTGGAGCATATCGAGATGCCGGTCACCGCGGAGAAGGTGTGGCAGGCAATGCGTGGGCACGCAGGCGCCACCCGCTGAGTTGCTGTCCCACTCGCGCGTTCGCTAATAGGGGACTCTTCCCCAAGTCCCTATCGATGCCGGCTGACGGAAATACTGTCAGGCGCTCTTGGGTCTGGCGCCCGATCGCAACATCGCTTTTAATGGGACGGCCCGCCGCCAACGCAGCGAACAAATATCAGGCGGGCTCATCGAAGCACTGGTCGCGGCACTGCGACAGCGGGTGTCGCGCCCCAGCACGAAGGAGGAGACAGCCATGTCCGCAAAAACCCGGGCCGCGATGTCGTTGGGCGGCAAGTTGTTCCGCGTGGCGATGTTCCGC
>CADECO010000098.1:0-2398 GCA_902825905.1 uncultured beta proteobacterium
CCCCGCCGTCGATGCGTTGAACATCAACGGCTTCACCGCGCCGGCCGGGACGCCGGCCGATTACATCCAGCGCCTCAATGCAACGGTGCGGCGTGCGCTGCAGACGCGCGAACTGCAGGGCAAGTTGCAGAACATCGGCATCGAGCCCACCGGAAGCACGCCCGAGGAGTTCGGGGCGTTCATCGGCTCGGAGATCGTCAAGTGGGCCCGCGTCATCAAAGACGCCGGCATTCGCGTGGAATAGCGGGGCTGCGGCGATGACGATCAAATCGGTCGATGCGATTGCACTCGCCTTGCCGTTCGACATCGGCGGGCCGAAGCCGACGTTCGCCGGCCGGCCGCGGTCGATGGACATGCTGCTGGTGCGAGTCGAAACCGACTCGGGCCTGGTCGGGTGGGGTGAAGCGTTCGGTTATGCGGTCTGGCCGGCGACGCGCACCGCGCTGCAGACCCTGGTGGCGCCGCTCGCCGTCGGCCGCGATGAGCGCGACATCGAAGCGCTCATGGGCAAGATGCGACGCGACCTGCACATCGTCGGACGCACCGGTCCGGTCGTGTATGCGATGGCGGGTCTGGACATCGCGCTGTGGGACCTCGCCGGCAAAGCGGCAGGCAAGCCGCTGGCGGATCTGCTCGGCGTGCGTCGACACGAGCGCCTGCCTGCTTACGCGAGCCTGATGCGCTACACCGATCCGGCGCTGGTGGCGCGCAACGCGAAGCGCGCGGTGGGAGAGGGGTATCGTGCGATCAAGCTGCATGAGATCGGCGTCGAGCAGGTCCGGGCGGCCCGCGAGGCGATCGGACCTGATGTGAAGCTGATGATGGACACCAACTGCCCGTGGACCGTCGATGAGGCACTCGCGATCGCGGAGCGGGTGCGTCCGTTCGATCTGTACTGGTTCGAGGAGCCGGTGTTCCCACCGGAGGACTTCGCCGGTCTGGCCAGGGTGCGCGCCGCTGCCGGCATGCGCATCGCCGCAGGCGAGAACGCAATGAGCCCGATGCAGTTCGAGCACATGTTCGCAGCCGGCGCGGTCGACGTCGCGCAGCCGAGCGTGACCAAGATCGGCGGGGTCTCGGAGATGATGCGCATCGCGCGTCTGGCCGAGGCGGCGAAGGTGAACCTCACGCCGCACTCGCCGTACTTCGGGCCGGGTTTGCTCGCGACGCTGCACATCGCCGCAACGCTGGCGCCCGAAACGCTGATCGAGATCTCGTTCGCGCGGTTGGATGCGAATCCGCTCGGTGAGGCGATCGGCGTCGACGACGGACACATCGCGGTGCCGCGCGGCCCCGGTCTGGGACGCGATCCTGATCCGGAGATCGTCCGGCAATTCGCGGTGCCCTGACTTCATCGAGGGTGTTGCACCGACGCGAGGCTGCGCCCTCGCCTTGACTTCAACTCGACGCGTCGGAATACTCGATCGATCACTGCGCTGAATCGATCAACGAGGAGACGGCGACGCATGAAACGGATTACCTCTGCGTGCCTGCTGATGGGCGCATCGGCGTTGAGTGTCACGGGGAGCCCGGTGTGGGCACAGGAATTTCCGTCGCGGCCGGTGCAACTTCTGATCTCGTTTCCGCCGGGCAACGTTGTCGACGTTACCGCACGTGCTTTTGCTCAGGTGGTCGAGAACGCTCTGGCGCAGCGCGTGCTCCCGGTGAACCGGCCCGGCGGGATCATGACCATTGCCATGACTGCCGTGGCGAACGCGCCCGCCGATGGCTACACCTGGGTCTACACGCCGGTCACGCCGATCAGTATCCAGCCGCATCGGGTCAAGGTGCCTTACACGCTCGACAGCTTCATTCCGGTATGCCAGACGTTCGAGAACATCTTCTATCTGGCGGTGAGCAGCGATAAATCGCCCCACAAATCCTTGAAGGACCTGCTCGATCACGCGCGTGCCAATCCTGGGCGGGTCAAGTACATGACGGTGGGCGTGGGCAGCTCGCCGCACCTGGCCGGCGCCGAGTTGTTCCGGCGTGCCGGCGTCGAGGCGGTCGACGTGCCGTTCCAGGGCAGCGATGCGGCTTCGGTCGGCATGGTGCAAAACGGCGAGTTGGATTCCGGCGTACTGACGACGGTCTCGGTAGCGACGATGAAACTGCGTCCGCTCGCGGTGTTCGCACCTGAACGGCAGAAGCACTTCCCCGATGCGCCCACCGTCGGCGAGTTGGGCTTTCCGGTGCTGCCGTCGGGCTACGGCGGCATTTTCATTCGCGCCGGAACACCCGCGCCAGTCGTGGCCAAGATCGAGGAAGCCTGTCGCAAAGCAGTCAACGATCCGCTCTACAAGGACATCGTGGAGAAGCAGTACCAGTCGAGCACCTATCTCGATCGCGCTGCGTTTACGGCACGGACCGAGGCCGACTTCAAGGCCAAGGAACAACT
>CADECO010000098.1:2498-7257 GCA_902825905.1 uncultured beta proteobacterium
ATTGGGTGCCGCGCGAAGTGGTCGCAGGGCCGAACACCGCATCGATCTGGCAGGCGCGCTACGAGCAGCCGGGTGTTCCGGTGCATCGCTGAGACCGCCGATCGGCATCGGGCAAGCGGCTGATTCGATCGCGACGGGCGGGCTGAAGCTCTCCTGCATCCGATGCCTTCGGTTCGCAATGTACTGATCGTCGGTGCCGGAATCTCCGGCCTGTCGCTTGCGATCGGCCTGGCGCGCGCGGGCATTCGGGTGCGGATCGTCGAGCGCGAACCCGAGGTGCGGGTCGCGGGGGTCGGCATCATCCTGCAAGGTACGACGTTGCGCGCGTTCCAGTTGCTCGGCCTGCTCGATGAGGTGCTGCGCGCCGGCTTCGGGTACGACCGGTCGCGCACGCTCGATGGCGCGGGCAACGAGGTGAGCGATCGGCCTTTTCCCAAGGTGCTCGGCCCGGACTATCCGGCCGCAGCGGGGATCCCGCGCCGTGTCCTGGCCGATCTGCTCACGATGCACGCGGTTCGTCACGGCGTGCAGGTGCGTTACGACGCGACCGTCTGCGCGGTCGACGATCGATCCGATGCGATCGGTGTGCGCTTCAGCGATGGCCAGTCCGAGGAGTTCGACCTGATAGTGGGCTGCGATGGATTGCACTCGACCGTGCGCCAGCTCGTGTTCGGCGAGCGGGTGCAACCGGCCTACACCGGTCAGGGCGTCTGGCGGTTCATGTGCGCGCGCGATCCTCGTGTCACCACCAGTTCGAACCTGCGTTTCGGACGCTATCCATTGGGCTTCATTCCGCTCAGCCGCGAGTCGATGTACCTGTTCCTGCTCGAGAACGATCCTGTTGCGGCACCGAAGGATCCCGCTCGTCTGCATGAGATCCTGCGCGATCGATTGAGCGGATACGGGCCGTTCATCGACGCGATCCGCGACCAGGTGGTCACGCCGGCGCAGGTGAATTTCCGCTCGCTGCAGACACTGATGCTGCCCTCGCCGTGGTATCGCGGCCGCGCCATCGTGATCGGTGATGCGGCGCATACGATGACACCCCATCTGGCATCCGGTGCGGCAATGGCGGTCGAGGACGCGCTCGTGCTCGCCGAGGTGCTGCGCGACGGCGAAGCGCTCGAACCCGCGCTTGCACGCTTCATGGTCCGTCGTTTCGAGCGCGCGAACTTCACGCTCGAGATGAGCGTCCAGGTGGGCGCATGGCAGATCGCGGGCGTGCCGATCGACTACGATGGCCATTCGAGCCGGCTGCGCGAGTACTTGAGCCTCCCGCCTTGAGCGCACGCATGACCGCCAATGGCTATGCCGAGCTGCCCTGACAGTGCTTCTCGAGCATTGCGAACAACTGATCACGCGTGTATGGCTTGCTCAGGAAGTCGTCGAACCCCAGGGCGAGGCAGCGCTCGCGCTCACCGACGATCGCGTTCGCGGTGAGCGCCACGATCTTCGAGCGGGTGGCGGACGCACGGTCGCTCTCACGGGCGCGGATGATTGCGAGTGCCTCGAAGCCGTCCATGTTCGGCATCTGGCAGTCCATCAGCACGATATCGAATCGGTCGTGCTCGAGCGCTTCAAGCGCCTCGAGCCCGTCGTTGGCGAGCGAAACCCGGGCACCCAGCGCTTTCAGCGACGCGGTACCGACCATCTGATTGACCGGGTTGTCCTCCACCAGCAGCACGCGCGCCGCGATGCGCCGCAAGGGTTGTGGTGAAGGACCGGGCGCCGCCGGCTGGTTACTCGTCCGATGCGGATTGCTCAGAGCACCGAGCAGCTCCGCCTCGCGAACCGGCATGAGCAACGAAGTCACATCCGGGCATGCCTGGACCAGATCGCCCACATCGCCGATATCGGGGTGGCCCTTGGGTGTGAGCACGACGATCGGCCGTTCGGTGTGCACACGTTCCCGTGCGTGGCGCACGAACCGCTGAAGCGCCTGCTCGTCGCGCAGGCTGGTCGCATCGATCAGGATCACATCGATCGTTGCGGCGCCTTCTTGCTGTGAGGGGACGATGGAAGTCATGGCCGCTTCGACATCGGCAACGCACGTGACGCGCGCACCCCAGTGTGCCAATTGACGACGCAGTGCCCGCGATAGCGCGATTTCGCCGGAGATGACCATCACGCGCAGATCGGCCACGAGCTTCACCGGATCGAGGCTCGCACTGTCTTCGTAATCGCCGGGTTCGAGTGGTAGCGTGAACGAGAACGTTGCGCCCTGACCCGGTGCCGTATCGACATCGATCTCGCCGCCCATCAGGTTCACCAGCCGGCGGCTGATCGCCAGCCCCAGGCCGGTGCCGCCGAAGCGGCGCGTGGTCGAAACGTCGCCCTGCATGAACGGTTCGAACAGGCGCGTCCGTGCCGAATTGACCATTCCCATGCCGGTGTCGGCCACCGAGAACAGCAGGATCATTCCCGTCTCCGACCGCACGACATCGGCCGTGACTTGCACCGAGCCTTTCTCGGTGAACTTGATCGCGTTGCCTACCAGGTTGGTCAGCACCTGACGCATGCGGCCCTCGTCCCCGAGGATCGTCTCGGGCAAGGCGGGGTCGATGTCGACGATGAGCGGCAGGCGCTTGGCGTGCGCACCGTTGGCTAGCAGGCTCGCGACATCCTCGATCACCCGGCGCGGAGAAAACGGCGCGCGCTCGATCTCGAGCTTGCCTTCTTCGATCTTGGAGAAATCGAGGATGCTGTCGACGATGCGCAGCAGCGCCCGCCCCGAATCCTGCAGCGTCTGGGCGAATCGTCGTTGCTCGGGCGTGAGGTGGGTGCCGAGCAGAAGATCGGTCATGCCGATCACGCCATTCATCGGCGTGCGGATCTCATGGCTCATGTTGGCCAGGAACTGTGACTTGATCCGGTTCGCGTTCTCCGCGGCGAGCTTGGCGGCGCGCAGTTCGCGCTCGGCGAGCATCTTGTCGGTCACGTTCTTGCCGATGCCGCGGTAGCCGGCGAAGGTGCCGTGCTCATCGAAGATCGGCTCGCCGCTGATACTCACGTACACGGGTTTGCCGTCGACGTCGGGCCGGCGCATCACGAAATCGTGGAACGGCTCGTGGCGCGCGAGCTTCGCCTTGTGTTCAGCCCACTGTTCGTCGGTCACTTCGGAAAACGGCAGCTCCCAGCGCTGTTTGCCGATGTGCTCCGCGGTGTCGAAGCCGGTGGCCTTGCGCACCTCGCCCGACATTTCCACGAACCGGAACTCACTGTCCTGTTCCCAGTACCAGTCTGACGACAGGTCGGTCAGGCTGCGAAAGCGCGCCTCGCTCTCGCGCAGCTGCTGCTCCGCCAGTTTGCGCGCGGTGATGTCCTGGTTGACGACCAGGACCTCGGTGACATTACCTGCCGCGTCGTGGAACACCCGCTCGGCGTTGTCGAACCAGCGGATCGAGCCATCGGTGCGCACGATGCGAAACGAACGCCGCCGCCCGGCGCCCGCAGAGAGCATCCGCGCACGGGAACGCAGCCAGTCGTCGCGATCGTCCGGATGGATCATCTCGCGAATGGTCGGATAGTTGCCCGAGGGCGGGCGCGGGCCCAGCAGCGGCTTGGGGTCGTCGGCCCATTCCAGCCGGTCTTCGGCCACGTGCCAGACGAGCGCGGTCGTGCGCGAAATCTTCAGCGCCATCCGAAACAGTTCGGTCTGGCGGCGATCGCGCGCCTCGCGGGCTTGCGCGTCCTCGTCGTCGCGGGCGGGGTCAGGTGGGGAGTTCGGGTCGCGGCGGTTCACAGGGTGCAAGTGCAGCACACCCGAGCGCGGCGCAGCAATAGGCCGCGCCCCCGACGGCGGTAGAAAGCATCGCGGCCGGGCCCGCAGCCGCTTCGCGCGGGCCTACGCCTTTCCCTCGGGCAGGATCACGCCGGTTTCGCGGACGTAGCGATCCCACTCGGCCAGCATCTCGCGCAGCTTGTCCGGATACCTTTCAGCCAGGTCAGTCGTCTCACCCGGATCCTCGCGCACGTTGTAGAGCAGCCACTGGTTGTGCGGCAGCAGCGGCGACACGATATGCGCGTACTGGGGCAGGAACACCGCCTTCCAGTCGCCTTTGCGCACACCGCGACCGTAGAGGAACTCCCAGCCGAGCACGTCGTCGTCGGGATGGACGATTTCGCTCGCCCCCTGCAGCAACGCGAGCGCCGAGCGGCCGCGCATGGCGGCCTTGCCCGGTGCGGCTTGTGCAGATACCCCGGCGATCGCACAGATCGTCGCCGCGTAGTCCATGACGTGCAGGAGCGCGTCGCTTGCGCGTGCGCCCGCGATCCCCGGGCCGGCGGCGAAGGAGCAGGTCCGCACCCCACCTTCAGTCGTGAAGCGCTTGAACAGCGAGAACGGCGCCGCCTGCGCTTCGGCCCAGGTCGGACCGTTGGAGGTGTAGCTCGTCACGCGGCCGATATTGTCGAGTGTGTTGTCGGCGCGCGCGGCGATCATCTCTTTCCACGGGGAAAGGGACTCGCGCGCCACGCCCGCCGGACCGTTGTCCGACAGAAAGATGACCACCGTATTGTCGAGTTGGCCCATGCGCTCGATCGACCCGACGACGCGGCCCGCCGCGCTGTCGAGTGCATCGACCATCGCCGCATATACCTCCATGCGTCGGGCCTGTTCGGCGCGCACGGAGGCCGGCAGTTCGCTCCACGCCGGGCCCGCCCACAACCGTGCCGGACGCGCGTGGCTGATCGGCAGGTTCATGGCGCGCATGCGCGCCAGGCGTGCGGTGCGCATTGCGTCCGGTCCCGCGTCATAGCG
>CADECO010000098.1:7357-15951 GCA_902825905.1 uncultured beta proteobacterium
CCGCGATGCCGCGGCGTGATGGTTTCGTGCATGACGCCCAGGCCGACCTCGTGATGGTCGGCGCCGGTCATCAGCATCGCACGCGTCGGAGCACACACCGGTGCGGTATGAAAGTTGGTGAACCGCACCCCGCGTTGTGCGATCGCATCGAGGTTGGGCGTGTCGATCTCACCACCGAAGGCGCCGAGGTCGGACCAGCCGAGATCGTCGGCAACGATCAGCAGGATATTGGGACTATTGGGACGCATGATCGGGCTGCCTTTCGATCGACTGACCTATTCAAGTCCTCGCGGGCGGCAGCTCAGCTCGCTCCGGGGTCGCATCCCCAAACGGGCCGCTGCTCCGCCCCGCGTGAGCTACTCCGGTTGCACGCCTAACGCTTTGATCAACGCACCCGTGCGCTCGTAGTCGCGCATCAGCAGCGCACTGTAGGTCGGGCCATCCGCATAGGCTACCGGCGTGGCGATCTTCTCGCCGACCGCTCTGACCGGCTCGGTCTGCGCAATTTTCGCGCACGCCGCTTGCAGGTAGGACACGTGTTGCGGCGGCAATCCCTTCGGGGCGTACATGCCCAACGCCGCCAACCCCTTGATGTTGGCGCTGGTGAATCCCGCATCACCGAGTGTCGGCACGTCGGGAAACGCGGGCAGACGGCTGTCCCCCATCACGATCAACCCGCGCATGCCACGGCCGGCGGTGAGGGCGATCGGCGTAGTCGCGATGAAGTCGACCGAACCGTTCTGTCCCTGCACGTACAGATCGCCCACGCTCTTGAACGGCACGTGCGTGAACTTGACCCCCGCCGCTGCCGCCATGCTTTCGGCGAGCAGATGCGGGACGATCAGATGGCCACTGGAGCCCATGTTGAGTTTGCCGGGCGCGGTGCGAGCCGCATCAAGCAACTGCTTGAGCGACGTGAAAGGCGAGTTGGCGCTGGTGGCCAGCACGAAGCTCGTCAGATGCGTCTGGCACACGAATTCGAACTGATCGATGCGATAACCGAGATTGCGGCGGATGTGCGGCTGGATCAGGAACTGGCCCGGCGGTCCGAACCCGAGCGTATAGCCGTCGGGCTTGGCTTTCGCTACCGATTCGACGGCGATGGTTCCCGCCGCGCCCTCGCGGTTCATCACGACAACGGCTTGCCCGGAGAGCTTGCTGAGTCCGTCGCCGATCGAGCGCGCCAGGATGTCGGGTTGGGATCCGGCACTGAACGGCACCACCAGCGTAATTGGCCGCGCGGGATACTGCTCCTGCGCCGCACCGGGTCCGGCGATGCAACTGAGCACGCCGGCGGCGAGCGCGGCAATGCTTCTCGATGTCAATCTCATTCGGCGACGTCCCTTTGCTCGGTTCCGGCGGGTGCGAGTGCCCCGCAGGCGCGAGTGTTACACGGACGACGCCCTCACCACAGCCACGGCACGAACCGTTTGGTGTGCTGCATGTACTCGGCGTACTCGGGGTGCATAGCCTTCATCCACCGTTCCTCGAGACTCGCCTTGGCGATCAGCGTGGCCAGGAGTACGCACCACAATAGGATCGCGGGCGTCGCGGGCACGGCCACGGTGATTGCAAGGCCGGCGAGCAGCAGCGAGGTGTACATCGGGTGACGAATGTGGCTGTAGATGCCATGCCGGATCAGGCGGGCGCCCGGCTTCGGATCAGGGCGTATGTTGAAGTTGCCGGGCCGATTGGCCAGCAATGCGGCAGCGCCGATCATTGCGGCGAGCGCGAGTGCGACGATCGACCACCAGCGCCACGGGAACGCACGCAGCAGCGACAGGTAGGCGCCGATGCAGGCGAACTGCACTCCTACCAGCGTGACAGACAGGAAGTTGAGTCGGGACGAGTGCATTCCTACAGATCGGTGCTAAGTTAGCAGGGTGACGGAAATAGGTTGGAGTATCGATCATGTCCGCGGAAATCGCGCAGCACAACAGAGCCGATCTCGCCCAGCGACTGGTCGCCAGCCGCAACGTGAACGAGTGCTGCGAAGTCGCTGATGTGGACGAGCCCTTCACGGACTGCATGTGATTCGCTCGGTAGCGGAAGGCGTCAAGACATGAAAATCGCCCTTTGGTTTGCGCTTGCGGTGTCGTCTCACCTGGCTCTCGCGCAGACATACCCTAACAAGCCGGTTCGCATGGTCGTCGGCTACCCCGCAGGCGGGCCGGTCGATGCGGCCGCGCGTGTCGTCGCGCCGATCATGCAGAAGAGCCTCGGCCAGCCGGTACTGATCGACAATCGCGGCGGCGCCTCCGGCACGGTCGGGGCGGATCACGTCGCCAAGTCCGCGCCCGACGGCTACACGCTGTTCTTTGCCGCGAGTGCCACGCGTACCATCAATCCGTTCGTGCAGAAGTCGATGCCGTTCGATCCATTGCGCGACTACTCACCGATCTCGCTGGTGGTCAACGCCAATAACGCGCTCGCCGTCGGCGCCGATTCGCCGTTCAAGACGCTCGCTGATCTCATCGACTTCGCGAAAGCCAACCCCGGCAAGGTCACGTTCGGATCCGCCGGCATCGGCGCATCGAATCATCTCGGCGGGGCGCTGCTGGCGAAGATAACCAAGACGGAAATGCTGCACGTGCCGTACAAGGGCAACGCACCGGCCATGACCGACGTAATGGGCGGCAAGATCACCTTCATGTTCGATGCGATCGCAACCGCTGCGGCGGCAGATCGTGGCGGCCGTGCACGGGTGATCATGCAGGCGGCGCCGCAGCGCACTCGTGCGTTGCCGAATGTGCCGACAGCGGCCGAAGCCGGATTGCCCGAATTCGCCGTGCCCAACTGGTACGGCCTGGACGGGCCGCCGGGCATGCCGGCCGACGTGGTGCGGCGGCTGAACGCCGCGCTGCACGAGGCGTTGGCCGACGCGGATGTCGCGCGACGCTTGATCGATGCGGGCTATGAGATCGCGCCGACGACACCCGAAGCGTATGCCGCGCGGGTGAAGGCGAGCCACGACTATTGGGCGCGGGCCACGGCAGGCATGAAGTTGGAGTGAATCGCACCGACCGAGTGCGAGGCATTGTCGCCAACACTCGCCCGATGCCGCCGGAATTCCCGCGCGGCGTGCGGCGTCCGAATCACGGGGAGTCGAGATGAAGTTCCAGTTGTCCGCCGAGCAGCGTCAGCTCGTCTGGTCGGTGCGCGACGTCGCGCGTGCCGAGTTCAAGGGCCGCGCGCTCAAGTATATGGACGGCACCTTTCCGTGGGAGAACATCCGCACGCTCGCGCAGATGGGCATCCTCGGCATGGCGGTGCCTGAGGCCTACGGTGGCTCGGAGCTGAGTGTGTTCGACACCGCGTTGGTGCTCGAGGAGATCGCCAAGGTCTGCTACCCGACGGCGATGGCCGTGCTGGGTGAGGTCGGCGTGCAGACGCGCATCATCTCGACCTATGCACCCGAGTCGATGAAGCGACGCATCCTGCCGAAAGTGTGCTCGGGCGAGTACATCCTCGCGGTGTGCATGACCGAACCGCACGCCGGCACCGACGTGGCGAATTACCGCACCAACGTCACGATCAAGGGGGATCGCGCGGTGCTGAAGGGCGTGAAGACGCTCATCAGCCGTGTCGACGAGGCGCAGGTGTTCGTCGTGTTCAGTCGCATCGACGCACGACCGGGGCGCGAGGGCATCGGCTGCGTGCTGGTCGAGCGCGACACGCCCGGGTTCGTCGTCAGCAGCCGCTACCACACCATGGGCGGGGAGAACCTCGCCGAGATCCGCTTCGAGGACTGCGAACTGCCGCTGGAGAACGTCGTGCTGCGCGACGATGGCTTTCGCAAGCTCTTGAACGCGTTCAACACGCAGCGCTGCCTCAATCCGAGCATCTCGCTGGGTCTGGCCGAGGGCGCGTTCGAGGAGGCAATCCGCTACGCACGCGAGCGCTCTGCCTTCGGGCGTTCGATCAGCGAGTTCCAAGGTATGCGCTGGAAGCTGGCCGTGATGTATCGCGACATCGAAGCGGCGCGCAGCATCCTGTATCGCGCGTGCATGACGGCCAATCCGTTTCCCGACCCGCATGAGGCGGCGATCGCCAAGATGGTGTGCAACGAGATGGCCATCAAGGTCACCAGCGAAGCGATCCAGGTGCACGGCGGATACGGCTTCACCGACGAATATCCGGTGTCACGCTTCTATCGTGGCGCGCGTTACGGCACGCTCGGTGGCGGCACGACCGAGACGTTGAAGGAGCTGGTGAGCCGAAAACTCCTCGATGATTTCAACGATCACGAGGGGTTTCTGGGCATGAAGACGTTCTTCTGATCAGGTTCTCGCCGCCGCCTGCAGTTGCTCGGCATCGATCCGCCCCATGTTGTCGAGAATCTTGAGCAGGTAGTGCAGCGTGTGCGAGAGGTCGTTGACGGAGAAATCGGTCAGGATGTTCTCGTAGTACGCGCGGATTTTCGGTAGCGCCCGCTGCTGCCAGACGCGTCGTCCCGTTGCCGTCATGGTCACCACGCGCGAACGCCGGTCGCGACCGTTGGGGCCGATCGTGAGATGCCCGTCGCGCTCCATGCGGCTCAACAGTCCCGCCAGGTTCTGCCGGCTCACCATCAAATAGCGCGCCAGCTCACCGACGCTCATGCCGTGCTGCACGCGCTCGCGCGACAGCGCGCCGAGCACCGCCCACTGCTGCGTGGTGAGGCCCTCGGTTTCTACCGCGCGCGTACCGGTTTTATGCAACATATTGGCGCATTGGTAGAGGCGGAAGAACAGCCGATTGGCGAGTTCCAGCTTGGCGGTATCGACGTTTCTCCCTTCTAAAGCCATCGGAATTCTCCTGAAAATCTGCTGTGCGTCGCGCTTGCATCGAATTGATGCGATCGCTAATATACGACAACATATTGTCCTAAAGAAATCAGCACTGACGCAGCAACGAGGAGCAGTCATGACGCAACGCTTCGCAGGCAAGACGATCGTCGTTACCGGCGGCGGTGGTGGGATCGGCGGCGCGACATGCCGGCGCTTCGCCCAGAAGGGTGGGCGCGTGGCAGTGTGCGATGTCAACGCGGAGTCCGCAGAGAAGGTTGCCGCCGAGATTCGCGTCTCAGGCGGGCAGGCTCATGCGTTTCGCTGTGACATCACCGATCGGGCGAGCGTCGATGCGGCGATGCGCGAAACCGAGGCGCAACTCGGGCCGATCGATGTGCTGGTCAACAACGCCGGCTGGGACATATTCAAGCCGTTCACCAAGACCGATCCTGGCGAGTGGGCCAAGCTGATCGCGATCAATCTGGTCGGCGCAATGCACATGCATCACGCGGTATTGCCCGGCATGGCGTCGCGTCGCAAGGGGCGCATCGTCAACATCTCCTCCGATGCGGCGCGTGTGGGTTCGTCGGGCGAAGCGGTGTACGCGGCGTGCAAAGGCGGGCTGGTCGCGTTCTCCAAGACGATCGCGCGCGAGCATGCGCGTCACGGCATCACGGTGAATGTCGTCTGTCCCGGCCCCACCGAGACCGCACTGTTCGCCGACTACAAGCAGGGTGCAGGCAATCCGGAGAAGCTGGTCGAGGCATTCACGCGGTCGATTCCGCTCGGACGCATCGGCCAGCCCGACGATCTACCCGGCGCGGTGTTGTTCTTCGCCAGCGACGATGCGGCGTACGTGACCGGCCAGGTGCTGAGCGTGTCGGGCGGTTTGACGATGGGCGGCTGACGGTGCGTTGCCGATGAATCGAGGAGAACGTTCGATGAACTACGAAGACATCCTGTACGAGGTCCGCAACGGCGTCGCCTGGATCACGATCAACCGGCCCGACAAGATGAACGCTTTCCGCGGGCAGACCTGCGATGAGCTCATCCGTGCGCTCAACAAGGCCGGCTACGACAAATCGATCGGCGCGATCGTTCTGGCCGGAGCGGGTGACCGGGCGTTTTGTACCGGTGGCGATCAGTCGGCGCACGACGGCAACTACGACGGCCGCGGCACCATCGGGCTGCCGATGGAGGAACTGCACGACGCAATCCGCAACGTGCCCAAGCCGGTCATCGCGCGCGTGCAAGGCTTCGCGATCGGCGGCGGCAATGTGCTCGCCACCATCTGCGACCTGACCATCTGTTCGGAGAAGGCGATCTTCGGCCAGGTGGGCCCGCGGATGGGGTCGGTCGATCCCGGCTATGGCACGGCGTTTCTAGCTCGCGTGGTAGGCGAGAAGAAGGCGCGTGAAATCTGGTACATGTGCCGGCGCTACTCCGGCGCTGAAGCGGTGGCGATGGGGCTGGCGAACGTGTGCGTGCCGCCCGATCAACTCGACGCCGAAGTGCAGAAGTGGGGCGAAGAACTGTGCGAGCGCAGCCCGAGCGCGATCGCCATTGCCAAGCGGAGCTTCAACGCCGACACGGCCCATCAGGCCGGTATTGCCGGCATGGGTATGTACGCACTCAAGCTCTACTACGACACCGACGAATCGCGCGAAGGCGTTGCGGCGCTGCGCGAGAAGCGCAAACCCGAGTTCCGCAAGTTCGTGAAGTAAAGCGGGTCGGAACCAAAGGAGGAGCAAAGTGAGTCCTGGTTCGGATCGGGGCATGAACCCCTATTTCGACGATGAGTTGCGTGCGCTCGCCGAGCACGCGCGGCGTTTCGCCACCGAACGCATCGCGCCGGGCTTTCAGGAGCGCGACCGCACCCGGGTGCTCGATCGTGAGCTGATGCGCGCGATGGGCGAGCTCGGCTTCATTGCGCCCGAACTGCCCGAGGCCTTCGGCGGACTGGGCCTGGGTTGTCTGGCAGCCGGTGTCATTCACGAGGAGATCGCGCGGGCCGACCTGAGCATGTCATACGTCAACCTGCTCGCGTCGCTCAATGGACAGATCCTGGCCGCGCATGGCCGACCGGACATCGCCAAACCCTGGCTTGAACGCCTGATCCGCGGCGAGGCGCTGTGTGCGATTGCGCTCACCGAGCCGCAAGGCGGGTCCGATGCAGCCAACTTGCGCCTGCGTATCGAACGCGCCGGTGACGGGTACGTCGTCAACGGCGAGAAGACTTCGATCTCGGCCGCCGACCAGGCCGACATCGCGGTCGTGTTCGGACGCACCGGCACGCGCGAATCGGGCGCGCACGGCGTGACCGCCCTGCTGATTCCGATGGATCTGCCCGGCATCACGCGCAGTCGCTTCGATTGCCACGGACAGCGCGCGATCGGTCGCGGCTCGATGTTCTTCGAGAACGTACAGGTCCCGGCGAGCCACCGGTTGGGTGATGAAGGCAAGGGCTTCGCCCAGGTGATGCAGGGGTTCGACTTCTCGCGCGCGTTGATCGGCTTGCAGGTGCTGGCGGTGGCGCGCGCCGCACTGGACGAGACCTGGGCTTACGTGCGCGAGCGTCAGGCGTTCGGCAAACCGCTCTCGGCGTTTCAGGGCGTCTCACACACGCTGGCCGCGTTCGATACGCAGATCGAGGCGGCACGACTGTTGTGTCTGCAGGCGTTGTGGTTGAAGGACCGAGGTGCGCCGCACGGTGCCGAGGCGGCGATGTGCAAGTGGTGGGCGCCGCAGCTCGCGTACGAAGCGATCCACGCCTGTCTGCTGATGCACGGGCATGGCGGATACGATCGTGGCCCGATGGAGCAGCGGCTGCGCGACGTGCTCGGTTTCCAGATCGGCGACGGTACCGCACAGATCATGAAGACCGTGATTGCGCGGGCTCGGGTCGGCCGCGAAGCAGTGCCGGCGTGACGCTTCGCAGAGGCACTGGCTGCCTACGCAAGTTGGGACGCGTTGCAGAACGAGCTTTCCAGCCGGGGGTTGGTCCGTCGCACGGAAAGGTGGCATGATCGGCTTGGCTGGGCGAGGCGCCTGGGCTGACAGGAGACGAAGCCGAGAGAGAACAATCCTCGCCGATTCGAACGATTCGATTCGATGCGAGCTGAGCGATAGAAGCTGTTTCCAACTGTGCCGACTGATCCCAGTCGAATGCAATTATCCCCAACGGTGAAGAGGAGCACTGCGGGACCATGGCCATCGATGCCGCAGTCGCACCGATCCTGGAGCTTGACGACGTCAGCCTGCAGTTCGGCGGCGTGCGGGCGATGTCGGAGGTTAGCTGCCAGGTTCGCAAGGGTGAGCTGTTCTCCATCATCGGGCCCAACGGCGCGGGCAAGACTTCCACGCTCAATTGCATTTCCGGCCGCTATCGGCCCACTTCAGGACGCATCCGCTTCAAGGGGCGCGACATCACCGCGCTCAGTCCGAACAAGCGCGCCGATCTGGGCGTCGGCCGCACGTTCCAGAACCTGGCGCTGTTCAAGGGCATGAGCGTGCTCGACAACATCTCGGTCGGCCGCCATCACCTGATGCGCGCTGGCTTCGCTCGCGGAATGCTGTATTGGGTCGGCGGGGCCCGCCAGGAAGAGGCCGAGCATCGCGCCGCGGTCGAGGAGATCATCGACTTCCTGGAAATCCAGAGCATCCGCAACGAAGCGGCGGGCACGCTTGCCTATGGCCTGCGCAAACGGGTGGAGCTGGCACGCGCCATCGCACTCAAGCCCGAGCTGATCCTGCTCGACGAGCCGATGGCGGGGACGAATCTGGAGGAGAAGGAGGACATGGCGCGCGACCTCGTCCACCTCAACG
>CADECO010000099.1:0-7515 GCA_902825905.1 uncultured beta proteobacterium
GCCTCCGGGTTCAAGCCGAGCGACTGACATGCCCGCATTGCGCGTCCTCGTTGCTGCCGTATTGCTGCTTGGGGCGCTCGCGCATGCGGCGCGCGCCGACGATGGCAATCGCCCGCTCATGGACGAGCTGGTGCGTGCGCTGCGGCTGCGCGATTTTCTCGAACCGTTCCCGGCGCACGTCAAGCAGGGTATGCAGCAGGCGCCCGAGTGGCGATCGCTCAACCCCGATCGGCGCGCCGCGCTGGATAGGCTTGCCGACGAGACCCTCAACGGCGAGCGCTTGGTCACCGCTGTCACCAACACGCTGGTGCAGCAGGCTGAGCCCGCTGCGGTGCGCAGCTATCTGGAGGCGGCGCGTTCGCCGCTCAGTGCGCGCGTGCAGGTGATCGAGATCGAGCGTTTCCGCGCGTTGTCGACGCCGGAAGGCGCCGCGCGCATGCGCGAAGCGCTCGGCCAGGTCTCACCGCAGCGCCAGGCGATGATCAACGAACTCGATCGCCTGACCGGCGCGGCGGAGTCGGCGGCAACGCTCAACGCCTCGATCGTGGTGGCGGTGCAGGCGATGCAAGGCCGCGCGCCCGACGATCCAACCGCGCTGCTCGCGCGTACCCGCGAGATGGTGCTTACGCCGACGCGGCTGCAGATCCAGCAGCTCTACACCATGGTGTATCAGCCGCTCTCCGATGAGGATCTGAATGCCTACATCGACGAGCACCGCAAGCCGGCGATCCAGACGATGCTGCCGGTACTGAATCGGGTGATGCTGCGCGCCTACACCGGGGCGATTCTCGATTTCTTCGATCGCTTGCGCACGCTCGACCAGGCCGGGCGCGGCACCTGAGCGCCTGGTCGAACCGTTGCAACGCAGGCTCCACGAACAAGCCGAACAGGCAACAAACAACAGGAGGCCTCATGTCACGACACCGAACCAATGCCGCGAATCGATTCGATCGGCTCGCGCTGAGTTTGTGTCTCGGTGCGGTGCTGGTCGGCGGCTGCGCGATCGGTGCCGGCGGCGCAGGGTCCGAGCCCAATCGGCCTCGCGCCGGGCGTACCGAGATGCTGAGCGAGCACGGCAACCGCCTGACGGTCGAGGAGCTCGACCAGATGACCAACGGCTATGCCGATCGCTACCTCACCTACGTCACCAGCGCGATCGACAACATCATCAAAGGCAATCCGTCGACCGAACAGGTCAGGCGCGCACATCAGGTGCGCGTCACCCAGGTGAGCGCGATCTACGACATCGTCACCAACGCCGACCCGTTCACGCAACTGCTCGATCTGGTGCTGGTGGTGACGTTGCAGAGCCAGAAGTGGATCGACGAAGACCATGCCGAACAGTGGTTCGGGCCGCGCGCGCAATTCCTCATCGACGCGTCGCGCCGTGCGCGTGAAGACGTATGGCGCATGGCCGCCCGCGTGATGAAGCCCGAGCAGCTCGAGCAGCTCGACTACATGATCTGGGACTGGCGCAAGCGCAATCGCGGCGTCGACGTCGTCTCGTTCGTGCGCTTCGACGAATTCGCCGCCGAGCGTGGCAAATCGATGGTCGCCGAAGTGGCGGGCGGGGGCGGGCTGCTGGCGCCGGTGGGCGAGGCGAAGAAGGCGGTCGACGAACTGCGGCTGCTGGCCGAGCGCGCGTTCTATCTCACCAAACGCATGCCGCTGCTGCTCAACTGGCAGGTCGAGTCGACGGTGGCGAACGTCATCGACCAGCCGCAGCTCAAGCAGGTCACCGACTCGATGAACGTCGCCACGCGCTGCGTCGATCGCATGGCGAGCCTGGCCGAGCGCATGCCGGCGGAGGTCGCCAAACAGCAGCGCGAGATCTTCGCGCAGCTCGAACGCTCGCATCCGCTCATCAATGCCGCGCTGACGCAGTATCGCGGCGCGGTCACCGACACCAACCAGCTGGCAGGAACGGTGAAAGACATCAATGCGGCCGCCGATGGTCTGCTCAAGACGCTGCAGCAGACCACCACCGCGCTCAATGCGACGATGACGACCATCGACAAGGTGTTTCTCCAGCCCGGCAAGGACAAACCGACCGATCCCAACGCCAAGCCGTTCGACATCGAGAACTACACCAAGACCGCGGCGGCATTCACCGGCACCTTGCGCGAAGCCAACGATCTGCTCGCCAAGGCTGGTGGCCTGCTCGGCGCATCGAACGACGCCAAGTGGATCGAACAGCGCATGAACGATGCCGCTGGACTGAGCACGCGCGTGATCGACACCGCATTTTGGCGCGCGATCGTGCTGATCGGCTGGTTCTTCGCGCTGCTGTTGCTGTATCGGGTGCTGGCCAATCGCTTCGCGCCGCGGTCGCGACCCTGATCGGATCGGCCCGATGGCACGCATGCGAGGGATGGCGCGCTTCGGCGCCGTGGCAGTTGGCGCCGCGGTGGTGGTTGCGCTCTTCCATGGCGCCGCGTTCGCGCAGGGCAAGGCGACGGCGCCCAACACAACTGCGGACAAGAGTGCCTTGACGCCACCGGAGCCCGCGCGGCCGGTGGTCGATGCGGCCATTGCCGACTACGTGCGCACTGTCGACGTCGACGGCTCGGTGCGCAGCATCGGTTCGTCGACCTTGAGCAACCTGCTCAATCGCTGGGTGCGGGATTTCAAGCTGCTGCATCCGCAGGTGAAGATCGACGTCGTCGGCGGCGGCTCGGGCATCGCGATGCCGGCGCTCATGGAAGGCAAGTCCGACCTGGCGCCGATGAGCCGGCCGATGAATCGTGACGAGATCGCCGTGTTCGAGAAGAAATTCGGCTATCCGCCCACGCGGGTCACCGTGGCGCTCGATGCGATCGCGATCTACGTGCACAAGGACAATCCGATCGAGCGGGTCACCCTGGCGCAGCTCGACAGCATCTTCTCGGTCACGCGGCGCCGTGGCGGTGCCGAGATGCGCCGCTGGGGCCAGCTCGGCGCGACCGGCGAATGGCAAGACATGCCGATCACCATCAAGAGTCCGGCCAGCACGCACGGCATGCACGGACTGTTTCGCGAACTGGTGCTCAACGGCGGCGACTATCGGATGGATCTGCGTGCCGAGCCGGTGTCGACGTCGATCGTGCAGGGCGTGGGTGCGGAGCGCGGCGCGATCGGCTTCGCCAGCTACTTCTACGCGACCCAACGCACGCATCTGCTCGCGGTGGCTGCCAAGGAGGGCGGGCCGTTCGTCGCGCCGACGCAGGCCGACGCCGCGAGCGGCCGCTATCCGCTCACGCGGTTTCTCTCGATCTACGTCAACAAGAAGCCGGGTGAGCCGCTCGCCGGCGCGACGCGCGCACTGCTCACCTTCATCTGCTCGCGCCAGGGTCAGGAAGTGGTGGCGCGCGACGGTAACTATCCGCTCAGCGCCGAGATCGCCGCGCGTGAGTGCGCGAAGCAACTCGACTAGCTAGCCCACGCCCGAAGGCAGCTCGAACTGCCCCGCCGGATATGCCGCAAGCAACGACAGTGCCTCGTCGGAGTGGATCACGTCGGCGTATTTCGCATGCATGTCGCACAGGTTGATCGCGTGCGAGGCCTGTGAGCGGTCGAAGCAGCCGTCTTCGATGATGCTGCAGCGATAGTTGTTCGAGAACGCATCTAGCACCGACGCGCGCACGCAGCCGCTGGTGGTGGTGCCGGTCACCAGCAGGCTGTCGCACCCCAGCAGCACCAGCCATGAGAGCAGCGGCGTGCCGAAGAACGCGCTCGGTTTTTCCTTGTGGATCACCAGATCCCGCGGGCCGGGTGCGATCTGCGGCATGATCGTCTGGCCGTCGATGCCTTGCGCTTGTTTCGAGGCGCCATCCTCGCGGGTGCGGTTGTTCTTCCAGGCCCACGAGCCGCGGTTCCACTGGTCGGGGCGCGAGGTGCCGGTGGTGTAGATGACCGGCACGCCCTTGGCGCGGCTCGCTTCGATCAGGCGCTGCAGCACCGGCAGTGCGATCCACGCGTCTTCGCCGCATGAATTGCGCCAGCGCTTGATCGATTCGAGGATCGGCTCGCGCTTGTCGCCGCAGAAGAAGTAGTTGACGTCGATGACCAGCAAGGCAGGCCGCTTGCCGAACCCCTGGCGCGCGCCGTAGCCGCTGGTGCCGAACACCTGCTGGTCGCGCTCGGTGAGAAATTGATCCCAGATGCGTGTGCTCATGTGCAATCTCGCGGTTGGTGAGAGAGTCGAAGATCAGCCTGCCGTGACGGCTTCGGTCGGCTTCGATTCTGCGGCGCGCTCGCGCGCCCAGCATTCGGCCGCATCGCGGTGATACCACGGATGGTCGAGCGCAATGCCGCGCAGCACGTCGAGCACCGCGTCGGCGGTGGCGGGTCGATCGCCCGGGCGCTTGGCCAGGCAGTCCATCACCAGATTCTCCAGCGCCGGTGGGATCGATGCCGGTGAAGACGCCGGGTCGACGAGCGTCGAAGGTCGCGGCGGCATGACGTAGCGGATGTGATGCTGCAGATCCTCGCCGGACAGTCCGGCGAACAGACGCTTGCCGGTGAGCATCAGGTACGCCACGGCGCCCAGCGCGTAGAGATCGGCTCGAGCATCGGTGGTGCCGGGGTCATCGAACCGCTCGGGCGACATGTACACCGGCGTGCCCAGGATGCGTAGCACCGAGCGGGTGATGTCGCGCGTATGCTTTTCCTCGATGCTCTTCACCAACCCGAAATCGAGGATCTTGATGACGTCGTACTCGCCGCCGCGCACGCACGTCATGATGTTCTCGGGCTTGATGTCCCGATGGACCAGCCCGGTGCCGTGCGCGCCCTTCAACGCCGAGGTGATCTGGCGCATGAAGAACACCACGCGGCCGATCGGAAGCGGGCCGGTGCGGCCGACGAGCTGCGCGATGGTGATGCCGTCGAGATACTCCATCACGTAGTAGAACTCGCCCTGGCGCGTGCGGCCGTAGTCGAAGATCTCCACCGTGTTCGGGTGCCCGAGCCGGCTTGCCAGTTGCACTTCGCGCTCGAAGCGCGCGATCAGCTCGTCGTTGGCATCGCGTTTGAGGATCTTGATCGCGATCGGGCGCTTGAGCAGCTCGTGCCGGCCGCGATAGATGCTCGCCATGCCACCTTCGCCGATCCGCTCGAGCAGCGTGTAGCGGCCAAGCCGCCGCACCGTGCCGAAGCGGCGCCGCTCGCGAATCGCCGAGAGCACCGAGATCAGCACGCCGACGCTTGCGGCGACCGACAGCCCTAGCACGATCGCGAAGGCGCGCTCCAGCGTCTTGAGCGGCGCGTAAGCCTCGGCCTCCTCGATCTCGACCGCGATCGCGAACTGATACTCGGGCAGCCAGCGCCATGCGCCGATCACGTCGCTGCCGCGATAGTTGCGATACGGTTCGATCAGCACCCCGCGCTGCTCCGAAGCGGCAGTGCGTTTCTGCGCCGCGACCGCGATCGCAGCGAGCCGCGTCAACGGCTGTTCGGCGGTCGGGGTAGCCGAATGAAAACCACCGAGCAGGTCACCGCCCGGATCGCGCAGCTCGACATTGAGCGTGCTCCGTGCAAGCGATGCATCGCGCAGCACGTGCGCTTCGCGGTTCTTCTCCGGGTGGCGCAGTTCCGAGAGCACCACCCCTTCGGGCGTGAAAGCGTAGATCTCGTCGGACTCCCCCAGGCCCGAGGGCGCAAACAACTGCGCGAACTGCGTGCGGGCCGGTTCGCCCAGACTCAACACCGCGACGGTGCGTCCGTCGCGATTGCGAAGCGGCACGTCGAACCACACCCACGGCTCGGCGAGCCTGCGCACGGACGCGTCCGCGAAGCGCTCATCATCCAGATGCGGCCGGATGAATGCCGGTTTGCCCCCGAACACCTGATCGAGCCGGGCGAGAAACTGCGCCGGATTGAGCCGCGCCCCGCACACGGCCGGATTGCTCGCCACCACCACGACGCCGTTGCGATCGATCACGCTGAACGAGTTGAAGCCGCGCTCGTGCATCGCCGGGCGCAATGATTCGGCGGCCCGCGCGGCGAACGCCGATTTGCAGCCGTTGCGTTCGCGTTCGTCGACGATCGCCATGAGCCCGCTCACCGCTTCGCGCAGAGCCGGCTCACCCGCCCAGCCCTCGGCCGCGGCGATGCGGCTACGCACCCACAGGTTGAGCGCGTTCACCTGCGCGTCGCGCAGCGCCTCGATGCCGTCGCCGCGCAGCTCGCGCAACGCGTTTTTCGCACCGAAGTAGGTAGCCAGGCCGATCGCGAACAGGATCAGGATGCCCAGCGCGACGATGGTCGTGCGCTGCGCCTCCGATTCCACCGTCTGGATGACGGTGATCTCGGGGGCAGGCGTTGCACCCATGCGTGCGTCGGGGCCGCCGGCGTGCGGATCGGGCGTCAAGTTCGCGTCTCCATGCGCGCTCGTATAACCCGTTCGTCGGGGTGACGCAAGGCACTCCCGCGCCAGACGGAGCTGTCCCGCGGAGTCACCCGCGCTGCCGCACAACCCGGTTGCGTCGCGGAGTCAGTCGAGCTTGATCTTCGTCTGCTCGGCGAACGCTTTCCAGGTGTTCACTTCGCGCACGATGTCCTGATGGAATGCTTCGGGGGAGATCGGCGTGATCGCCGCGCCCTCGCGTTCGAGCATCTCGCGCAGGTCTTTGCTGTCGACGGCGCGGCGGATCTCGGCGTGCAGCTTCACCACGACCGGACGCGGCGTCTTGGCCGGTGCGAGCACGCCCCAGCGCAGATCGACCTGTGCGTCGCTGATGCCCTGTTCCTTGAGTGTCGGAATCTCCGGTGCACCGGGAATGCGCGTTTCGCCCGTCACCGCGAGCGCGCGCAGCTTGCCCGCCTTCACGAATTGATACGCCGATGGCAGGCTCGCCATGCCCACCTGCAGTTGTCCGCCGACCGTGTCGTTCACGGCCGGGGCGATGCCCTTGTACGGCACGTGCACCAGATCGAGCTTCATTGCGTGCGCGAACAGCTCCATCCCCAGGTGATTGATGCTGCCGTTGCCGGGCGTGCCGTAGTTGAGCGAGCCGGGCTTGGCGCGCGCCAGATCGATCAATTCCTTGATCGAGCGCGCCGGCAGCGCCGGATGCACGATGATCATCATCGGCCCACGCCCCACCGAAGCGACGCCGGTGAAGTCGTTGATCGCGTCGTAGGGCAGCTTGCGCGTCGCGGCCGTCACCGAAAACGAGCTGGAGCTGAACAGCAGCGTGTGGCCATCGGGTATGGCGCGCGCAACGAACTCGGCGCCGATCACGCCGCCGGCGCCCGGCTTGTTCTCTACGATCACCGGCTTGCCGAGCGAATCGGTCATACGCAACGCGATCGCACGGGCGATGATGTCGTTCGATCCGCCCGGTGGGAACGGCACGACGAGCCGCACCGGTTGGGTCGGAAACTCCGTTTGAGCGATTGCCGTGAACGAGGCGAGCGACAGCGCGGCCGTCGCGAGCGTGCGCAGTATCGAGGCGGAGTTGGAGCGGTTGCGGGACTTGGGCGTCATCGTGCGATCCGTTGCGAGGGCGATTGAAGTTAGCACAGCGGAGCGCG
>CADECO010000099.1:7615-12298 GCA_902825905.1 uncultured beta proteobacterium
TCGGCACCGCTGCGTCTTGTGCGATCATCGCCGCGTGGATGCCTCCCGATTCGATTCGAACTACGCCTGGACGCGGCTCGGCCTGATGCTGGCACTGGGTACGGTCGGCACGGCCGCAATGTGGATCGCGAGCGTTGCGGTGCCGCAGGTGCAGGCCGAGTTCGGCGTGTCGCGCGCTGACGCAGCGATTCCCTATACCGCCACCACGCTCGGCTTCGCGATCGGCGCGATCATCATGGGGCGGCTGTCCGATCGGTTCGGCGTGCGCGTGCCGATCGTGATCGGCGCGGTGTCGCTGGCGATCGGCTTCGTGCTCGGAGCGTTCGCCAAGTCGCTGTGGCAGGTCGGGCTGATCCATCTGGTGTTCATCGGCATGCTGGGCAGTTCCGCCTTCTTCGGGCCGCTCATCGCCGACATCTCCCACTGGTTTCTGCGTCGCCGCGGTATCGCCGTGGCGATCTGCGCGTGCGGCAATTACGTGTCGGGCGCGATCTGGCCGCCAATCACGCAGTACCTGTTCGACACCATCGGCTGGCGCAGCACCTATCTGGCCACTGCTGCCGTGACGATCGTTGCGATCCTGCCGCTCTCGATGCTGTTGGGCACACGCACCGCGCCAGGCGCACATGCATCCGATGGTGCGGGCCTTGCGCGCACGAGCGAGCGTCCGCTCGGATTCACACCGGGCATGCTGCAGACGCTGCTCGCGTTGGCGGCGCTGAGCTGCTGTGTGGCGATGGCGATGCCGCAGGTGCACATCGTCGCGTACTGCGTCGATCTGGGCTACGGCGCCACGCGCGGTGCGGAGATGCTCGCGCTGATGCTCGCTTGCGGCGTGATCAGCCGCATCGGCGCGGGCATGATCTCCGATCGCATCGGTGCGCTGCGCACGCTGTTGATCGGCTCGGCACTGCAGGGCCTGGCGCTGTTGCTGTTCCTGCCTTTCGACGGATTGGTGCCGCTGTATCTGATCTCGGCGCTGTTCGGGCTGGTGCAAGGCGGCATCGTGCCGGCCTACGCGGTGCTGGTACGCGAACACTTCTCCACGCGCGAGGTTGGTATGCGAGTGGGCATCGTCATGACCGCGTCGCTGCTCGGCATGGCGCTGGGCGGCTGGATGACCGGTGCCGTGTTCGATCTCACCGGTTCGTATCGTGCCGCGTTCATCAATGGCATCGGCTGGAACGTGCTCAACCTGGCGATTGCGTGGTGGCTGCTGCGACGCGGCTCGATGCGCCTGGCGATGGCTTGAGCGGATCGGAACGGAGCTGCACGCAGCATGGACGCACTGACCGCCCTCATCGCGATCGCCGTCGTCGCGCTCGTCGTATGGCGCATCGCGCGCACGCTGCTGCGCAACAACGACGCGACGCGTCCACCCGCCGATCCTGCATCGGCCTCACCTGCCGCAATCGAGCCGCCAGCCATTGCACCACCTGCGACCGAATCGCCCGCGATCGCGCCATCGCCATCACCGGCTGCGAGCTCGGAGCTCTCGGCCATGTCGCTGCAGGATCTCGCCGCGGCGATGAGCGAGTTCTACGACCAGAGTGCGCATCCGCAGGATCTTGAGTCGAACGAGCACTTTCGCGCCGGCGTGGCGCGTATGGTCGATGCGCAGATGCCGCTCGATCAGCTCATCAATTTCGCGATCGGTGCGAACTCGCAGCTCGCCGCCATGGCAGGTGCCGCGCTCGCCCAGCGCGAAGATAGTGCCTCCGCTACGCCGCGGCTGATCGGCGCGCTGCGGTTCGCGCGGGTGTGGACCGATTTCTTTCTGTTCCGCTTCTTCGTCGCGCGCGCCGACCGGCCGATCATCGGTGCCGCGCTGATGGAAGCACCCGACTGGTGGGCCGACAACCCGCTCATGCCCACGTTCGTGAGCGATCTGATCGACGCGCGCATCAAAGACGGTGAGCAGCCGGAGTTGGGTGACGCGCTCGATGCGTATCCGGGCAAGTCGCTGCGCGATCTCGAAGCGCTGCTCGCCAAGCTCACCACCGAACACGTGGTGACGCTCAACGGGCAGCTCGCCGCCTGGCAGGCCACGCGCGTCGACTTCGCGTTTCTCACATCGATCGGCAGGTTGTGGCGCGATGATCCGAATGCGCCCAAGGTCATCGATACCGACTGGATGAATGCCGGCGTTGGCGCGGTGTACGAGGCGATCCGAAAAAGTCCGCCCGCGTCGTTTCTCATCGTCGGCGAGCCCGGCGTGGGCAAGACGAGCATGTTCCGGCGCATCGGCAACGCCCTCGTCACCTCGGGCTGGACGGTGTTCGAGTCGTCCGCCAGTGAAGTCCTGGCCGGCCAGGTCTACATCGGCGAGCTGGAACAACGCATGCAAAAGCTGCTGCGCGAGCTCGACGTCGGCCGGCGCGTGGTCTGGTACATGCCCAACTTCCACGAGTACTTCTACTCCGGCCGGCATCGCTACAGCCCCACCGGCGTGCTCGATCTGGTCATGCCCGCGGTCGAGGCCGGACGCCTGTGCGTGATCGGCGAGACGCAACCGGCTGCGTTGGAGCGTGTGCTGCAGCAGCGGCCGCGGCTGCGCGTGGCGTTCAAGAGTCTGGTGATCGACCCCGCCTCGCCGGATGAAGCGGCGGAGCTGGTGACACGCTGGCTCGGCGCCGAGGCGGCCGCGCTTGCGATCGCCCCGGGTCTGGCGAGCGAAGCGATGGAGATCGCACGCCACTACCTCACCGAGCGGGCGTTGCCCGGCAGCGTGCTCGACCTGCTTGCCCACACCCGCGCGCGGCTGCTCACCAACAACGCGACGAGCATGACGCGTGATGATCTGTTCGATTCACTGACCGAGCTCACCGGGCTGCCCCGCCGCGTCGTCGACGATCGCGAAGGATTGGAGCCGGCGAGCCTGCGCGAACACTTCGCCGCGCGCGTGATGGGTCAACCAGTCGCGGTGCAATGCCTGATCGATCGCATCGCCATGCTCAAGGCCGGACTCACCGATCCGCATCGGCCGATCGGCGTGTTCCTGTTCGCCGGCCCCACCGGCACCGGCAAGACCGAAGTGGCCAAGTCGCTCGCCGAATTCCTGTTCGGCTCGACCGATCGGATGATCCGCCTCGACATGAGCGAGTTCCAGGAGTCGCATTCGCTGGTGCGCATCCTGGGCGACGGCGGCGAACAGTCGGAGACCAACGCGCTGGTCAATCGCATCCGCAAGCAGCCGTTCTCGGTGGTGCTGCTCGATGAATTCGAGAAGGCGCATCCGCGCGTGTGGGATCTGTTCCTGCAGGTGTTCGACGACGGGCGACTGTCGGATGCCCAAGGTAATCTCGCCGACTTTCGCCACAGCATCATCATTCTCACTTCGAACATCGGCGCGACCGATCATCGCGGCGCGAGCCTGGGGTTCACCCACGGCGACGGCGCGTACAGCGAGGCGCAGGTCACGCGCGCCATCGGCAGCACGTTCCGACCGGAGTTCGTCAACCGGCTCGATCGCGTCGTGGTGTTCCGGCCGCTGTCGCGTGCGGTGATGCGCGACATCCTCAAGAAGGAACTGCGCAACGTGCTGCAGCGGCGCGGCTTTCGCAGTCGCGACTGGGCGGTGGAGTGGGAGGAATCGGCGATCGAATTCCTGCTCGACCGCGGCTTCACGCCCGACATGGGCGCCCGTCCGCTGCGGCGCGCGATCGAGGAGCACGTGCTCGCGCCGATCGCGATGACCATCGTCGAGCATCGCTTTCCGCAGGGCGATCAGTTTCTGTTCGTGAAGAGCAACGGCGCATCGATCCAGGTCGAGTTCGTCGATCCCGACGCGTCCGAGCAGCCGGCGGTGCTGGCGCCGGCATCGGATGCCGAGGCGAGCACTGCGCCGCTCGCCCGCCTGATCCTCGCACCTCGCGGAGTCGAAGACGAAAAAGTGCAACTCGATGCGGAGGTTGCCGCGCTGCTCGATCGGGTCGAAGGCGAGGGTTGGTGCAACGAAAAGCAGGAGCTTCTGCAGCAGATCAACGGATTCGGCTTCTGGGAATCGGCCGGACGCTTCCAGGTGGTCGACCGCATGGAGCGCATGGACCGCATCGAAGCCGGTGCCGACACCGCACGTTCGCTGTTGCGACGGCTCGATCAACATGGCGGACAGCGCACGCGCGTGCCGGGCTCAGTGGTGTCGAATCTCGCCCAGCAGGTGTATCTGTTGAAGGCCGCGCTCACCGATCTCGATGCGGGCATCCCGGCCGAGGTGTATCTCGCGGTGGAGCCGGTCGGTTCGAACGAGCACGGCGCTGATCGCGACGCCGCCTGGGCGCGCACCGTGCTGCAGATGTACGAAGGCTGGGCGCGCAAACGGCGCATGCGCGCGAGCCTGCTCAGCGATGGCAAGGATGCGGGCGACGGTACCTTGTTGATTTTGTCGATCGGCGGATTCGGCGCGCACCAGATCCTTTCGCGCGAGCGCGGTCTGCACGTGCTCGAAGTACCTGAAAGCGAGGCCGGCTTTGATCGATCGACAGCGCGCGTGCGCGTGGTGCCGCAACCGATCGAGCCGCGCGTGAACCGCTCCGAGCGCGATCACGCCATCGCCTGCCTGCAAGCGGGCGGCGCCGGCGCGAACACCGTCGTGCGCCGTTATCGCGAGCGGCCCTCACCGCTGGTGCGCGATGCGCTCGGCGGCTGGCGCACCGGGCGCATCGGGCAGGTGCTGGGCGGCGA
>CADECO010000099.1:12398-15825 GCA_902825905.1 uncultured beta proteobacterium
CTGGCGGTCGTGGTCTGGGCCGGCGAAAAGATCTACCGTGACTACGCGCTGTCGCAGGCCGCGCCGCGAACGGTCACTGCACGCGGTGAGCTGTCGCAGCTCGAACAGAGCACCATCGCGCTGTTCGAGACCGCGGCACCGTCGGTGGCCTACATCTTCACCGAGACGCTGCAGCAGAGTGACATGATGATGCGTCCGCAGGTGGCGCAGGGTGCGGGCTCGGGTTTCGTGTGGGACAACGCCGGGCATATCGTCACCAATTCGCACGTCATCGCCGGCGCGCAGCGCGTGCAGGTGCAACTCGACACCGGCAAGCCGATCGCGGCGAAGATCATCGGTGCTGCGCCGGAGTACGACCTCGCGGTGGTGCGATTGATCGATCCACCGGGCACGCTTCGGCCGATCCCGGTCGGTGCATCGAAAGACCTGCGCATCGGTCAGTCGACCTTTGCGATCGGCAATCCGTTCGGCCTGTCGCGCACGCTCACCACCGGCATCATCAGCGCGCTCGATCGCACGCTGCCCACCTCCGACATGCGCGCGATCGCCGGCGCGATTCAGACCGATGCCGCGATCAATCCCGGCAACTCGGGCGGGCCCCTGCTCGACAGCGCGGGTCGGCTCATCGGCGTCAACACCGCGATCCTGTCGGAGTCGGGTTCCTCGGCCGGTATCGGTCTGGCGATCCCCGTCGACCTGGTCAATCGCATCGTTCCGCAGCTCATCAAGAGCGGCAAGGCGGCGCGACCCGGGATCGGCATCGCGGCCACCGACGCTGCGCGGCTCGGCATTGCGGGGGTGGCGGTGCTCGGTGTTGCGCCCGGATCTCCGGCACTGGAAGCGGAACTGCGGCCATTCGATCAACGCACCGGCACCATCGGCGACATCATCGTCGCGGTGAACGGCAAGCCGATCGGCAGCGTCGCGGAATTCGCGGCCGAGATCGACAAGGTCGGCATCGGTGGCACGGCCGAGCTCACCATCCTGCGCGGACGCAGCGAGCAGAAGGTGTCCGTGAAGGTGGTCGATGTTTCGTGAGGGGGCGACCGCCGATGATCACGGATGAACGCGCCTGGCCCTGACCGCACGTAGAACGCACGATGGAACTGCTCATCCTGATTTTCCTGATTATCCTCAACGGCCTGTTCGCCATGTCGGAGATGGCGGTCGTGTCTTCGCGCAAGGCGCGGCTGCAGCAATGGGCCGACGAGAATCGCCCGGGTGCTCAGGTCGCGCTCGCGCTGGCCAACGAGCCGGCTGCGTTTCTGTCGACGATCCAGGTCGGCATCACCGTCATCGGCATCACCAGCGGCGCGTTCGGTGAGGCCACGTTCGCCGCGGGGTTCGCGCGCTGGTTGTCAGGCTGGGCGCCGATTGCGCCTTACGCCGATACGGTGGCGATCATCATCGTGGTTGCATGCATCACGCTCGCGGCGCTGATCATCGGTGAGCTCATTCCGAAGCGGCTGGCGCTGGTCAATCCCGAGGGGATCGCCAGCGCCGTCGCGCGACCGATGCGAATGCTCGCGACCATCGCGCATCCGGTCGTCCGCTTCCTCACGTCGATCACCGAGGGCGTGTTGCGTTTGTTCGGCATCGGCGGCGCCACACATCCGCCGGTCACCGAGGAGGAGATCAAGGTGCTCATGGAGCAGGGCACGGAGGCGGGCGTGTTCGAGGCCCATGAGCAGGCATTGGTGTCGCGCGTGTTCCGCCTCGATCAGCTCAAGGTCACCGGCATCATGACTCCGCGCAGTGAGATCGAATATCTCGATCTCGATGAAAGTCCGGGCGTGAACATCGAGCGGATCGTCGCGAGCGGTCACACGCGATACCCGGTGGTGCGTGGCGGACTCGAGCACGTCGAGGGGATCGTGCAGACCAAGATCCTGTTCAACGATGCGGTGGCGGGCCGCAAGGTCGACATCGCCGGCCGCATGACCAAGCCCGTGTTCGTGCCCGACTCGCTGACCGTGATGCAGCTGGTCGAGGCGTTCCGCAAGCATCGGGCGACGATCGCGCTGGTGGTCAACGAATACGGCGAGACTCAGGGCGTGGTGACGCTCAACGACGTGATGGAAGCGATGGTCGGTGACATCGCCACGGTGGAGGACGTGAAGGATCTCGACGTCGTGCGCCGCGCCGATGGTTCATGGCTGATCGACGGCGCGGTCACGATCGAGCGATTCAAGGACGTGCTCGACATCAGCGAATCATTGCCGGGCGAAACCGAAGCCGACTACAACACCGTCGGCGGGTTCGTGATGATGCAGCTCGGCCGGATCCCGCAGGTGACCGACCACTTCGATTGGAGCGGCATCCGCTTCGAAGTGATGGACATGGACCGGCATCGGGTGGACAAACTGCTGGTCGTCCCGCCCAAGCCGGCCGCGCAACCCGGCGCGCAGGATCCCGTGGTCGGTGACTGATGGCTTGCTGCTACAGCGGCGGTGAGTACTGCGGAAACCCCTGCCGTTCGAGTTCCTTCTTCATCGCCTCGTTATCCAGGTGCCATTGCAGGCCCTGTTCGTAGGAGACCAGGCTGCAGCCGTTGAGACAGGTCAGTGCAAGGAACAGCGCAACCAGGGATGCATGCATAGTACGCATTGACGTTCGCCTCCGACATTGCCCGAATGGTACGGGCGCCGGAGTATGGATCAATTCGCAATCGCGCTGCTCGCGAGCATCAAGGCGATTTCCGGATCTCCTCGTTTCGACCTCGACCTCCACGAGTCGAGTCTCTCGCGTGTAGCGCACATCATTCGTCGTGCAATAATTTTCGGGCCTGGCGCTGCCCGGAAACAGAACAGGAAAGGGAACAATGCCGCGTGCCGTCTATCGTGTTCTAGCTGGCTGCTTGAGCCTGTTGTTGGTCGCGTGCGAATCGACGACGCCACAGCAGTACTTCAGCCGCGCCGTACTCAATGTGAATCTGCTCTACGGTTTTGCCGGCGATGTGATGCACAACCAGCTGGCCACGCCGGGTGTGAAGCTGGTTGATGCGAAGACCGGCGCCACCGCACCGGCGAAACGCGCCGAGATCCTCAAGGACAAACTCGACGCGATCGAAGCGAGCTTTGCCAAGGTGAAGGCACTCAAGAGCACCGACGACACCAGGGAGATGCTGCAGGCATCGACCGCGCTCTACGAATTCGTGCTGCCGGTGTACAAGAACGAGTACCGGCAACTCGCGGCGCTGTATGACGAGAACGCCGCGCCCGACAAGATCGCAGCGCTGACCAGAACGATCACCGAGAAATACGCGCCGAAGTTCCAGGAGATGCATCGCGCGCTCATCACGGTCGGAAAGACCTACGCGGCGAAGCACGGCATCATGGTGAAGGAGGTCAACCCGTCGCCGGGGCGGTAGCTCGCATTCGCGCGAGCTGCCCAGGTGTAGGATCAAGCCTGATCTTCCAGCTCATTT